>JADJPV010000006.1 GCA_016713085.1 Chitinophagaceae bacterium | reverse complement strand
ATCATTTTATTTTCATTCCTTCAACGGAGTGGGCAATAATGCTTTTCCCATCGTACACATAATTAACAGGAACAACATATGTTTTCCTGCCGCTGCTGCAACCTATACGGCCCATGTTGTTGTTTTGCAGCAACTCTTCAATCTCTTCGTTGTTTAGTTTGCCCAGCATTTAATAAAATTATGTAACAGCTGCAACAGGAAGTACAATTATAAAGTTAATTCAACATAACACCGGTAAACAATGATTAATGTCAGAAACAGCCACGATTGTTTTTGATATAACTTTTTTAACATCATATTTACCTGATGCTGCCCGGCAGCTCATCAAAAGATTCTGCTTCATTTTCTGTGAGTAAAACATCTTTTGCAGCCAGTATAATTGATTTGTAAGAAGAGTATAATTCTCTGTTGTAATTGATAATAGTGGAAATCTCTGTTTCACTCAGGTTTTGTAAAACATGTTTTTTGTAAAGCTGATTCAACTCTTCCGTATACCTCTGTATCACCTCTTTGTACAATGCCGCCAGTTTGTTGAAAAGCGGCATTCCGTCTTTTTGAAGAAGCAGAGCTAATAATTCTTCATAAAACAGTTTTGTTTTTTCGCTGGTTTCCCGGAATACAGAAAATTTAATGTCATTTGAGGAGTTGCGTAACAGTTCAACATCATGCATGGCATCTTTCATGTTTTTTGCTGCATACATGCCATTTCTTACAGCTGATACAAGTCTGTTGAGGTGTTTAATGTCCGCTTCCTGCCAGTCGGCTGTTTGCAGGTGAACATAAAAGGCGGAGTAAATTTCGCCATGAACATGTTTGATGTACTCATATTTTCTGCAGTATTCATTTTCAGAAAACTGATATGTGTACATATTCCTTTGCTAAAAATCGTTCTGCAGGTTAAATACCTGCAGGCTAAACTGAGTAACGATATAGATAAAACCTGTAGTTTCTTTTTCCATGGCTGCCATTGCCAGCTCCGGCTCAGACAGTTTTACCTTATGAATGAATAATGTGTCATCTTTTTCCCTGGTAAATCTTTTTTCCAAAAAGTTTCCAAATACTCCCAGAAAAGGATAAAATAAAAGGATACCAAAAAAGTTGGCAAATGTCTGGAAGACGACAATTGCTATAACGGGATCAGTTAAGGAAGCGGTTTCTGTAATGAACAGATGAATTGGTTTCAGCACAAAAAAAAAAAGGACTGATGTAATACTGTTGATGAGAAAATTTCCCCATGCAACTCTTTTTTTGGCGGGAAGCCCTCCTGATGACGCAATCAGCAATTTAACAGTGGTGCCAATTTCAGAGCCCAGTGCAATGGCCATGGCAGGTAAGAGGCCAATAGCATTGACGTATAATGCTGAAAGTATTATGGCCATTGTTGCCGAGCTGGATTGTATCAATGATGTTACTGCAATGCCAATTAGCAAAAAAATAAATAAGGGGTATTGATTAAACTGCGAAAGGTCAACTTCCTTCACCAATGCTTCCACCGCATCTTTCATATAATTCAATCCCACAAAAAGAAAACTGAAACCAAACAGGAACTGGCTGAAATTATGCAGCCGGCTTTGCTTACCGGACAGCATCATGGTTAATCCCGCAACTCCTGTAACGGGTAAGGCAAAACTTTCAATGTTAAGCTGAAAACCTGCTGTTGCCACAATCCAGCTGGTTAAAGTTGTGCCGATATTACTGCCCAGCATGACAGCTAACGCATTTTGCATCTGTAGTACACCACTGCCGACAAAAGCAAGGATCATCAGGTTTACAATACTGCTGCTTTGCAGCAATGCTGTTACAACTGCTCCTCCGCCAATTGCTCTTAGTTTATGTGAAGTTTGTTTTTTGAGAAAAAGTTTAAATGAACGTCCGGCAATTTGTTTCAGTGATTTTTCTATAAAATTCATCCCTAATAAAAAAACAGCAACCCCGGCCAGCATTTTCCATATATCGAATTGAAGGTTCATATAAATTTATTCAAGTACTGATATAATAAAAGCCGGAATTGTCCGGCTTTTATTTCATTTGCAGGTTTTGTCAGCTCATGACTGAATCGAGATGCTGTAAAATTTCATGAGCCGGAACTACGCCGCTCTTTCGCCAGATAACATGCCCTTTTTTTATCATCAGTAAAGTGGGAACAGCCTGGATATGATATTGATGGGCAAATCCCGGATTTTTATCAATATCCATTTTCAGAATTGTTACACGATCACCAATTTTTGCTTTTACTTCCTGTAACACAGGAGTCATCATTTTACAGGGGCCGCACCATTCTGCAAAGAAGTCAATAATCACTGGTTTATTACCGTGTATATGTGATTCAAATGTGTTCATGTGTTGAAGTTAATAGTATACTCTTTCAATTGCAATGAGTAAGGTCAACCCGTGGGTTGATGAACATCAGCATAATTGTCTTGCTATCTGGTTAGCTTAGATTACTTCAATTGCTCACCATATTAATCCTGTATTATGCTTGGTCACTTAGATGAACATCAGATGAATAACCTGCTTTCGAGCCAGGTTATCGGAAGACTTGCCTGCAGTGCAGGTGATCAGCCTTATTTAGTTCCTTTAACCTACACCTTTGATGGTTCATATATTTATGGGCAAACAAAAGAAGGAATGAAACTGGATGTGTTGCGAAAAAATCCGAATGTTTGTTTTGAGGTGGATCAGATGACAGATATGGCTAACTGGCAAAGCGTTATTGTTCTGGGCGTATTTGAAGAGCTAACCGGAGAAGAAGCTGAAAAAGCCAGGCATATTTTGTATAACCGTGTATTTCCAATGAAAACCAGTTCTACTGTTCATACCCACGAGCATCATGTAGAAAGTGAAATCAGCGATGCAGAACGAATTAAACCCATTGTGTACAGGATAAAGATCAAAGAAAAATCAGGACGGTTTGAAAAAAGATAAATGTTAACTTGAGATGAATGTCATCCGGTAAACAACTTTTTGTTTCTTCAGCTTACAGCTCTCACAACAGGGTTCAGCTTATACGTGGAGGAAGCGAATATTTTTCACTATTACTTGAGTTGATTGATAAAGCTCAGCAAAGCATCCATTTACAAACCTATATTTTTGAAGAGGATGAAACCGGTAAACAGGTAGCTACGGCATTGATAAAAGCAGCACAAAAAGGAGTGAAGGTGTACCTGTTGCTCGATGGATATGCATCCCAGGATCTCAGCAAAGAATTTATTCACCAGTTAAAGAGCAGCGGTGTTTTTTTTCGCTGGTTTGAACCCATTTTCAGAAGCCCCTATTTTTATTTTGGACGGAGACTTCATCATAAGTTAGTTGTAACAGATGCAATGCATAGCCTGGTTGGTGGTGTTAATATCAGCAATCGATATAATGATATGCCCGGCGAAAAGGCATGGCTTGATTGGGCATTGTACAGTGAGGGTGAAGTAAGTGCAGAGCTGTTCAATCTCTGTGTAGATTGCTGGAATAAATCGGGTTGGGGAAAAGAAATACCAGGTGCTGAATGAAGATGAAGTTGTAAAAACACATTCAAATGAATGCTTGGTAAGGGTGAGGGGCGTAACGATTGGGTAGAGGTAAAACCAGATCAGCAGAAGTTATTTCGGAAATGTTTACGAAAGCTGAGTCGCATATCACCATGATGTCAAGTTATTTCTTACCGGGAAGACCATTCAGGAAAAATATGGCGAATGCTGTAAAGAGAGGAGTGAAGATAAAAGTGATTGCTGCAGGACCAAGTGATGTAGCTACAGCCAAACATGCGGAGCGGTATTTATACAGATGGATGTTTAAAAACAATATAGAACTATACGAGTATCAGCCAAATATTCTGCATGGCAAATTAAGTACTTATGATTCGAAGTTTGTAACGGTTGGTTCATACAATGTAAATAATATCAGTGCCTATGCAAGTGTTGAATTGAACCTTGATGTACAGAACAGTTCTTTTGCAAAACAGGTAGAGCAAACACTGGAAGAAATTATTGCTGCTGATTGTAAACTCATTACCGAAAAAGAGTTTGAGCTTCACAATACATTCATTAAACGTGTATGGCAAAAGTTCTGTTATGAAATGATCAGGTTTGTATTTTACCTGTTTACCTTTTATTTTAAACAGCGTAACTAATTCCCTTTAATACGGTTGAACAGAAATTTTGCTGCATCCCAATCCCAGCCGGTAAAGCGGCCACGCTGCACAACCAGTTTATTCTCATCAGGATGCTGAAGGAAGTAATGAAATACAAACCGTTCTCTTGGATTTTGCCAGCCAAGGATTTGTCCAAACCGCAGATCATTGAACACCAGTGTATCATTCCATTTTCAACTGTATAAAACTGTTGTGAAAAACGGATAAGTTTTTGCAGGTCTTCATGATCACTAACAGGTTTCAGCAAAGAATCATTTCTGGGAAAGTATTCAAAACTCATAGTTGGCTTTGAATCAAAAACAGAACGGAAGCCAACATAATATCCTGTATCATTTCCAGCCACTACAAACCATAACCAGTTGTTAAGCGGAGTAGGAGTGGTGAAATACCTGGCATGTGCAATATGCTGTTTGGCAAAGATTTCTTTCACCTCACGGTTGATGTTTATTTTATTGAAGCTGCAATAGCCGAGATAAATAAGAGGAAGAAACAGGCCAAACTTCCACCAGAACTTTCTTGTGCGATTGAAACGATGAAGGGTAGCCAGCATCAGCAGTGCAATACCCGGCCAGATAGAAAAGAAAATATCGGCTACATAAATTGTGTTGAAGGAAAATCTTTGATGGGTGAATTGTTCTAGCCAGCCGATACCATATTTATTAAATACATCAAGGAATAAATGAAGAAAAACTTCTGCTGCAAAAAAGAGAATCCATTTTTTGAAGGAGATATTATGTGGCCTGTGAATTCTGTCGGCCGTCATTGCAAACACAGGAACAATGAGCAGTGCAAATAAAATGGAATGTGTAAAACCACGGTGGGCCAGCAGGTCTTCGGAAGTGTTCATCCAGATGGATGAAATAAAATCAATATCAGGAATGCTTTGAGCCAACGCTCCCCAGAGCATTGCTTTTTTTCCGAAACCTTTTTCAAAAAATGCTTCACCAACGCAGGCGCCGATGGCTATGTGGGTAATTGAATCCATACATTGCTAAGTTACTGATTCATTCTGTTGCAATACGTTCAATTGTTACAGTCTTACTTTTTTTCAGGAACATCCTTATTATACACAATGCCTGTGATGGTAACTTTCAGCCATGTATAATCACCGGCCTTTAATTTCCATGTTACTTCACATTGCGATGGAATACGAATGTCATTAAATACTGTATAGCTTTTGCAGCTGATGAGCCATTTTTCCAATCTCGTATTTTTATTGGCAACATAATAACGGTCAGCTTCAAAACTCAGCATGTCGCCATCATTGTTAAAGATAAATACACCAGATGCTGTGATGCCGCCATAACTCATAGTTGCTTTTGCTGAAACAGAATCAACAGCTTCCCAATGAATATGCTTGCTTAATGCTGCGGAAGGAAACCAGCATATTTCTGCCAGGTACCTGAGCATTGATCCCTGGTCAATTTCTTTTCCCTTTGCATTAACAACAGGGAACAGGCTGTAAGCCTTGATGAGCATATGGCCTTTGCCATTTTCATATTTATCTCTTCCAGTCATCAGCAGAACGGGAGATGGACGAATCGTTGTTCGCCAGTTAAATGAAGGTTTGTCTGTGGTAAAATATTGTTCTGCAGTAAACGGTATCAAGCTGCCATTTTGTTTGGTCGTCATTTCACCGGTTTGTTGCAAAGAAATCTGTTGTATGTTTTCTCTGCCAACTACACCTGATCGGCGGAGCCATTTTTGTACAACTGGTGGCAATGGTGTAAGCATTTGTTGTGTAAGGATGGTATTGTTTGCTGAACCGGGTTGCGGCAACATTTGCTTTACTTCAGCAGTATAAGTCCTCTTCATTTGCCAACTTGCTGTGGCAATTATTAAAGGTATCAGAATAATCAGGTTTGCAACTGTACCCATTTTTGCAACTTTCCAAAATATAAAAATCAATGTTTGCGAAATAATAAGTGCAGGAATGGCAACCATCCACCAACCTTCTTTTCCCAGCATATAAAAAATTGCCACTGTTATAAAATGAATGGCAGCTATTAGCCACAAGCTGCCAACGGGTTTTGAAACAGATTTCGTTAACTGAGGAAAATTTCCGTAGCCGTATGTTTTGGCATAGCCTATTAAATGAATCAGCCCATGAATTGCAATAACCAGGGCCAGCAAATACTTGAGCATTTTCTTCAGAATTTGATTTTTCTTTTTCTCATTTCTTCTTTCAGCTTCTCAGACATTTCTCTGCAACTGCAATTTTTTGCATGTTCAAGATGCCAGGCAATCCGTTGCTCAAGAGTTGCTTTTTCGGGCATACGGTTTTTCAGATGCCATTCTTTGTTCAGTTTCATGGCAGGGCAATTTGTTTAAATAAACGGCTATTTACGTTCTTCTTTGCATATAAACTAACGGGAAGCTTGTCTTTTATTTTGTATCAGTTTCTTTTTGCCGGGCAGCTGCTGATGCCAAACAAAGTGTACAACGGACAAAAGCCTGCAGTACCTGTTACAGCAAATACTGTTGCAAAAGCAAGCATAACAATACCCCATGTGCCGGTAACCATATTCTGAAACCAAAGCAGTGCCAGGATACCTGCAACACTTAAGCGGATGATTCTGTCAGTATTACCCATATTCTTTTTCATGAGATGAGTTTTTTATTGTGAAGAATAATCTGTTGTTTACAGAAGTCTGAAGTAAGAAATAAAATGATACATGACTTAGTACATTTTAATTAAGTGTAAGAAACAGTATAAACATAACAGGAAAGGAGCTTCCGGCCAATGATGCATATAAAGCAGGTGCATGACCCTCATCATTGGGAAAAAAGAAAGGGCCAGTTAAAAAACCAGCCCGTTGAAACAATAACCAACCAAAAGTTAACGATGTGTGATAAACACAGGCAGATGATGATCTGCTATTACATCGGATATAAAGCTTTTTTTAATCAATTGAGAAACACCTGACCGGCCAAATGCTCCGGAAACCAGTAATGCTCCTTTTCTGTTGCCCATCCAGGTACCAAAGAATTTCTTTGGTGGCATATCCAGCTTCATCATTGTTAAGTCGCTGTAATGCCTTGCAGTCAATTCTTCAATGTTCGACTGTTTGGGAAACTCGTTCTTTCCATCTTCACGTGCATAAACCAACAAGGCTGGCTTTTTGCTCATTTCAGGGAACAGGTAAGCAAACTGTTTAATGGCGTATACTGATGAACCAGTTCCGTCATAACTGAGAATAATTGTTTCAGGGAAATCATATGTTTCCGGTACAACCAGCACCGGGCATTCTGAACCGTGCAACACATCCTGCAGGTATTCATTGAGCTTACCGCCCAGATTCTTGTAAAAGACCTCACTGCCAATAATCAGCAAATCTGCAAATCTTGTTTCCTCTTTCAACTCAGGCAGTGCAAAATCAAAATCATCTTCATGCACCCTGTATTCCATTCCATGTTTCTGGCAAAGCATTTCAAACTTTGCAATGTTTGCCTTCATCAGTTCCGTGTCTGTTCCTTCAACAAGTGGAATAAACATCGGACCACTCATACCGTCAGCATAACTCCAGAGGTTAGCGGCTTGTGCCTGTGGCAAGAAGGCACCGGTAACCAGTACAGGTTCCATTTCATTTAGCTTCCGGGCAAATTCAAAAGCACCGGTTGAGAAATGAGTTCCATCAAAAGCCAATAATATCTTTTTCATATAATGCCTTTTGAGAGTTCAAAATTCATACTTTATGGCATAAATGAAAATGACAGGCAGCAGTTAATGACATGATCAAAATCAGGAAAAAAATTCTGAAACTCAGGCAATTCGGGCTTTTTCAATTTCGCCGCTATCAAGCCTTGTTTCAGGAGATATGTAGTGCAGGTCTAAAAACCGGTACATATCCTCTTCTGTATTGCCGGCAAGCCATTTCCCTGCTGAGTCAAAAATGCCGTATTCATTGATTTTGAAGCCACGTTCCCTGGCCATTGTTCTAAGTTTTATATTGTGCTCTTTTGATCCGGTAAAGTATAACATAGCAGCTCCGAATTCACGGTCATCAACAATCCGGATGTCAACCTGCACCTGTTTTTTTTTGATAAGTACGCTGGCTTTTGTTCTTCCGGCAGCTAAAACCCTTTCAACCAGAGGGAGCGAAATGAATTTACGGATGATTTTTCTCCGGTCTTTTGCATCAGCAGTAATTACAATATCTATATCACCGATTGTTTCTTTCTTCCTGCGTAAGCTGCCCGCCAGTTCGGCTCTGTGGATTTCCGGAATTTTCTTTAATTCCGAGAGGATTGTTTTCCCAATTACTTCTGCATCTTTCAATAAGATCCTTTTCTGCCCGTCTTTTCCAAGCTTCAGTGCTTTGATCATATTTTCAATTCTGGCAGAACCAAATCCTTTGATATGTTTGAGTTTGCCTTTTTTTATTGCATCTATCAGTTCATCACGGCTGCTGATCTGTAAATTTTCATGCAGGCTTTTCAGCGTAGCCGGACCAAACCCGGTTATATTCATTAACTCCAGAAGGTCAAAGGGAACCTGTTTCCGTAAATTTTCATATGCTTTTATTTTTCCTGTACGCAGGTACTCAATGATTTTTTCTGCAATGCTTTCTCCAATGCCGCCAAGTTTGTCGAGTGTTTTGATATCTGTTGCATAGAGGGTAATATCCTCAGTCATATTGTGCAGCATTTTAGCCACATTTTCATAAGCAATGGCACGAAAGCGTTCTTCCTTTCCAAGATAGCTGTAGCAATCGGCCATACTGTGAAAGATCATCGAAAGCTTCAGATTATTTTCAGGATGGTTCATTTACTCTTACAAAGTACTGAAAGCGTTTGGTGCTTCTTTATGTTCAGCATCAAAGGAATCGGTGATGAATGTCATAGTTTAAGAACATTAATTCGGATAGCTTAGGGAATAAATGAAATTGTATGAACACAAATATTGATTCCGAAATACGTGAAGTAATGGAAGCTCTGCACTACAGGCCTTCTGTTTCAGTTATTATTCCATTTGTGCCGAAAATAAACCTGGAAACAGAGTTGAAATATGCCTTTAAAATTGCAACGGATAAAGTTGAACAGGAATTATTGACAATTATCCTGCAGAAATTTCTGCCCTGATACTGCAAAAGCTGAGTGGGGTTATTAAAAATGTAAAAGTGGATAAAAACAAAAAAGGAATTGCAGTTTATGTTTCTCCTGTGTTTGAAAGGGTTTTGTACCTGGATGTAGCAGTGGAAGCAAAGATCATCATTGATGAATCGTTTGAAATACGGGATCTTGTATACAGCAAAAAACAACTGCATAAATATCTTGTATTGCTGCTGAGCGGTAAGGAAAGCCGGATGTATTTTGGCAATAACGGCGATTTTATGCGGATCATTTCTGATCAGCCGGAAACAATAGATGCATATGAAAATGAAGCACCGGAACGGGTAGCTAATTTTTCTGATGTATCAGACCGTAAAGAAATCCTGCTTTATAAATTTCTTCATCATATTGACAGTTCACTTGATGTTGTGCTGAATGAATATCATTTGCCTGTATTTGTGATGGGCGCTGAAAAACTGCTGGGGCAGTTTAAACAGATTACAAAGCATCAAAAAGCAGTGGCAGCATATATCCACGGTAATTATGAAGAAAGCACAATCACTCAGTTGAAAGAATTGCTGCAGTCATTTGTTGATGAGTGGAAAAAAGGAAAACAGAAAGAACTGATGAATAAAATTGATGCAGCTGCCGGGAAAAAGAAACTGGCTGTTGGTATCAAAGAAGTATGGCGTGATGCGATGCAGAATAAAGGTCAGCTGCTGGTAGTGGAAAAGAATTTTATGTATGCTGCCCAGCGTGGAGGTGTTGAAGATGTGCTGTATGACGTAACCGGTTCTGCCAATCAGTTTTCTGTTATCAAAGATGCGGTAGATGATGTACTGGAAAAGTACTGGCCAATGGTGGTGATGTGGAGTTTACCGATGAAGGAGTTTTAGAAAACTATCTGCATATTGTGCTGATCAATTATTATTAGGAGAACAAGTAAAGGCAGGAAACTTGAAATATTTTAATCGTTTCAAGTTTCCTGCTTTGTTTCCAATTCCTGTTTTTTTGTTAAGCTTATTTCAGCAAAACATTATGCTTCACCATATCACCAATAATCAACTGCCCGTATTCATGACCCAGGCTTTCTGAATTGGAAGGATCGAATGAACGGGTTTGTACTGAGTAAACCAGTGTTTGCTGACTCATATCATAAAAATTACTTTCCCAGAAATACCTGGTATCAGTTACATAATATCCGGGTTCATAAATCCTTCGGTTCAAGGTTCCGTAATAGCCCCAAAAACGGTTATAGTAAAAACCATAGGGAGAATAATAAGTATGTCCGGGTACATAATTTTTTTCTTTCTGTTTGTCAAGTAGTACAATGGTGATCACCGCTTCAATTCCGCTTTCTTTAATTTTGAAATAGCTGCGGCTTCTTCCATATCAGCAAATGCTTTTGGCCCGTATTCGCTCAGCGAACTCACGGCGTTATATCCCATATCTTTCAGATCGTTTACCAGGTGTGTTTCCATTTTTTCCTGAAGGCTCCTGTCCGCATCCCTGATAAGACCCAATACAAGTATTTTATTATAATGTTTGGGAACAACATTATTTGCTTTCCACGTGCTGGTAATTTTTGTAGTGGTACAACTCATTAGTATGGCAATGAGAATTACAGCAATGAAGTTTATCTTTTTCATAAAGGTTCCATTTAAAGAGCTGAGAAATTCCTGTTTCCTGTTTGCGGGTTTATTAACCGGCTTTTTTCCATTCCCGTAATTTTTCGAGATAGTATTTTACTTCCTCATCGTTTACCTGCTCAAAATCTTCATAAAAAGCACCCACACCATAAAATTCTCCCGGGATTATTACAGCTATTACCTGGTCAGCGTGGTGCGAAAGTTTTTGAACAGAATTAGCTGTTGCAACAGGTGCAGCTATGATGATTTTTGCCGGTTTACTTTTACGCAGCACATTTACAGTAGCCAGTAAAGTGTTGCCTGTAGCAATACCATCATCAATTACAATAACGGTTTTTCCTTTCAGGTCTTCCGGTTTTTCGTTGCCCATGAATTTTACATACATTTCTTTGAGCTTGGTTTGTACCTGTTCTATTTCTGTGTGGAGATACTCATCTGAAACATCTGCATGTGGCACAATAAAATAGTCGTTAATACTTGCTGCCCCAATAGCATATTCTTTATTCATGGGGTGTCCAATTTTTTTGTAAGAATAAGTTCCAGCGGAAATCCCAATTCTCTGGCCACAGCAAAAGCAACGGGTACACCACCTCTTGGTACGGCTAAAACGATCGCAGGATCGTTCTGAAATCCTCTCAATTTGGCCGATAACTGTAATCCGGCATCTATCCTGTTTTTAAAGTAAATCATAATGTTACAATTAATGGTTATGCATTTACTGTATGCAGATATTTTTCAAACCAATCTGCTGCAAATCCTGATACGATTTCCATTTTACCGGGTTCTTCAAACAGGTGTGTAGCGCCTTCCACTATTTCAAACTTCTTATCACAGGTTAACTCTTCATAGGCTTCCTCATTGAGCAGCAATACTTCATAATCGAGACTGCCAACAATGAAAAGAGTTGGGGCTTTCACTTTATGAAGGTCTCTGCCAGCGAGATCAGGTCTGCCACCTCTTGAAACCACTGCATCTATATGAGGTAATTTCACTGCTGCTTTTAATGCAGAAGCAGCTCCTGTGCTTGCCCCAAAAAATCCAATACCGCAGTTTTTTGCTGCAGGTTGTTTCGCCAGCCATTTTACTGCATCACATAATCTTTCTGTTAAGAGATTAATATCGAAACGATTTTGATAATTCGCATCTTCTTCTCTTGTCAGTAAATCAAATAAAAGTGTTCCGAAATTATTTTCGTGAAGAGAGGCTGCTACCATCCGGTTGCGTGCACTGAACCTGCTGCTGCCACTACCATGTGAAAAAATTACAATCCCTTCTGCTGTACTGGGAATTATCAGTTCACCATTAAGGGATACTTTTCCCGCAGGAATAAGTACATCATGATGAAAACGGAAACCCATTTTTACTTTTTTATCAGGGTAAAGAAATCGGAAATTTTGCTTTAGCATTAATTTCAAATTTTGCTAATTGTGTCAACCTGTCATCAATCTGCTTTTCACTTATTTCGGCTTCATGAAAGAAAGCTGCTGTTTTTTCCAGTTCAAGCATATTGGAAAAGGCTGCTGCAGTTCCGTATGCACTGATCTTGAAATGATTGATGGTTTGAATACTTGACAATAAGCAGGCATCTGCTACTTCTTTATCTGTGCACATCGCCAGCTTTTCCCTGGTTTCTTCAATGTATGTGCGCATTACTGCATTGGTGAGTGCAAGTGAAATAATATTCTCCTCTTCAATAATTAATTCAAGTTTTTCGAGGTGCTGATGAATATAATCCAGGTATTTCTGTAATATATTTTTCAGCATTTCGGAATTGGCTTTGCTGATCCATTCAGGTAACACATGTGTTAACTGAATTTCTGCACTGGAGAATTTGCTGGCTTCATAATCCAGCAGGTTGTGCAGGGTGGTAATGGTTGTGCCGGGTGTCATAATGATAATTTTTTACTTATCTAAATTTATTCTTATTCATTGCCGATTCCTATGATCTGCATCAAACAATGGCTTGATTTAACTCATTGGAATGGGTAGTGAAATGGGGTTACTTTAATAAGTTCCTTTTGCCTGATCTGCAATAGGTATAAATGAGCGTGAAATCTGCCTGTTTAACGGATAAATAAAAAACGATGAAACACTATTTTACTAAAAAAGCTGATTTTGATGAGGCGGAAATAGTTAACAGTATAAAGCATTTGAGTTATTCTCTGAGCAACGAAAATGATTTGGGGCCGCTGTTTAAGCGCATTGGCGATTCACGTATTGTTATGCTGGGTGAAGCATCGCACGGAACACACGAATATTATACCTGGCGTAATTATATTACCAGGAAACTGGTAGAAGACAAGGGATTTAATTTTATTGCAGTGGAGGGTGACTGGCCCGATTGTTACAGGGTTAACCGCTTCATTAAAGGTTACGATGTTGAGAATAAATCTTCTTTCAAAGTGTTGCATGCATTCAACCGCTGGCCTACCTGGATGTGGGCCAACTGGGAAACAGTATCGCTGACAGACTGGCTTCGAAAGCACAATGAAAATTTACCAGCCAATAAAAAAGCAGGCTTTTACGGATTGGATGTTTACAGTTTATGGGAAAGTATGGAAAGCATTATGCAGTATTTAAAAAAAACAGATATAGCCACGTATAAAATAGCTGAAGAAGCCTTTCGCTGTTTTGAACCTTACAGGATAGATGAGGGCAGGGCTTACGCATCCGCCGTTCGTTTTGTCCCGGAGTTATGTGAAAATGAAGTTGTACATCTGCTGAAAGCGATCAGGCTGAAATTGCCGCAGTACAATACAGATCATGAAAATGTTTTTAATGCTGAGCAGAATGCAATGATTGCTGTAAATGCAGAAAGATATTACAGGGCCATGGTGCAGGGTGGGCCTCATAGCTGGAATGTAAGAGACAGGCATATGGCAGATACACTGAACCGCCTGTTGAAATTTCATGGAGAACATTCAAAAGTAATTGTATGGGAACACAACACACATATCGGTGATGCAAGAGCAACAGATATGGCAGATGAAGGAATGTATAATACAGGAGAACTTGTTCGTTTGCAACATCAGGATAAAGGTGTTGTACTTGTTGGGTTTGGATCATACAAAGGATCTGTTATTGCAGGACAAAATTGGGGCGCTCCCATGCATGCAGTGCAAATGCCCGAAGCTGTAAAAGGAAGCTGGGAATATTTACTGCATGCAGCAGGGAAGGAGAATAAATTATTGCTGATGGAAGATTTTTCTTCAAATGATCAGTTAATGGAAAACCATATCGGTCACCGGGCTATTGGAGTTGTATATCAGCCGCAATATGAAAAGTATGGAAATTATGTGCCAAGTATTTTACCGTTGCGATATGATGCATTTATTTACCTCGATGAAACAAGGGCTTTGTATCCTTTGCATATTACGCATGATACACATCAGGTTCCGGAAACTTATCCGTTTGGTGTTTAGGAGTGAAATGAATATAATAATCAGTGTTTTTTCTTAACAGATAAAACAGTAAATCATGCCAAAGAAAGATCCTTCAATTAAACCAAACCCAACTCCACATCCCGAAATAAGGCCTGAAGCCGATCCTTCTTCTATGCCTGCAATTCCTTTATTGCCTGAAGAAGAATCTGACATTATTCCTGATGAGGATTTGTTTGAAACACCATTGTATGAAGAGCCTGAACCAGGCGAAGGGCCATAAACATTCTGGAAAAATAAAAAATTATGAAACACGAAACAAAAGAAGTGGATTATAAATTATTAAGAGTAACCAGTACTGTGTTTAATGAAAATGAATTAATCCCTTCTTATTATACCTGCGATGGAATAAATGTAAATCCACCATTAGATATTGAAGATATTCCTGAGGAAGCAAAATGTCTTTCTGTTATTGTTGATGACCCTGATGCGCCAATACATACATGGTCGCACTGGCTGGTATGGAATATTCCGGTTACACATCATATTAAGGAAAATTGTGTTCTGGGTACAGAAGGTCTGAATGATTTTCTGCAACATCATTATTCCGGTCCCTGCCCGCCTTCCGGTATACACCGATACTTTTTTAAAGTATATGCACTGAATGAGTTGTTAAACCTGTCTTCAGAAACGAAAAAGATTCAGCTTGAAAAAGCAATGAGTGAGTATATCATTGGTTTTGGAGAAATGATTGGATTGTATAAAAGAAATAACGAGAAACACTGATCAGTTTGTTTTTGCCTGCTTCTTTTTTTCCTCTGCTTTCTTTTGCTGTTCCAAACGCCGGAAGTAACCCCTAAAAAGAAAATTGTTTTTTAAGGCTTCCATATTTTCATTGAAGCCGGCTGTGCCTTTTTCAATATTGCTTAAACTGTTGTTTAGTTTCAGCACCAGAACAGAATCTTTCAGCATTGCATTGACCGGACCCTTTCCTTCATTAATTTCTTTTTTCACAGAAAGGGAAATATTGTTTAACTCAATAGCCAGCAGGTCTGCATTATCGCTTACCAGTTTTATTTTTTCAATAGCACTGTTAAGATTGTAAGCGATGGCTGTATCGGATATTATTTTGCCAAGAGATCCCTTCCCGGTTTTTACATCTGCAATGATGCCCTGCATATTTTTCACCATCTGATCGGCATTAACTGTTGCTCTGCGGATATTATTAAGCGAAGCGGTAAGATTTGCGGGCAGGGTTTCATTTTCAAGCACCCCCCACAAGGCTTTGCTGTTGTTAATCCGCTCAACGGTATTTTTCAATTCTTCTGAAATGATGGCAATATTCCTGTTTGTTTTATCCAGGGTTGACAGCATCTCTTCTGTAGAAATTGTTTTTTTTGTAACCAGCATATCGCCATCGTTTGCTAAGGGAGAACCATCTTTTGCAGGGGTGATGTTAAGCAGCCTGTTACCCATTAATCCATCGGTGCTGATGCTTACATGGTCGTTCAAATGAATGAATTTCTTCATCTTTTCTTCAATCAGCATCGTTACTTCAATCAGTGTATCATTCAGGATTTTTTACTTTTTTTACAGTTCCAACCTGGATACCTGAGTAACGGATATTATTGCCGGGAGTAAGGCCCTGTGTATTTTCAAATCTTGCATAGAGGGTATAATTGCGGCTGAAAAGATTGGTGTCTCTGCCAATCAGGTACAATGCAATAATGAGTGCAACTAATCCTGCCAGTACAAAAAAGCCCAGTTTAATATTGTTGATCGTTTGCTTTGCCATTATTCAAAAAATTGTTTCACTTTTGGATCGTTGTTTTTCTTCAGCTCTTCAAAGGAGCCTTCTGCATAACATTTGCCATCAATCAGCATTACAATTCTGTCGGCTGTCATGTGTATGCAGCTCATATCATGCGATATAATAATTGCTGAAGTATTGTATTTTTCTCCCAGTTCAACTATCAGCTTATTAATTTCTTTTCCGGTGATGGGATCAAGACCGGTGGTAGGTTCATCGTATAACATAATCTCAGGATTAAGGATCAATGTTCTTGCCAGTGCAATCCGTTTCCGCATCCCTCCCGATAGTTCAGCCGGCATCATGTCAACCGTATGTGCAAGGCCAACGTTGCCCAATACTTCCATTACTTTATGATTGGTTTCTTCAGCTGATACCTGAATCCAGTGCCGGCGCAGTGGAAATTCAAGATTCTCTCTCACTGTCATTGAATCATACAGGGCATTGCTCTGAAAAAGAAATCCCACTTTAGCCCGCATAATATCAAGTTCCTTACTGTTCATTTCGATAATGCTGTTATCTAACACGGTGATTTCTCCCTGGTCAGCTTCCAGCAAACCGATGATACATTTAATTAAAACTGATTTTCCGGAACCTGATTTTCCCAGCACAACAACATTCTCTCCTTTATAAAGTGTAAAATTGAAATCAATCAGCACATTGTTTTTTCCAAATGATTTGTACAGATGTGAAATACTGATAACAGGATCAGCTGTCCTGATTTTTGTTTGATTTGTTTTTATGTCAGATTCGTACAGCATGTTGTTTAGTTGATTCCCAACAGATCGGTTATCTGTACAACAATCAGGTCAATGATGAACACCAGTACAGAGCTTAATACTACAGCTGAATTGGCTGATCGCCCAACACCTTCTGTTCCTTTGCTTGAATTGTAACCTTTGTAACATCCAATCAATCCAACAGCAAAACCAAAGAAAAAAGTTTTAATCAATGCCGGAACAAAATCGCTGAACGATAATCCGTCAAACACCAGTTTAAAGAAAAGGCTGAAACTTGTTGTGCCACGTATGTTTACTCCAATATAAGAACCGTATAATGAAACAGCATCGCTCAAGAGAACCAGCACCGGCAGCATAAATGTTGTAGCCAGCACTCTTGTTACAACGAGGTATTTAAAAGGATTGGTACCACTTACTTCCATGGCATCGATCTGCTCTGTTACTTTCATGCTGCCGAGTTCTGCGCCAATACTGCTGCCAATTTTACCGGCAAATATCAATGCTGTAATTACAGGACCGATTTCTCTTATAATAGCGATGCCCACCATTTCGGGTAACTGACTTTCTACACCATAGTCTAATAAAGCAGGACGCAGCTGCATGGTTAATACCAGACCCATGATAAAGCCGGTAAGAGCCACCAGGGGCAGCGACTTGTAGCCTATAATAAAACATTGTCTGAAGAATTCTGAAAACTCATAGCGTGGCCGTAAGGCCTGTGAGAAGAAGCGACCTGCAAACCGGGATGTATCACCGGTCTCATTCAGAAATTTCTTTATCGTGAGAGATAAAGCCATTTTGGTAGTCTTAAATCAAAGTTATGTTATCTGTAATGCTGTGAAATGAAGACTGTCATGCAATGGCTTGATACATATCAGAATTAGCGGCAATACTGCTCTTAAAAAGCTGCAGGAAGGAGGATTCGCAGATTTCAATCTGAGATTTCCGGTAATAGGCGATAAGATGCACTATCATTTAAGAAACATCTATTGAGCGAGCTCAGCCTTGAGTAATGGCCAGTCTTTATTTGCGGTATGGGCCTGCTTCATAAGCTGAGTAATCTTTTTACTACCGCCGGATTTTTAGAAGCCACATTATTTTGTTCAGATGGGTCAACAGATAAATCATAAAGTTCAATTGGCGCATTCCCGTCCTTACCAACATTTAACCGTACACCTTTCCAGTTGCCCCAGCGTACTGCCTGCCGGCCATTGTTTTCATGAAATTCCCAATAGAAATAACTGTGCGTTTTTTGTTTCCCTTTATTCAACAATAAAGGAATGAGTGAGAAACCATCAACATTATCTTTTATGTTTACTCCCGCCAGTTGCAGGAATGTGGGATAGATATCCCAAAGTGCAGCCGGTTGTTCAGTAACAGCAGGTTTTATTTTTCCGGGCCAGTAAGCGATGAAGGGAACTCTGATGCCGCCTTCATATAAATCACGTTTAATTCCTTTAAAAATTCCACTGCTGTTGAAAAATACAGGATCGCCGCCATTTTCTTTATGTGGCCCGTTATCACTGGTGAATATGATCAGTGTATTTTCTGCAAGACCTTTTTCTTTTAATGTTTTTACAATTTCACCCACATATAAATCGAGTCGGCCAATCATTGCAGCAAACTGTGCATGCGGATATGGCTCCGGTTTCATATTGTGTGGTCTTGTTTTCAATGCTTCTCCGGTAAGTGGCTGTTCATTGAATTTCTGTTTGTAGTAGTAATATAAAGTGTCATGCGGACCAATTACATCACCATGTGGTAAAGTGTAAGGAAGATAGATGAAGAATGGTTTGCCTGCTGACTGTTTGATGTAGTCAATCGCCTGTTGATGTATCAACGCAGCAGAATAAATAGAATCATAGGTTTTATTGACAGACAGATCAATCTTTTCATAATTCTTCCAGAGAGAGGGTGGAAAATAATCATGTGCAAGACTTTGATCATTGTATCCGTAAAAAAGATCGAATCCTTTTTTGTTGGGATCGCCGCTGTTTTGGTTAAAGCCCAATCCCCATTTGCCAAATGCTGCTGTTGCATAACCATTTTGCTGCAGATAGTTTGCAAAGGTTATGGTTGATGCTGATAATGGCATTTGTCCTTCGGGTGGAAATGGTTTATTACCTCTTATAACAGTGTGCCCGGTATGCAAACCAGTTAACAGTGAAGCACGTGAAGGTCCACATACAGTTGTGCCTGCATAAAACTGGTTGAACTTAATACCATTTTTTGCAAGCAGATTAATATTAGGTGTTTCAATTTTCTGTTGGCCATAGCATCCGATTTCGCCATAACCAAGATCATCAGCAAAAATGAAAATGATATTCGGTTTTTGTGCAAGTGTATTTGAAACAACTAACAGGCCGAAGGCAAACACTATTAAAAAAGAGGTTCTCATTTGTAATTTATTTACTGATCGTTATGTAAAGCTATTTCAGTTACTTAATGTAACCTTCATTAATCCCATTTCCTTCTTATTTGTAAAAGGAATGATGAACGAGTTTTCGTCGGCAGTTTGCAGTAAAGAAAGCATAAAATCGAAACGGTCGTAAACCCGGATCGGTAGTGTATTAAAATTTCCTTTGTCACCTGGCGATACTAAAAGCAATCCTTTCTTTTTTGCTGCGAGTTCCTCTACCACCAAAAGACAGGCCGTATTTTTCAATATGAATTGTGCATGGGGGGAGGGATGTATTTTGTAATAGTTACCATTGTTTTTTACAACACTGTCTTTTGCCTTTTCCAGCCGGTTATTCAGTAGTGTCATAAGAACGGCCGTTGGGGCAGTGCCATAATCGTTGTTGTAGTAATAATAATTTTCAATTGAAGCTTCTATTGGATAAAACTCAGGTGGCCTGGTTACTCTTGTTGGCATTAAAGTACTTGTACTTGTGCCAAAGTTTTTTTGTGAATACGAGAAACTCATCCATCCATAAGTATTCGCTTTCTCAACAATAAAAGCTGTTACAGCATTGTTACGAAAGATGTTTGGAATGGTTTGTACCGGGCTTAGCTCATTTAATGTGCTGCTGAGTCTTACCATAAACAATCCCGGCCTTACACCTCTGTACCCTGCAGGAGTGGTAAGCATTGAGTAAATGAAAATGGTTGAGTCGCTGATATTGTACCGGAGCGCAGGATTATAATAAACATATTTACCGCTTTCAAACTGTTTTGAAAGCTGTGTTCCTCTTAACAGGTCTGCTTTCATAACGGTAAGAGTATTTTTTAAATCCTCGTCCTTGCTGTTTTTTAAAATCAACAGCTGCTTTTTTTGAAGGGTCACTTCTTTTAACTCATCATAAGATGCATTAAAAGGAAATAACACCTGTGCTGAAATAGCAGCACCCGACTCAGGGTTTAATTTAACAACAGTAGTTCTTATTTTTTTTACGGGATGCAGGTAGGTGTGCGAAACCAGGAACATGCTGTCTTCGTTATTAAATAACTGGTAGGTGGCGGTGCTTCTGTTCCATAAGGAATCGGCTGGTTTGTTCAGCAGTGCCGAAATGTCGCTGGATACACCATCCCTGTTTATTTTAAGGAGTTGATGGCGGGAAGGTTTCAATGTGTGTGCATATAAAACATAGTAGTCTTTCAATTTCAGCAGGCGTATATCACAGTTTTCTGTAATTCGAATGTTTAATTCTTTGGTACTTTGTAATTGCAGCTGGTTGTTGAATATATAAACCACCGGCTTTTTTATGTTACTGAAGTAAATAAGATGATGAAACCCGTTTATGTTTGCCAGTAATTGCAAGGTGCCGGCACCGGGAGTTCTGAACACACTTTTACTGTATTGTATTTTTTGTGCTGAAGCGAGTGTGCAGCACAAAAACAGTAAAACAGAAAGCAACCGATATTTTTTCATATGTCTGAAACAATGGCTTTTCAAAGTAACCGGATATTTGAGAAATACCTGTTAATCATTTGGTAATAGTTGAATGCTTAATCTGCTTATTGCTTCACTGATTCATAAATCTCCACTTCAATAATACTTAAACGCCCTTTGCTGTTGGCGTCGTTTCTGGTAACACCATCATCTAATTTTTTGCCCGATACTTCTGTAGTTGTTTCGCCGGTTAAACTGCTTGATTTCAGTAATTCAATTCTTACCTTTTTTCCGGTTGTTCTTTTGCAAACAATATTGCAGTAACCAAGACCTGTTGCTGTATTACCTGAAAACACTTCCTGTCCGTCAACTGAAATGCGGATGGGATAAGAGCGACTGCGAAAATTATTCAGCTTTAAGTTTACTTCGCTGATAACAGCCGGTTTGTCTAATTCATATTCAATCCATGCAGTTGAAAGATTTCCATCATTGTACCAATCAGTCATTTCGTTGTCATCATAACTTGCAAAAGCACTGTCACTTTTTGATCCTGCTGTTGCTTTCACAATCGTAAGTGCTTTTCTTTTTTGTGTGAATGATGGTGTGAGTGGAGTAGGACCACGTTCAAGGTTGCCTGTTAAACCAAATGAAGGTAATTGTTTGCTGAGTCCATTACTGACAACCACGGCCGATGAATGCAATTGCAAAGATGTTGCTGTTAATCCATCAGCAGTTGCAATAAGTTTTATCAATCCCGGTTTTGTTGTAGAGCGGATAAGAATACGATTAACACCACACTCAACAGGTAATTCTTTCGACAGAATATAATTGTTAGCCCCCTGTGCCATACCACCTCTCCATTCTGCTTCACCTTCCAGTTTAAAGTTAATCATGTTCATTGCAATGGGGCAGCGGTTCCCATTTGCATCAACCACTTCCACTCCTACCAATGCAACATCATGTCCATTTGCCTGCATTCCTTTTGGATGAGTAACAGATGTTAAACGCAATGCAACCGCACACCTGCGGTTTTTTTCTCAGTAGTGCAAAGCTGTTTTCCTTGTTCATCATATCCAATGGCTTTGATTGTTCCTTTCTGCCATTGTATTTTTTTAAATGTATACAGGAAGTCATGACTTTTTTCTCCAAACCCCAATGACTTGCCATTTATAAACAACTCCACTTTATCAGCCGATGAAATCACAAACATATCTTTTACAATTGAATCGCTGTAATTCCAATGACCAATAATGTGGATACCATGCTTTTCTACATCAACCCATCCATTCCACATTACCTGGTGGGCATAAAAATTTTCTTTAATGATGCGTAATGCATCCACTTCGCCACTTCTTCTGAAATTTTCAGCACCACGATGATGTGTATTTGTTTCGGAGAAAACAATATTCACTCCACCTGAACTTACTCTTTTCCCGGTGCCCGGCCTTTCTCTCCAGAAATCATACCAACGGATTACATTTTCAACAGCATGCGATTCCTGGTTGCGGTTGTATATTTTCGCCGGTTGATTATTATGCAAAGGACCATCGCCATCCTTATGATAAGGTGGTGAATAATCATCCCAGTATTTACGCAAACCTTCATCTCTTGAATATTCCATGGCCCATACAGGAAACGTTGCACTCTTATTTACATATAACATCTCACCACCGTACTCTGCTTCCTTACTGTCGAGCATTTCTCTGCTGCCAATTGCACGGCCACCAAAAGGATCATATTGATCACGGATGGCTTTCATTTCTTTCATGTGCGGTTCACTGATGCTTTCATTACCACATTCATAAAAGATAATGCTTGGATTATTGCGGTTATAAATAATGGCATCACGCATTACAGCTTTGCGCTGCTCCCAACGTACACCTGTTACATCTTTTTCTGCATCACCTGCCGGCATTGCCTGCATTAATCCAACACGGTCGCAACTTTCAATATCCTGTTTCCATGGGGTGATGTGCATCCAGCGAACAAGGTTGCCATTGCTTTTAATCATGAGGTTATTGCTGTAATCGCTCAGCCACGCAGGGATACTCATGCCAACTGCCGGCCATTCATTTGAAGTGCGTTGTGCATAGCCATGCACCTGTATTACACGATCGTTCAAATAAATCATACCGTCTTTAAATTCAGTTTTACGAAAGCCTGTTTTTGTATTGACGATATCAACGGCTTTCCCGTTGATGATGAGTGAAGTTTCTACATCATATAAATAACCATAACCCCAGCTCCAGAAATTCAAATTGTTTGTAAGTGAAGAAGCAGTAACTGTTTTTGTTTCTCCCTTCGGAATGGTAACCGGAGTAGATGAAAATGTATTGACAACTTTCCCTTCCCTGTCTTTAACGGTTACTTTATATAAAACGCTTTGCTGTTTGCCAGATTCATTTTTTATTTCTGATGAAGCAACAATAACTGCTGTTCTTTTTTTGATGTTGAAATCTTTGGCGTAGATGTATGTGCCTGTAGTGCCAAGATTTAAATTCAATGGTAATGTTTGATAAACAGTGCTTGCAACATGCAGGAATACATTCTTGCTGAGGCCGCCATAGTTAGCATTGAAATTTTTATCGATCCATTGGTATTTTGTTTTGGTTGCTTCTTCTCTGTAATCCCAGCTGTTATCAGTTCTTACAGCAATGATGTTTTCTTCATTGCCATATTTCAGCAAACTGCTGATGTCGAAACCAAATGCGGTTACGCCATTCTCATGCATACCAACATACTGTCCATTTACATAAATCTTTGCAGCCTGTCGTACACCTTCAAATTCAATAAAAACTTTTTGACCTTTTGCAGTTAGCGGAAGTTTGAAATGTTTCCTGTACCAGGCAATACCTGTATTGAGATTAACGATGTCTTTTTGAAAAGCATCATCTTCATTCCAGGCATAAGGAAGAGTTACAGCTTTCCATTTTGAATCATCAAAGCCGGGCAGTATCGCAGATGAGTCAACACCTTTAAATACTTTCCATGCAGGGTTGAAATTATACTTTGTTCGTTGGGCATGTATATTCAATGTTGTAAAAAGAACAACAGCAATCAGCAATATTCGTTTCATGTGTTCATTTTTGTTGCCTTTTTGGCCACATAGTATATCCACAAAAATTATCACCGTGCCTGTTCGGCAGGCAGGTCGCTGTTTATACAAAGTAGTACGATAATTTTTATGGATATTTCATGTAAATTATTTCATTTTGTATATCTCAGTTCCTGCAAGCAGGAAACATCCTAAACCATAATCTTCAAAATCAGGTGTACTGATGTAGGTAACAGGTTGTCCGTCTTTTGGTTCTTTGCCGGTTCCCTGCACATAGCCAAGCTTGCCATCTTTATGTACTGCTTCTTTACACATGGCATTCCATGCTTTTGCAATGGAAGACTTATATGTTTTTTTATCGAGGATATCATTGTTGATGCCCCATGCAAAACCATAAATAAATAAGGATGTGCCTGAAATTTCTTTGCCGCCAAAATGATTAGGATCGTTTAAACTTACGTTCCAGTAACCGTCTGTACGTTGCAGGGGAAGTAAGGCTGCACACATATCTTTAAAATCCTGGAGGTATTCATTGTAATGCGGATCGCTTTTTGGCAATGCTTCCAGTGTTTTTGCCAATGCTGCAACTACCCATCCGTTTCCACGGCTCCAGTAACAATCATCGCCATTGGGTTCTTTGTAAGGAGGAACAAAATCTTTATCTCTCCACCATAATTTTTCTATCTGGTTATATAAACCCTTTCCTCCATGTTTGTATTTAGTGAAGGCATACATCTCATACATTCTTCTGAAATACGAAGTATCGTTATACAGGTTACCCAGTTTCACAAATACGGGCATGCCCATTTGTAATGCATCAATCCAGTTCCAGTCATCTACTTTTCCAGTCATCATCATTGAATCAATAGAAGCTTTAATATCTTTTACTCTTTCGGGGTGCTGCCTGTTATCAATCAGGTACATATCTATATATGTTTGGCCGCAACACTGGTTATCTGCATTTCTTGTTTTGATGCCACCACGCAAACCCCATTTATGTTTTTCACCCCACTGCAAAGCATAATCATAGTAGGCCTGTTGTTTATCTGTTTGATAGAGAGCCATCAGTCCTTCATAATAAACTGCTCTTGTCCAGATGTTGCTGGGCCGCTCAATATTGGTGAAAATCGTTTTACCGGCATCGGGCCACTTGTTCATGAAGTATTGATTGGTAAGCCGTAGTGTTTTTAAGATTTTCTTTTTTGCCGGAATTTTTTGTGCTGTTGAAGCAACAGTTAAGGACAGCAACAGCAATGTGTACATTATTCGTTTCATATATGCAGCAATGTTTAGCGTTTAAGTGTCAAGTTTAAATCATTAAAAGGTTTTGTGCGTCCTGTTGCATCCTGAGCAGATGTTAAAAACAGTTTATTTTCTGTAAATATCTGTTTTAAAAAAGGAAATCATTTTTCTTCTGTTACTCTCGTCAAACTGTATGTCGGGAACGATTGCGTAAAAATAATCAGGCATACAGGATGGTACAGGATGACCGTGAGTAGGAAGAATATTATTTTGAATTACTTTTTAACCTCAATTGCTGTCATATGTCCAACCAAACTCTAATGCGCAGGTGCGTACCTGCACTTGTATTTATTCTATTCTTTTCATTCAATTCTTTTTCGCAAAACACTTTTAAAATTACCGGTAAGGTAACTGATGATGCTGGCAATCCACTATCTGGTGCAAGTGTAACTGTAAAAGGAAAAACTGTTGGTACAACAACAGGTACTGATGGAGGGTTTGAATTAAATGTTCCCTCCGGTAAATCGATATTGGTCATTTCTTCCGTTGGGTTTACCGACCAGGAAATTGATATCAACAACCGATCAATCATTAATGTAACCTTAGTAACCGGCGTATCCAACCTCGAAGATGTTGTGGTGGTAGGTTATGGTACCCGAAAAAAGAGTGATGTAACAGGTTCTGTTGCGGGCATCAACCAGAAGGAAATCCGCTCAAGGCCAGTCGACAATGCTTTAATGGCCATGCAAGGTAAAGTTGCCGGTGTTGATATTACTTCTAATGAACGCCCCGGACAGATTGGTAGTATCAACATTCGTGGTGTACGTTCTTTAACTGCATCTAATACGCCGTTATTTGTTGTTGATGGAATTCCTTTAAGCACAGGTGGTATTGATTATCTTAACCCCAATGATATTGAATCAATAGATGTATTGAAAGATGCATCAGCTACGGCTATCTTCGGTTCAAGGGGAGCTAATGGTGTTGTAATTGTTACAACCAAACAGGGTAAGGTTGGCAAAGTGCAAGTTAATCTTTACAACTCTGTTACGTTTGAAACGGTGAAAGACTGGGCACCAATAATGTCTGCTTCCGAGTATTTAGATTTTCGCCGTTGGGCAGTTTATTACAGTAACCCAACAGGGCGCCCAAGAGGCGATGCACCAACTATTGCCAACGATCGTGATATTTTTCTGGCTACTGCTGACCCAACTGCCTGGAAAAATATTGCCAAAGGCTGGGCCACCGGTACATGGGATGGCTCAAAAGTTGGCAATACAGACTGGACAGGGTTAGTATCACAAACAGGTATTACTACTGATAATACCATCAGCGTTAGCGGTGGTGCAAAAAACATAAAGGCATATGGTTCATTCGGTTATTTAAATAATAAGGGTACATCCATCGGGCAAAAGTTTACAAGGTATACCGGCAAAGCAAGTGTGGATATACAGGCTACTGACTGGTTTAACATGGGGGCTACTGTAAACTTTACTTATGGAATTCAGGAATTTGGCCAATCGAATCTTGTAATTGGTTCATTTGTTGGTTCTCCTTCTACAAGTATTTATGGTTCTGCCAGGGGGCTTTTTAAATGGGCGCAACCTTATGATTCTGCTGGTAACAGAATTATTTACCCCGGAGGGGATGTGGCCATAAAGACTGTGGTAGATGAACAGAATTTTACACAAGACCAAAGAGCAACCCTTCGTGCATTTGGAAGCCTTCATGCACAGATGGATTTCGGAAAAATTCATCCTGTATTAAAAGGATTAAAATACCGTTTGAACTTCGGCCCCGACTTTTCTAACTACACCAATGGTGTTTACATTGACGGACAATCGGCAGCAAGCAGTGGCATTAACGGAGCCTCATTGCAGGAAGCAAAAACATATTCATGGACATTGGATAATTTGATCTATTACGATAAGCAAATTAAAAGACACAATTTTGGCGTCACCTTATTGCAAAGTGCAACAAAGTTTGTTGCTGATCCTGTAAATAGAGTAACGGGTACGGGGATTCCCTTTGCCTCTCAAAAATGGCATGAATTGAATAACAGAGTTCTCCCTTCTACTAATCTTACGATTAATAAAGTTTCTGATTTTACAGAGAGGCAACTATTAAGTTATATGGGTCGCTTAAATTACGGGTTTGATGACAAATACTTATTGACTGCATCTGTACGTACAGATGGTGCTTCGCAGCTTTCAGCTAAAAAGAAGTTTGATGTATTTCCCAGCGCTGCTTTGGCATGGCGGATCAGCAAGGAGAATTTTATGCATAGCATAGGATGGCTGAATGATTTAAAACTCCGGGTTGGTGTAGGTGTTACAGGAAATTCAGCAATTGATCCATACAAAACAATTGGAAGAACCGATCCTTATTTCTATCCGATAGGTGGGGCTGTTAATGCTGCTTTACTACCGGTTTCAGAGTTTGCAAATCCGGATTTACGTTGGGAAAAAACAACACAGTATAATGTGGGAGTTGATTTCTCAATATTTAAAAGCAGGATTTCGGGTGTAATTGATGTATACACTTCACAAACAAAAGACTTGTTAATGAGACGTAACATACCTAGTGTGACAGGTTATAGTTTTACATTCCAAAATGTAGGTGCAACTGCCAACAAGGGTGTTGATATCAATATCAATACAGTTAATGTAACTACGAAAGACTTCCAGTGGACAAGCAATATTAATGCCTCCTGGCAAAAAGACAGAATAACCAACCTGTCAAATGGCAAACAGGATGATATTAATAATAACTGGTTTATCGGCCAGCCTCTTGAAGTTCTTTATGGTTTTGCAGCCAATGGTATGTGGCAATATGCCGATACTGCAAGTATGCGTAAGTTTGGCCTCAACGGCAACACCTTTACAACAGGTCAGGTTAAGCCCATTGACCAGAATGGCGATAACAAAATTGACGCAAACAATGACCGTGTAATTATCGGTCATACAAGGCCCCGCTGGATAGTAGGTATGACAAACAATTTCACGTATAAAAACTTTGAGTTGTCTTTCTTTATCTACGGCCGCTTGAATTACTGGTTTAATACTGGTGGTGAAGCTCAAACGGCACGGGGAAATCAACGCCAGATCAGTTACTGGACAGAGAATAATCAAAACAGCGATTATCAAAAACCGTTTTATTCTGTAGGATCAGGCGATAACTATTCAGCAGCCTTAGGGTACAAAAAAGCATCGTTTTTAAAAGTGAGGAACATTTCTGCTGCCTATAACGTTCCTGCAAAAGTTCTCACTAAGATGCACATGTCTACCCTGCGTGTGTATTTCCAGGCTGCTAACCCGGGTATGCTGTTCTCCCAAATTAAATTCATGGATATGGATGCAGCATCAATGTTCTCTAACCGTGGTTACACGATTGGTATTAATGCAGGATTTTAATTGATTATTACTTGTTGGTAAGTTGCTGAGGCAATTATCCGGCAATAAAAAATATACAGATGAAAAATAAAATAGTTAAACTAAGTATAGCGATCATTCTCATTGCAATGGTTGCCGCTTCATGCAAAAAATCTTTCTTAGATGAAAATCTGGAAACTGTAAGGGAGTTGACCTTTTTTCAAACTGATGCCGGTATCCAGCAATTGGTTAACGGTGCCTATCACCAGGTATTTGCTACACCTTTCAATGGAGAAATGGCCTTTTCCAATATGAGTTATGGTACTGATGAGTTTCGTGTTGGTGGTGATCCTTCAAACGGCATGTATAATTCTTATGGTAATACATTTGGCTCTTTTATAACTCCCAATAATGGTAATACTGTAGCTGCCAATGCACAATGGGATAATTTATATATCGGTATTGGTCATGCCAACATGATTATTGAAAATGCAACGGCCAGTACATCTACCGCTGATGCGATTAAGAAAACCGCCTTAGGCGAAGGTTATTTTTTACGTGCTTATAATTATTTAAGGTTGGTTAGCCAGTATGGGGCTGTGCCGTTAAAAACTAAGTCCAGCGTTTCTGTTGAATTGGAGTTTACACGTGCCTCACCCAAAGATGTGTATGACGTAATAATTGCTGATTTTACACAGGCGTATAATCTCCTCGGCAATACAGGTTCTCCTGCAAAGATTACGAAAGATGCAGCAGCGCATTTCCTGGCAAAAGCATACCTGAGCCGTACCAGCGAAATCAACGATTCCTGGAATTCTTCTACAAAAGCGGCCGATCTGGCTGCCATCGGGCCATTATGTGATGCTGTAATTGCCAACCACGCATTGGCCCCCAACTTTGGTGATTTGTGGAGATATACAGCTCCAAATGGTGCCAATGAAAACCTTCGTGAAGTAATCCTGTCTGCGCAGTTTACAGTAGACTTAACCGCAAGCGGCAGCAATACACAACATCTTTATTATGTTTCCCGCTATGAAGATGTTGTTCAAATGCAAAGAGATCTTAGTGGTGATCGTCCATTCAGCCGCCTGTCACCAACCTTTTTCATGTACCGTGTATACGACATGCAAAACGACTCAAGGTTTTGGAAGTCTTTCAGAACAAAGCATAAGGTTAATGCGAATTCGCCAACGTCTCCTTATGTGCAGGGCGATTTAGGTATTATGTATGTTATCAACCAACCCGGTGATACCCGGTTTTCTGCAAATCTCTTAAATAATTCAGTAACATATAGCGGAACCGGTAAAACCATACCGCATGTGTATGTGGCATTTAAGAATGGCGTTACGGCTGATGGCGGATGGAATGATACCCGCAAATTTCCATCACTGAGCAAGTTTATGGATGGTTCCCGTACCGCAGGTTTTAACGATGTAAGAGGCATTCGGGATATTACGCTGGCCCGTTCTGCTGAAACCTATTTAATTGCTGCAGAAGCAAAAATACGTGCAGCTAAGTTGGGCACCGGATCTTATAGCGATGCATTGGTTTACATCAATGCATTAAGAGGTAGAGCAGAATATAAAAACGGAGAAAGCCGTTCTGTTTATTACGATGGTGGAGCTGCACCAAGCAGTGCTCCTCAAGCCGTTCCTCCTTCGTTTTTCCCTGAGAATTCTTATTATGAGTCAAATAATATTGCAGCAACAACAGCACCTTCAACCAGTTTAGCTGTAACTGATATTGCTACGTTACCTGCAGGAGATGAATATATTATTACAAGACTGGGCTATACTACTCCTTATGACCGTATGTTATGCTTTTTATTAAATGAACGTGCCAGAGAGCTTGCAGGTGAGTATTTGCGCTGGCAGGATTTGTCACGTACCAAAACATTGGTGGCCAGGGCAAAAGAATTTAATCCTGAAGCGGCTCCAAACATTCAGGACAGGCATTTACTTCGCCCAATACCGCAAACATTCCTCGATGGTATTCAGTTAAACGGAGTAGCCTTAACAGGAACACAAAAACAAGCGATGCAGAACCCCGGATATTAATTAGTAAAAACTATTTTTTTTCTGGTGAAATTGTTTTTTACAAGTAAAGAAGCCGTCTCATTATTAAATGAGGCGGCTTTTTTTGGCCAGTAATTTGCCGCAAAGAAATAAAGCAGCACAGAACAGGATGACTGGTTTTTGCATTCTGTCTAATTTGTATCTGTATTCATAATCTTAATTGCTGCTATATGACAAAAAAAATGCTTTGAGCAGATGCTTATACTTTTTTGTATACCTGCTGTTTTTCTCACTTCAATCTTTTTCACAAAACAATTTTAAAGTTACCGGTAAGGTAACAGACAATTCAGGTAACCTGGTGCAGGGTGCCACAGTTACATTGAAAGGGTCAAATGTTTCTGCAATTACATCAGTTGATGGAAATTTTACCATCAATGTTCCTGATGGAAACGCTGTAATCATTATCACATCCATTGGTTATGCAGAACAGTCGTTTTCAATTAAAAACCGTTCAGCAGTTGCCATTACATTACAAACTGCTGCATCTTCATTGCAGGATATTGTTGTAATAGGGTATGGTACACAACGAAAGAGTGATGTAACTGGTGCATTAAGCCGTATTACTGCCGATGTAATTCAGGAAAGGCCAGCACAGAATGTGCTGCAGGCAATACAGGGTAAAGCTTCCGGTGTACAGGTGTCATCTAATATGAAGCCGGGCGAGTTGCCAATTGTACGGGTTAGAGGAAACCGTTCATTGGGTGCATCCAACGATCCGCTGTATGTAATTGATGGAATACCGCTGGTAAATTCATTGGGTGTAAACTCTTTTACAATGAGTGATTTAAATCCGAATGATATTGCATCTATTGAAATTCTGAAAGATGCATCATCAACTGCAATCTATGGGTCAAGAGGTGCTAATGGTGTTATCTTAATCACAACAAAAAAAGGAAAGAAAGGAAAGGTGAATGTGAGCTATAATGCTTCCTATTCTTTTGATTCATATAAATCATTAACAAACTGGATGGATGGTGGCGAGTATGTTGACAGGTGGAGGGCAAGTTTAATGAACGGACGCCTTTAATCATACTATTCCAAAATGGGAATTTAAATCTTCCTGCTACGATGTGGTATCCCAGCCCCTATTTGATTCAGGTAAAATGGGAGCATCTGATCAGGTTGCAACTGCCTCCGTAATGAAAGGATATGAATGGAACCCGGATGGCACCGTGAAAATGCGCAATACAACGCCTGCGGAAATTGCAATGGGTTGGCCGGCACAGGTTCCAATTTACAATTCAAAAAATATCGGCAGTTACGATTGGTTAAAAGATGCGGTTCGTACAGGTGTAACACAGAACCACCAGATTTCACTTACATCCGGAACTGATGTAACAAGGTTTTCAATGTCGCTTGGATATTACGATCAGAAAGGTGTGCAAAAAGATCAGGATTATAAGCGTTTTACTGCCAATATTGGTGGTGATATGACACCGAATAAATGGCTGACTCTGGGTACTTCAATTATCTCATCACTTTCATTACAGAATTTTGGAATACAGGGACCGAATACTTCCAACACAGGTTCAAAAGATTTGTATTCAAGAGCATCTGATCAGTTTCCTTATGCATTACCAAGAGATGATAATGGTGCGTGGATAAAAAATCCGGGAGGTAATCTTACGTTATGGAATCCATTAATTGATATTGATCAATCGAAAAATGATCGCAGAACAGTAGCTGTGCTGGCAAATATTTTTACAGAATTAAAATTTACACCCTGGTTGAAATACCGTGTTAATATGGGTGGTCAGTACAGGTATTTCAGATCAGGTACATGGACAGGGCCAGATGCCACCAGTCATTTAACCAACAGACCAAGTACAGCAGGATATGGAACAGAAGATAACTTCTCATGGGTGGTGGAAAACCTGTTATACTTCAATAAAACATTTGCAAAGAATCATGTTGTTGGAGTAACCTTATTGCAATCATCACAAAAATCAAGAAGAGAAAATACGTCTACCAGTGTAACGGGAACTATCAACCCACTCAGTTTGTGGTATGATCTGGGATCGAATACGGTAGGCAGCCCTTCGGGTTATGGCACAGGGTTTACAGAAAATACATTGAGTTCATTCATGGGAAGATTGAACTATACATTGTTTGACAAATATTTGCTTACAGCTTCAGGCCGTTACGATGGTGCATCGGTACTTGCTCCCGGTAATAAATGGAACTTCTTCCCTTCATTTGCAATAGCATGGAAAATACAGGAAGAAAAATTTCTGCGTTCCGTTAACTGGATCAATGAAATGAAACTTCGTATTGGATATGGTGTAACAGGTAATTCATCTGTGTCACCTTATACCACGTCAGGGCCACTCAGTCGCAACCCTTATGTGTATGGTTCAACAGCTGGTATAGGTTATCTTCCGCAGCTTGTTCAAAATCCCAATTTAAAATGGGAAGAAACTGCACAGATCAACTTTGGACTTGATTTCGGATTGCTTGGAAACAGGGTTTCAGGTTCAGTAGAATATTATCAGCAAACCACATCTGATCTGATTATGCCGAAAACACTTCCTGCTGTTTCAGGATATGTATCAAAATTTGAAAACATTGGAAAAACAAGTAATAGAGGAATTGAAATTACACTGTCAACAATCAATGTGCAGAAAGGTGATTTTACATGGAGTTCAGACATCAACTGGTCTGCAAATACTGAAAAAATTGTTGAGCTGATTAATGGTAAACAGGATATGCTGGCAAACGGTTGGTTTATTGGTCAGCCGTTACAGGTATTTTATCAATATAAAAACGCAGGTATCTGGGGAAGCGATGCAAAAGATGTTACGGAGATGGCAAAGTTCAACGCCAATGGACATAGGTTTTATCCGGGAACAGTGAAAGTGGTTGATCAGAACGGCGACAACAGAATCAATGCTTCCGATATGGTGATACTTGGTACACCCCGTCCAAAATGGTCTGGTGGTATTACCAATACATTCCGTTACAAAAACTGGTCATTGAGTTCATTTATTTATTTCCGTTGGGGACAAACCTATTTTGGTGGTTATCCAAATTCTTACGGTGGTACTTTCCCCAATGGCCGTGTTGAAAATAATGTATGGGCCTGGAATAATACAAGTGGTAAATGGCCAATGCCAAATTCTGGAAATGTAGAAAACATTACTGCGGCCATGCAGTATAATGATGGCTCTTTTGGAGCGGTAAGAAATATTTCACTATCATATATTATACCTAAAAAACTGCTTCAGAAAATTTCGGCTAATGATTCGGTGTTGAATTTCCAGGTGATCAACCCGTTTATATTCGGCCCTGGTGTTGTAAAGTGGGGAATCAATCCGGATGATGAAACAAACTGGAGTATTGCTTCTTCCAATACCAACCCGCTGGGAGGTACAAACAATAATACCATTCTTCAACAAAGCTTTGTGTTTGGTTTAAGAGCAAGCTTTTAAAATAAAAAAAATTAAAAATCATTTTATGAAACAAAGCTTCAATAAATATCTTTTGGCTACAGGATTGATCCTGGCAATTATTTCGGGTCTCAGTTCCTGTAAAAAATTTCTGGAAGAAAAACAGGTGTCAAGTCTTACCCAGGATTATTATAAGAATGAAAGCGGATTAAACTCTCTCATCAATGGCCTGTATGTAATAGCACGTGTTAAACATGAGTGGGATGGAAACGGCTCAAAGTTAATTGAACCGGAAACCGATGCATATATGCATGGTGATCCAAATTTTGCACGTTTTAACAGTGCCGCATACGGTTCAAATGTGAGTACAATTGCAGCACAGAATACCAATAATTTTCTGGGAGGGGCTAATTCAAATTATGCACCAATGGGTACCTACCCGCATATTAATAACTGTAATATTGCACTTGATGTAATTGATAATATTAAGCCGGGTAAATTTGGAAGTGATGAAACCTACCGTAAAACAAGAAGGAGTGAAATACTTTTTCTGCGTGCATGGGCTTATTACCTTATCTCCAATCAATTGGGAGATGTTCCGTTATTACTTACCCCAAAGCGTGAAGACAATGGTATTTATTATTATCCAAAAGCAAAACTGGAAGATGTTTATAAACAGATTATTGGAGATGTAAAGTATGCGTATGAAAATCTTCCTGCCACCGTTTCAGAAAGAGGAAGAGCTACAAAATGGGCAGCAGGTCATTTCCTTGCAAAACTTTATTTAAACAGAGCACAGGCTGCAGGCTTTGCGGCAAGCAGTGAAACTCATTTAAAAATGTTATTCAAAGGAAATGTGGCTACTGATCTTGATTCTGTTATCACTCTTACAACAGAGGTGATTAATGGTAACGGCGGTGCTTCAGGACTTGCACCTGATTACTGGACTTTATTTAACCCGGCTGTATCTGAAACTTCTCCTCATAAAGAAGTACTGTGGGCCGCACAGTTTGATATTAACCTTACACTTGATGGACGTTTTGGCGGTAACCGTTCCTGCAACTATCATATAGGAGACTATACAGCACAAACAGATGTTACCCGTTCAATGGCATATGGCCGTCCTTTTGCAACATACAAACCTACCGACTGGGCTTACGATAATTTTCATGATAAGGTAAATGATTCACGTTTTTATAAAACATTTCAACCGGAATATATCAGCACCGGAGCCAATACATCTTATACATGGAGTGCAGCAGCGGCAGCCTGGTGGAATGCTAATAAACCTGCTGGTGAGCCAACGGTTATATCTGGCAGCAAGCGCATTACCAATGGAAAAAGAGCATTAATCTTTTTGGAAAACCAAAAGGATGATGCACTTGATTCAGCCACGGTAATGAGTCAACCCTTTCAGTTTATGGCACGTTGGGTAAAATCGGCAGTAACCGGTAAATATTATTATCGTTTATATATAGACGGGTCTTCTATGGGTTTGGCAACAACCAGAAGAAATATTTATCTGTCATCTAAAAAGCTTGTAGATCCATCAAGGGGTGGAAGTACAAGCGAAGCAAACTTCAACAGTGAATCAGGAACAAGAGATGCTATTTTAATGCGTCTGGCTGAAACTTATCTGCTAAGGGCAGAAGCATACGGCCGCAAGGGAAATTATGCATCGGCAGTAGCAGATATTAACGTATTACGGCAGAGGGCTGCTTATAAATCAGGCGAAACAAGACCAAAGGTGCTGGTTGAATGGGAACCTCAGACTGCAACATTAACACCTGCGGAGCTTCTTCCTCCTTACAGTGCCGATGGAACTTCGTACAGTAAACTTGCAGTAACTGAAAATATTTTCACTCCGGGTACACCTGAAGCTGTAGCAGAAGGATACATTCCAACTGTTATTTCAAAAGATCAAATGTTTATTCAGTTTATCTATAACGAAAAAGGCAGGGAATTTTTATCAGAAGGTCTTGCGTGGGAAGATCAGCACAATGCAGGTATCTTATATGACAGAATTGAATATCTGAATCAAATGGCATCTGATAAGGCCGGTTTATGGCCCGTTGCATCAAATATTGATAATGGAAATGGACAAAATGGAAATGGAAAAGGACAAGTGCAGAAATTTTATACTTTCCGTCCGTGGCCCAATGCATTTCTGGTGCAATTAACCGATCAGAATGGTAAGTTGCTCGATAATACAGCAAAAGCAGCTTATCAAAACCCGGGCTACTAATCTTCAGTTCCACATATTTTCTAAAAAGGCTGTCTATAATGACAGCCTTTCTCTTTTTTTAAAATAAATACAGTACCCGGCATCGTTTGCGTAAAATCTATTGTCTTTCAGGATAGAACAGGATAGTAACGTGTAGGTTTAACACTAATTTAGATTTCTGAATTAAAATGACGATTGATTCAGACCCCGGAATTGATTTTGATTGCTTAACTGAAAGATTGCTGCTGTATATGACCCATTTATCTACGTTTCCACTGCTTTTACTGAGTATTACGCTCCTTTCTTTCTACTTATTTATTGTCTATTCTGCTCATTTATATACTGGTTGTACCCGGTTGTCAATAAACTATTCAACAAAAGATATTTTAAACGATCTGCAGAGAAATTAACAAACGTATGAAACAGATTCTTCTTTTACTTGCTGTAACTGCCATCCTCTTTTCCTGTAATAAGAAATTCGATGAGTACTATGAGCGCCCAAGTACCCTGGCCGATCCTATTTATCAGCAATTGCAGGCAAAAGGTAAGTTTACCACTTTTCTTAAAGTAATTGATAAGGCGGGTTATAAAGTAACTCTGTCGTCTGCAGGTTACTGGACCTTGTTTGCGCCCCATGACTCAGCGTTTACTGTATATTTTACACAGAACAGCCTGAGTGGTGTTGATGCACTTGATTCTGCAGCCTGTCGTAAAATTGTAACGTATTCTCTTGTTTACAATGCATTTAAGCAGGAACGTATTTCTGATTTCCAAAGTAATACCGGCTGGATTGAAAATACAGCGTTTAAAAGAAGAACAGCCAATTATACGGGTGTATATGATGATAAAAACCTTGCAGGGGCTTCCATTAAAGCAATCGCATCCAACAGAAATAACAGCGGGACCTTCTTTTATGTAGATGCTGACAATAATAATAAACACATCCCCATTTTTGAAACCGGTTATATGACCGGCAAATCACTTACTGCTGCAGACTATAACTATTTTTATCCAAACACAGTTTATACCGGGTTTAATGTTGTTGATGCACAGGTGGTGGAAAAAGATATTGCCGCAGAAAACGGGGTGATACATATTGTAAACAAAGTCATTACTTCTTTACCAAGTATTGATCAGTATATCGGATCAAATCCAAACTACAGTGAATTTAAAAAGCTGCTCGATAAATTCCTGGTACAGTATGTACTGAATGCAACTGTTACAAACAACTATAAAAATATCCACGGTACTTCCGTTGATATTTTCACAAAAGTGTATAACTCAAGTCTGGCTTTTTCACCCAATAACGAAAACTTTTTAAAACTGCAGGATAACGACGGACAGGCTGATACTTACACCATGTTTGTACCTGATAATACAGCCTTAACCAATTATATCAATACAGTTCTGCTGGAGCACTACAGCAGTGTGGATCAACTACCTATCAATGTAATTTATGATTTTGTAAATGCACACATGTGGAGAACTGCCGTATGGCCTACCAAGTTTTCTTCAACCTATAATGCAGTGGGTGAAGAAGCAAGATTTAACAACTCAACAGATATCGTTGATAAAAAAGTACTGAGTAACGGTATCTTTTACGGTACTAACAAAGTGCAGGATGCAAACGTATTCAGCAGTGTGTATGGTAAGGCATATCTCGATCCCGATTACTCAATCATGACCAGCCTGATGAATCTCGATTTGAAATTCCAGGTGTCTAATATTAATCAGAAGTATACATTGTTCCTTGTAAGTAATGCTGCTTTTAATGCAGCCGGTTTTACTGCCGATCCAACAGTAAGCAATGTAATCAATGAGCAATGGCGCTATACACCACCCGGCGGGGGAACTGTATTAACAGGTTCATCTGCACTGGTAAGATTACAGCGTATTTTAAATATGCATGTTGTTCCGGGAAGAGATATTACAGATTTATCAGCACCGGGTGTTGCTTTAACAACATCAGGCGAATTTGTTAAGTATGGCACTAACCAGGTAATTGCTGCGGGTAATCTCGATGCAGCAACTGTAGCGAATGTTACCGATAAAAAAACAGCTAAAAACGGTACTGTTTATTACATTGACAAACTGCTGCAGTTTAGCGAAAAAACAATTGGAAAACATATTGAAGCATTGGCACTTACATCTGCTTCTCCTTTTTATAATTTTAAACAATACATGTTTAACTCTGCTATTTATAATAAAACCACCGGCGAAATACAGCAGGTTGCTTCAGGTTCTTTTTACACGTTTTTAATACCGGATAATGCAGCAATTGTCGCTGCTGTAAATGCCGGGCTGCTGCCTGGAACAGGTACAGCGCCTAATATGATACCTAACTTTACACCAACACTGCCGGCAGATAGAGAGAAAGTAAATAATTTCATTTTCTATCATATTCTCAATAAGCGAAATATTGCAACAGACGGACAGGAAAGCGGAACATTTGAAACATTATTCAAATTCTCCAATGGCGATCCTTCAACCATTTTTGTGAATAACACTGTGCCGAATATTATTACACTGAATGATATGCTCAGCAGAACTGCCAATGTAATTACAACTTCAAGTAATAATTTAAGCACAAGGTGTACCATTCACCTGATAGATAACTATTTAAAAAATAATTAAATATTCACCCAAACAATGCAACGTATGTGGAATAAATTACTGATGCTATTTTCCGTTACAGCATTCTTTACAATTGTTGGGCTTTCAGCTTCAGCACAGATTGTTGTAAAAGGAAAAATTACAGATAAAGACGGTAAAGCTGTTCAGGGTGTTTCAGTATCTGAAATGGATGCCGATAACCGTATTGTAAATGGTACACTCAGCGATATTGAAGGAAATTTTATCTTAAAGAGAGTAAACCCCAAAAACCGGATTTCTGTATCCAGTATCGGGTATAAATCAATTACACAAAGGATCAACAGCCGCACAGTCATTAATTTCAGTATCGATGATCTTTCGTCTGATCTGGGTGAAGTGGTGATCATTGCACGGCCATCCTCGTCGAACGGGATGATTAATGTTCCTGAAAAAAATCTTACAACTGCTGTATCAAAAATCAGTGGAAGAGAACTGGAGGAAATGCAGGCGCCAAGTATTGATCAGGCTTTGCAGGGGCGCTTAGCCGGTGTTGATATTACAGCCAACAGTGGTGATCCCGGTGCGGCCATGAATATCCGTATCAGGGGAGTATCATCCATCAACTCTACAGGTATTCCAATGATTGTACTGGATGGTATGCCGTATGAAACAGAAATTCCAAGTGATTTTAACTTTGGTACTGCCGATGAACAGGGATATGCACAGCTGTTAAATATATCACCTGCTGATATTAAAGATATTACTGTATTAAAAGATGCTGCTGCCACTGCCATCTGGGGTGCTAAAGCTGCCAACGGTGTACTGGTTATAACAACAAAAGAGGAAGCATCGGTAAACCATCTATTACCTATTCATTCAAAGGCTCTGTTTCACTTGTTCCAAGAGCAATTCCATTATTAAACGGCGATCAGTATTCTACATTAATACCGGAAGCATTTATGAACAGGATAGGAACTACTTTAAATACTACCATCAACCGTGAGTTTAACTACGACCCCAATGATCCTTACTGGTATCATAACTACAGCAACAATACCAACTGGATTGATGCTATTTCAAGAACAGGCTATCTGCAGGATCACACTGTAAGTTTGAGCGGTGGTGGAGAGAAAGCAAAATACTTTGCTTCTGTTGGATTTTTTGATCAGAGAGGTATTACCATCGGAACAGATCTGCAACGCTTTAACACACGTATCAATCTGGATTATAACGTATCTGAAAAAATTAAGTTCTTTACAAGTTTTGCCTATACGCATTACGACCAGGCAAGAAATTACCTGGGTTCAAGTTCATCCAGCAGTGAACAGACGATTCGTGGCATGGCCTATATTAAAATGCCCAACATGAGTGCATTTGAGTATGATGAACTCGGAAATCTTACAACAAATTATTTTTCACCCGCTTCAAATGTGCAGGGGCAGTACAGCAGGATTTACAATCCGGTAGCAATGGCAGCCAAAGCAAAATATGATGTACTGGGTGACCGGGTAATTCCAAGATTCCAGTTAGATTATGACATCATCAAAAAAGTATTAAAAGCAACTTTTGATATTCAGTTCGATATTAATAATACAAAAAGTAAGAGCTTCCTTCCGCAAATTGCAACCGGAAGACCAAATACTGAAACTGTTGTAAACAGGGCTTATGATGGTGATGTTGATGCCTTCAGTGTGGGAACAAAAACCAACCTGGTGTATCAGCCTCAGTTTAAAAATGAAAACCATGACCTGCAAACTTATTTAAGTTTCCAGACAAATGAATACAAAGCTATTTACCAGGAAGTAATGACTTCCAATACTCCATCTTCTTTACTGGTAGATCCATCTGTTGCATCCCGTACGCAGAATTCAGAATTAAGGGCAGTTTCAGGAGTTTCTCAAACACGTTCTATGGGTGCGAATGTTGGTGTGCAGTATGGTTATAAAGATAAATACATCATTAACGTTGGTTTAAGAGCCGATGGTAATTCAAGATTTGGCCCTAATTACAGGTATGGTACATTCCCGTCTGTTTCTTTAAGATGGAGAGTTTCTGATGAAGCATTCTTAAAAGATGTGAAACAGATTGGCGATCTGAGTTTAAGAGCCAGTTATGGTATTGCAGGTGAGGTACCACGTTATGATTACCTGTTTTACAACAGGTATACCACGTATGATTATTCTTACCTCGGTGAAGCCGGTATTTATCCATCAAATATGGAATTAAAAAATCTGCGTTGGCAAACATTGAGAGGATTAAACGTAGGTGGAAACCTTGCCATGTTCAGTTCAAGACTGCGTATTGATGCGGAGGTTTACAGAAACAGAACCAAAGATCTATTCTTTGATGGCTTACAGATTCCTTCTTCTACAGGTTATAACTCCATCTTCATGAATGTGGGTACAATGGATAACCAGGGATGGGAAATTGCCGTGTGGACACAACCTTATAAAACAAAAAATGTAACGATCGGGTTTGATTTCAATATTTCTGCCAACCAGAATATCATTCGTGAAATTTCTGAATTCTATCCAAACAGTAAGGGCGATGTAACAAAGAATGGAGAGTACCTCCGCCTGCTGCAGGTTGATAATCCGTTTGGTTCTTTTTACGGGTATAAATTTAAAGGTGTTTATAAAGATAAAGATGCAACCATTGCATCAGGATCTGATGGTAAGCCAATTGTTGGTCCAAACGGACAGATTATCTATATGCGCTTTAATTATCCCGGAACTGATTATACGTTCCAGCCCGGTGATGCGATGTATGAAGATATTAACCACGATGGTAATATTAATTATATGGATGTAGTTTACCTCGGCAACAGTAACCCGAAGTTGTCAGGTGGTTTTGGTCCCTCACTTACCTGGAAGAATTTAAAGATTTCAACGTTTTTCAGTTTCCGTTATGGATATGATGTAATCAATGGTACAAAGATGGGCAGCACCAATATGATTGGTTTCGACAATCAGAGCACAGCTGTTTTAAGCAGATGGAAAAAAGAAGGTGATGTAACAGATATGCCAAGGGCATTAATTGCAGGTGGTTTTAACTATTTGGGCAGTGACAGGTATGTAGAGGATGCTTCTTATATAAGGTTCAGAACAATTACGGCCCGTTACAACGTTGACAAAAAAGTAGTAACCAAATTGAAAATGAAATCACTCAGTGCTTACATAACCGCTGAAAACCTGTTCACATTTACAAATTACCTGGGACAGGATCCTGAAGTAACACTCAGGGGATCAGATCCGTTCAGGGTGTCGTATGATAACACAATGACACCTCCGGCAAGAACGATCACATTGGGAATTCAAGTAGGATTTTAATTATAAATAAGCGTAACAATGAGAGTTATACGATACACATTATTAATTGCTTTTACACTTGCATTTGCAGGATGTAAAAAATGGCTTGATCTGAAACCCCAGGATGGAATTGTGAAGGAAGAATTCTGGAAAACTAAGGAACAGGTAAAAGCTTCTGTTATAGGAATTTATTCTTCCATGATGGAGTATTCATCAGGTTCATATTCTCAGCCAACGTATGTTCCATCTTTAGCAGAATTGCTTTTTGTATGGGGAGAAAGCAGGGCCGATAATATTGCAACAGCAACTGCAAGCAGTGCAGATGATATTGCACTGGTGAATGTAAACATACAGGCTACCAATGTAAATGCAAACTGGAAACCTTTTTACAGAACCATTAATTTCTGCAATACAGTTATTGAAAAAGCACCGGAGGTACTTACAAATGATAACACATTTACCCAGGCGCAGTTAGACAATTATCTCAGTGAAGCATTAACAGTCAGAGCATTGATGTACTTCTATCTGACAAGAACATTTGGTGATGTGCCTTTGAAATTAGATGCAACTCTGAGCGACGAAAATATTAACCCGATTGCCAAATCAACCCAGGCAAAAATTCTCGAACAGATCGTCAGTGATTTGAAACTGGCAGAATCCAAAGCGGTAACAACCTATGGTGATGCAGCTTCAGATAAAGGAAGGGTTACTGTTTACACTATTAATGCAATCCTTGCAGATGTTTACCTGTGGATGGAAAAATATACTGAGTCGGTTGCAGAATGCAATAAAATAATTAACTCAGGTAAGTTTGGATTAATCAAAGGTGCATCCGTTAACCCTCCTGTGTATGATTACAATGATAACTGGTTCAATACACTTTACTTCAACGGGAATTCAAATGAGGGCATTTTTGAACTGCAATACAGTGTTCAGCGTTTGAATCCATACTTCGGTATCTTTTCTTCCAGCGTAAGTTCAAGAAGATGGACTGCTGTTGCCGATTTAATGGACAGAGTATTTACAGTAGATTTTACAAATGATCAAAATTATGACATACGTGGAGATGGAGCTTCTGTAAGAGCGGCTACTTCAACTGTATGGAAATATGTTGGCGCCAATTCCACAGGTCTCCGTACTGTTGATCAGAGTTTTGCACATTGGTTTTTTTACCGCTATGCAGATATCATGATGATAAAAGCAGAAGCACTGAATGAACTGGGACAGGGGCAGGACGCATTGGATATTGTATACGCCATCCGCAAAAGAGCGAATGCATTAGATGCTACGGATCTGAGCCCATCAGCAACTGATAAGAATATGATCCAGGATTTTATTCTGCAGGAAAGAGCAAGAGAGTTTTGTTTTGAAGGCAAGCGCTGGTACGATGTGCTGAGAAATGCCAAAAGAAAAAATTATGAGCGGTTGAATTTATTATTGAATATGGTATCGATCAGCGTACCCTCAAATATGCAGCAATCGGCACAGGCTAAAATGAAAGATTTGAACAGTCATTATCTGCCCATTTACTTATATGAACTGCAAACAAATAAGCTTTTAGTACAAAATCCTTTTTACAAATAATAAAAACAGCACATGAAAAAAAATCTGTTTATCATATCAGGGCTGATTACACTAATCATGGCATTAGTTTTTATTCCCGGTTGCAAAAAACTGAAAATTGATGAATCAACTACCGACGACGTAAATATGGTTGGTTACCTCGATAAAAGGATTGATTCTTTTTCTTTGTTCAAACAAATTCTTGACAGAACAGGAAACTCTGCCTATCTGAATGCTTATGGCGCATATACGCTTTTTGCTCCAACCAATGCTGGTGTAACAACCTATCTGCAAAAAATTGGAGCCGCTTCAGTTGATGCTGCAGATATGAATGTACTAAAGGATATGGTACGTCTTCACCTGCTGGAGGATACGGTTTACACCAATTCGTTTACTGATGGAAAACTGCCGGTAATAACTATGTATGGTCAGTATCTTGTTACTTCTGTAAATAACAAGAATGGAGTTTCCAGCTACGTTATCAACCGCCAGGCATCTGTTCTGGAATCAAATATCAGGGTAGGAAACGGGATTATTCATATCATCGATAATGTGCTGCTTCCTGCCACTAAAACAATTGCTCAGCAGCTGGAAGAAAAACCAGAGTATTCCATTTTTGTTCAGGCAATGAAAGAAACCGGGTTCTTTGTAAAGTTGAATACAGTTGATGCAGACACATCTAAAAAATGGGTAACAGTCTTTGCCGAAAGCAACCAGGCACTTGCTGATAGTGGCTTTGCAACCTATGCTGCATTAAAAACAAAATACTCTCAAACAGGAAACCCTGCCAATACCAACGACAGTTTACATATGTATGTGGCTTATCACATATCACAAGGGCTTAAATTTTTAGGTGATATTATTACTGTTTCAACACACGAAACATTACTGCCGCAGGAAGTAATTAGTGTGAAATTAATTAACCAGGAAGTAGTTTTAAATCAGGATGTGTTTAACGGTGTTCTTGAACAGGGAATAACATTAAACAGGGCAAATAGCGACCTCGCTGCAACAAATGGTGTATGGCATGACGCTGCTGCACATTTTATGGTAAAGTTTAGAAAACCTGCTCCGCTTTACTGGGATGTTTCTTCGTTTACGGAAATTATGAAACTGCCTGCGTATTACAAAAAAGCCAATTATAATTTCGGCAGACCAACTCAGGCAGATAATCCAATTAAAGATCATTATTGGGGCTGGGGCTCTTTAGCAGGTACAAACACATTATCATACCTCTATTCTGCAGCAAGTTCTATTACAAATTATGGTTATAACAGTGATGTAAATATGCTGCCTATGGGTTTGCCGGCAAGACCGGTATGGTGGGAAATGAGAACCCCTCCCATTATTAAAGGAAAGTATAAGGTGTGGGTTTGTTACAGACAACAAAAGCAATCCAGCAGCTCAAATATGCTTTGCCAGGTAGAAGTAAACGGAGTATTAATGCAGCGTACTATGAATTTTACAGAAACACGCCCTGCCGGTACTGATGCAGAACTGGAAGCAATTGGATGGAAGCGGTATACTGAAAATACAAGTAATCTGTGGGCTTCAAGACAGGTAGGGGTAATTGAGTTTACAACTACTCAACAGCAGATTATCAGGATTACACCATTAGTAGGTACACAGAATAATAATAACCTGGATATGATTCACTTTATACCAATTGATGATAATCAGGTATTGCCAAGATTCCAGCCAAATGGCACGATGATTTATTTTTAAAACTCACATAGAACAAATTTGACAGGTAACATAAAATAATAAGAAATGAAGTTCAGGTATAAAAGTTTGATGTTGTTTGCAGTGAGCATGTCCGTTCTGTTGTTTTACGGGTGTAAAAAGCTTACAGAAGAACATAATGCAGTAACAGATGATTCATTGGATAAAACACTGGCTGAAGTAATCAGTTCTGATGCAGAGCTGAGCACTTTTTCAAAATACCTGCTGCAAACAGGATATGATAAAGTGATTTCTTCTTCAAAAAACTATACAGTTTTTGCGCCGGTTAACAGCGCATTGGCAACACTCGATGCTGCTATTGTAAACGATCCGGTTAAGCTGAAGAAATTTGTAGGTAATCATATTGCCATTCAGCTTTACTCTACGAGGAATGTCGCTTCTCTTACACGCATTATCATGCTAAGCGGGAAGTATAATAACATGCAGAGTTCTAAAATAGAAGAGGCAAATATCACTGTAGCAGATAAATATGCATCTAATGGTATTTTACAGGTTGTTGATAAAATGCTGCCGGCACTTGATAACAGCTGGGAGTTTATAAGTACGAATACAGCTGCTCCTGTGAAGCAGAAAGATTTTATGCTTTCTCTTTTCAGAAATGTGTTTGATACATCCAATGCTGTGATTATCGGTGTGAATCCTGCAACAGGAGACCCGATATACCAACCCGGTACGGATTCAATTTATACCAATCTCTTCTGGAATAAAGTATATGATTTAAGAGATGAGAAAAAACAATATACACTCTTCATGCTGGAAGATGCAGCATGGGATGCTGAAGTAACAAAATATACTCCCTACTTTGTTACTGGAACTCCCGACAGTAATAAACTTGTAACAAGCTGGAATGTACTGAAAGACTTTGCAATAGATACCGTTTATAATCCATCTTCTATACCCGATACAATTGTTTCAAAATTTGGCACGAAGCTGCCGGTGAACAGATCAGCCATTGTAAAAACAATCAAAACAAGTAATGGAATTATTTATATTCTGAATAAAGCAGATGTTCAGCCAGTAAGCAAGTTTAAGCCTTACCTGATTGAAGCGGAAAATTATGCAGCAACAAGTCACGACAGAAGAGGCAATACCTATTTCAGAGACAGGTATAATTCCGTATCAGGGAAAGATTTTAAAGATGTATTAGTCTTTAGTCACGGTGTTGCATTGTTTAATATCCGTTATGATATTACTGAAGTTCCATCCATCAAGTATAAGGCTTACTGGCTGGCTGTAAATGATTTTCAAACAACAACATATACACAAAAACTGGGAATTGGAATAGCTGCCTCAACAACTTTTCCATATACCACCGTGGCAGTAAATAACCCGAACGAAGTGTATATCGGCGAGTTTACAATGACACAGTATAAACCTGTATATAGTATTTATTTAGTTGCGGCTAACACAACTGTTGCTGCTACGAATCCTATTGTTTGCGATTATATTAAGCTGGTGCCAAGTTTATAATAAAGACAGTCTGACAAAAATTGATATTAGAAATGACTAAAATGAAATTGCATAATCTGATAAAAGCAGCCGGGTTCGCCACGGTGCTGTTTGCATTTAATTCTGTAAAAGCACAGGATACAATTCCCCCGAAAAATACCGGAGCACCTGTTAAAAAGCAGAAAGGCTGCCACTCACCGGAGTAATTACAGATGCTGCAACAGGCAAGGGCCTTGTGGGGATCAGTATAACGGTTAAAAATTTCTCAGCTGCTATTACAGATGAAAAAGGAGAGTTTACACTCAGTGTTCCTTCTTATTCTTCAGATGTGGTGATCACAGGAGAAGGATATGAATCAAGACAGGTTTCATTGAAAGGAAGCAAAACACTTCAGGTGGCTTTGCTCGATGATTCACATACCTCTTTTCAGCAACCGGTTACAATGCCTCTTTTTGTTACAACAAAAAGAAACCTCACTGCTTCAGCAGGTATTTATAATACCAATGGAGAGTGGAAAAGACCAGATGAAACAATTGATGCATTGCTGCAGGGGCAGGTAAGTGGGTTGAACAGTATTAAAAGATCCGGAACACCGGGTGTTGGAGCCAACCTGTTTTTAAGAGGGTATAACTCTCTGTACGGAACCAACAGTCCTTTGATAGTAGTCGATGGGATGCTGTATGATGCGAATGATTATGGAAAAAGTATTATTGAAAACAATGCAACAAATCCTCTTTCTTTAATCAGCGTACAGGATATTGATAATGTTACTGTGCTGAAAGATGCCAGTTCAATTTATGGAACCAAAGGAGCAAATGGAGCCATTATTATTACAACAAACAGGGCAAAGAAAGAAGCAACCAGTATTGACTTTGGTGTTTTTTCCAGTTATAACATGACCCCTGATCTGTTACCGGTTATGGGTGCTTCATCGTACAGAATTTATTTGAGTGAAATATTGCAGTCAAAGGGAATGAGCTCATCTGAAATTGCAGCATTACCTTATATGAATGATGATACAAGCGGCAACAGCCAGTATTACAGGTATCACAACAATACCAACTGGCAGAATAAAATATTGAGAAACAGTTTTAATAAAAATATTTACCTGAAAGTAACGGGTGGAGATAACATTGCCACTTATGCTTTAAGTATGGGTTACATGAAGAATGATGGTGTAATTAAGAATACAGATTTAACCAGGTATAACACACGCTTCAACGCAGAGTTTAATTTTTCGAAAAGATTTAAAGGAACAACAAACCTGTCTTTCACTTACAATGAGCAAAACCTGAAGAATCAGGGGAATGCTGATAAAACAGCACCGATTTTCCTGGCTTTAACAAAGTCTCCTTTCTTAACATCGCAGGAAGTAAATGAGAAGGGAATCTTTTCTCCAAATCTTGAAGAAACAGATATCCTCGGAATAAGTAATCCAACTGCAATCATTGAAAATATGCTGGCTACCAATAAGTATTACCGGTTATTCGGCTCTTTCAAATTTAATTATGACATTACAAAAACACTAAACGCATCTACAATGTTTGGTGTAGTATATGATAAAGTGCGGGAAAATATATTTATTCCCCGTAAAGGAGTTGCTGATGATACATTAAGTAATGCAGTGGCCGACAGCCGCCTTGGTTCGCAGGTAAAAAGACTGTTCACTGTTTATTCTGATTCAAAATTAGAGTACAAAAAAACAATTGCACAGAACCATAATCTTTCTTCACGACTGGGGTTCAGGCTGCAGAAAAATAAAGCAGAACAGGATTTTGCACTTGGCTATAATTCAGCAACTGATGAACTGATCAGTGTACAGAATGGTGTAACAGCATTAAGACAAATAGGTGGTGGTATCCAGGAATGGAATTGGATGAATACCTACTTTAATGCCGATTATGACTATAAAGAAAAATTATTTGTTTCATTCAATGCAGCAATGGATGGATCTTCACGTTTTGGCAGCCAGGCTAAAAACGGAATTACAATTGGCGGAAACAAATTTGCCATTATGCCATCTGTTGGTGTTGCATGGCTTCTGTCATCCGAGAGCTTTATGACAGATTCAAGAATTGATCTGTTTAAACTCCGGTTCAACTACAGCATTTCAGGTAACGATGATATCGGCAACTACAATCATATTCAAACCTATACCTCTCAGAACTTACTGGGTATGCAGGGGCTTGTAAGAAATGGAATTCCAAATCCGGCACTGCAATGGGAAACAAGCAAAAAATTAAACCTGGGTTTTGACATGGCTTTATGGAATGAAAGAGTAGGAGTAAGTCTTGATCTTTATCAATCCAGAACAAAAAATATGCTGGCGTATGAAAGCCTTCCTTCTGCTTCCGGGTTTGAACGTGTACTAACCAACAGTGGCAGTATGCAGAACCAGGGATTTGAAGCAAACATAAGCCTGCGTGCAATCAATAAAGTAAATCTGAAATGGGATGTTGGAGTTACGTTTGCAACAAATGAAAACAAGGTGATTTCTATTCCCGGAAACAGTATGGTTACTCAATATGCCGGTGCTTCTGTATTAACACAAAATGGCAGCCAGGCGAATCTGTTTTACGGATACATTGCAAAGGGGGTTTTCAGTTCTGAAGGCGAAGCAGGTTCATCTGGCTTAAAAAAGAAAAATGCTGATGGGTCTTACAGCAATTTTGGTGCAGGCGATGTTCGTTTCCTTGATTTGAATGGAGATTATATTATTGATGAAAATGACAGACAAATCATAGGCATCCCCACTCCCAAATTTTTCGGAAGTATCAGCAGCCGCCTGACTTATAAACGTTTTCAGTTGGATGCGTTATTTACTTTCTCAGAAGGAAACCAGGTGTTTAACTACTTACGCTACAGGCTTGAGTCTGCAAGCGGAGTGGAAAACCAACTCAACAGTGTGGTTAACCGCTGGAGAGCAGATGGCCAGGTAACAGCAATGCCAAAAGCAACCTATGGCGATCCGATGGGGAATAACCGGTTCAGCACAAGATGGATTGAAGATGGATCTTACCTGCGTCTAAGGAATGTATCCTTATCGTACAGTATTCCATTCAAAGGAATGGCAGTTAAGAATGCAACTGTTTATCTAACAGGAAACAACCTGTTAACGTTTACAAAGTATATGGGTTATGATCCTGAATTCAGTGCAGGCCCGGGCGTATTTGCACAGGGAATTGATACAGGACTTGATCCGATATTTAAGTCAATATCATTGGGAGCAAGAATTGGCCTGTAACAGGTATCAGTTGAAATTAAAATAAGTGTTGGTGAATATAATTTACTAATGAAAAGTTGAAAATGAAATTTATGACAAGGTTCAGAATAATAAAATCAGTAATTGTTGCAACTGTGCTGTTAAGTGTAACAGGCTGCAAAAAGTTGTTGGATGTAAAACCACAGGATCAGCTTGAGGAAAGTCAGGCTTATCAGAATGTGTACGATGCCGATGCCGCAGTAGTGGGTATTTACGGAAAGTTTATGGGGCTTGCAGACCGCTATGTTGTGTTAAATGAGCTGCGTGCCGATTTGCTCGACTGCACTCCAAACGCCAACGAAGCTCTGCGGCAAATCAGTACTCACACTGTAACAGAAAACAACCCTTATGCCAGTCCCAAACCTTTTTATGAACTGATCCTGAACTGCAATGATGTGCTGGAACATTTTCAGGTTATGGTGAATGAGAAAAGAATGACGGAAGCTGAATTCAGCCAGCGTTATTCAGATATAGGGGCATTACGTACATTTTTATATTTACAATTGGGAATTCATTTTGGCGAAGTACCTTATGTAACCAGTTCATTAAAAAATGTTGATGAAGTAAAGAATGCAGGTAATTATCCCAAGTTGACTTTTAATATCTTACTCGACAGCTTAATCAATTTCTCTGAAAGGCTGCCTTTCAAAGATCTTTATCCTGCAGGTACAAATCTTAATATAACTGTTGATGGTTACCAGACTCAAAAGTTTTATGTAAATAAGAAAGTGATTCTTGGCGATTTATATTTATGGAAAGGAAACTATCAGAAATCAGCAGAGTATTACCGCCAGGTAATGGAATCAGGAACACAGGGAGTGGTAGATGGCAGATATTACAGTTTCTATAAAGTTGGATGGGACAGTGACGGAACACTTGATCACTATATCAGTTATTCAAGAGCTGGTGATGCTTCAACGCTTGTTTATAATTCTCAATGGCGGGTGATGTTCGATCAGGATTATGGATCAAAAGGTTTAGACCGTGAATGGGTATGGGTGTTGCCATTCGATAATAAATTCAAGCCGGAAAATTCATTAATCAAATTATTTTCTCCCATCGGAGGCGATTACTTAGTAAGGCCATCGCAGGAAGTGTATGATCTTTGGGATGGTGAGACACAAAGAGTTGCACAGGGTGGTTCAATTCCTTATGATGCAAGAAAATTATTAAGTACGATGGATATTGGCGGACAGCCCGTAGCAATGAAATATTTATACAATTATCTGAACTATGCTACTGGCACACCAACCAATCCGCTGGTAAAAAATGGCAAGTGGTTTTTATTCCGTCAAACACAGTTGCACATGCGTTTTGCAGAAGCCGCCAACCGTGCAGGACGTTACCGTTTGGCCTGGGGATTCTGGAACAGTGGTATTGCCGGTGCTTATCCTGCCCCAACAAGTACTGTAACAGACTATCACAATACATTGTGGGAACCTTATCCTTATAATTTTGATGCAAGAAACAGTGGAAGTTCAGGTGTACCTTACTATCGTGCAGACTGGTATAGAAATATTGGTATCAGGGCAAGGGCAAACCTCGTTAATGTGGATATTCCTGCAGCCGACAGTTTAAACAGTATTGAAACAGGATTGATCAAAGAAACAGCTCTTGAAAACGCATTTGAAGGCACAAGATGGGCCGATTTATTAAGAGTAGCCATCCGCAGAAATGATCCTGCTTTTATTGCTGATAAAGTGTATAATAAATTGCTCAAGTCAGGTGTGTCGTCAGGTTCTGCAGCACAGGCAAGAGCCAAGTTAATGAACAGAGACTGGTATCTGCCATTTAAATGGTAATCATAATAGTTCTTTCAACAAGCAATCGTCAGAAGAAGACAGGGAATAAAGTACCTGTCTTTTTCGTTTGTAACAACCATGGTTAACAGATAAAAACAAAACAATGAGAATCTCCATCCCACTGTCTATTTTTTTTATTTCAATTTTTGCAACTGTACACGCACAGCAAAAACAAAATGATGTAACAACTCCTTTGCATTTAATGAAACCTGACTATCCTGTTCCTTATGGTGCTCCTTCAAAGGAAAATGTAAAATCAGTACTGGATAAAGTATTCAATTATCTGAATGCTGTTACACCTGCACAGATGATCAATAAGCAAACCGGCGCACCAGTGACTGATGCATCACAGCTGGATACAAATACAATTGTAAAGCAGGGCGATTTTCGTTTAACCAGTTACGAATGGGGTGTTACCTACTCAGCTATGCAGCGTGCATTTGAAACAACTGGTGATCAGCAATATGCTGATTATGTAAAAACAAGATTTGATTTTCTTGCAAAGTGGATCCCTGCGGTGAAGCAGAAATTCAGCATTGAATATATCCGGCAAAAAAGATTTTTGAATCAACCCATTGATCCGCATGCACTGGATGATGCAGGTGCTGTATGTGCTTCCATGATCAAGGCACAAAGAAGCGGATTGAATAAAAACCTTCGCCCTGTTATTGATAATCTCATCAACTACGTTGCAAAAAAAGAATACAGGTTGAAAGATGGAACATTGGCACGTATGCGTCCGCAGGCAAATACATTGTGGCTCGATGATTTATACATGGGCGTTCCTGCTATTTCACAAATGGGAAAGCTTACGGGCGATATACAATATTTTGATGATGCAGTGAACCAGGTAAAACTGTTTTCGAAACGCATGTTCAATAAAGAAAAAGGATTGTACATGCATGGCTGGGTGGAGAGTATGCAAACTCATCCCGAATTCAGATGGGCAAGAGCGAATGGCTGGGCATTGCTTACAAAAGTTGAGTTGCTCGATGTATTGCCTGAAAATCATCCGGGCAGAAGTTTTGTATTACAGCAATTAAAAGATCATATCAATGGCTTACTGCGTTACCAGGATGGGACAGGTTTCTGGCACCAGTTGTTAGACAGAAATGATTCTTATCTCGAAACATCAGCCACAGCTATTTATGCATATTGTATTGCACATGCCGCCAATAAAGGATGGATCGATCCCATGACCTATGCACCTGCTGCAATTCTTGCATGGAACGCTGTAACTACAAAAGTAAATGCACAGGGACAGGTGGAAGGAACCTGTGTAGGAACGGGAATGGCATTTGATCCTGCATTTTATTATCACCGCCCTGTGAATGTGTATGCTGCACATGGGTATGGGCCCGTAATACTTGCAGGAGCAGAAGTTTATCAGCTGTTGACTAATTTCAAATTTGAGATCAACGACAGTTCGCTTCAACTGTTGAAAAAATAAATTATGAAACGTTCTTTTGTTTTAATTGCTGTATTGTTAGTGAGTGTGTTTGTTAAAGCTCAACAGCCAAGTTTTAAATTCGATTTTGGAAACGGAAGGGCAACGAAAGGATATATCAGTATTACAACTGAATCAAAATATGCCAATGAAAAAGGGTATGGTTTTACGAATGGTTCTGAGCTAACAGCAGTTGATCGTGGAGGCAATACATTAACCGGAGATTATATCACTTCTTCCAAACCATTTTATTTTTCGGTAAATCTGCCCGATGGTAATTACGATGTAAAATTAATTCTCGGTGATAAAAAAGGTATCTCAGCAACAACCGTTCGTGCAGAATGCAGAAGGTTAATGCTGGAAAATATTCAAACAAAGAAAGGACAACTTATTACAGAAACATTTACCGTGAATGTAAGAGACAGTTTGATCCGTGATGCAAAGGGAAATATTGTTAAGGCGGTGAAATTAAAACCAAGAGAGTACGAATATCTTCATTGGGATAATTTTCTCACTATTGAGTTTAATGATTCATTGCCGAAAGTTTGTGCAATAGAAATCACACCCAACAAAACGGCAACGACGATTTTCTTAGCAGGCAATTCTACTGTGGTTGATCAAAGCCGTGAACCATGGGCAGCATGGGGACAAATGATTCCACGCTTTTTTGCTCCCGGTAAAGTGGCTGTTGCCAACTATGCAGAGAGTGGCGAAGCTTTGAATTCATTTCTGAGTGCAAGACGCCTGGAGAAAATTTTGAGCCTGATGAAACCGGGTGATTATTTGTTCATTGAGTTTGGACATAATGATATGAAACAAAAAGGCCCGGGTATTGGTCCTTTTACTTCGTACAAAAAACTATTGAAGCAATATATAGCTGAAGTGAAAAAGAAGGGTGGTATACCGGTGTTGGTGACATCGATGCATCGAAGAAGTTTTGACAAAGACGGACATACCATTAATACACTGCTTGAATATCCAGAAGCAGTCCGTCAAACTGCAAAAGAAGAAAATGTAGCAGTAATTGATTTAAACGCCATGAGCAAAGTGTTGTATGAAGCATGGGGGCCAACTGAATCTGTTAAAGCATTTGTACATTACCCGGCCAATACATTTCCCGGGCAAACAACCAAGCTGGAAGATAATACGCATTTCAATCCTTATGGCGCATATGAATTGGCGAGTTGTATTGTAAAGAGCATCAAAGATCAGAATCTGCCTTTAGCAAAATTATTACGCACAGATATTTCTGCATACGATCCGGCGAATCCAATGCCATTTGAGAAGTTCTACTGGCCATTGAGTTCGTTTGTTACAGCTGCTAAACCGGATGGTAATTAAGAAAGATCAGTGAACTGAACGATGAAGTGATTGCAACGAAGATGCTATGAAAAACTACAGTTAGTATCATTAAATAAATCATTGGATGAAACAATTACTGCTTGCTTTACTGATCTCTTCTTCTGCTTTTGCTCAAACTGTAACTATCCATGTTGATCTTACAAAAGAAACCGGTGATATGAAACCCGTATGGGCATGGTTTGGTTATGATGAACCAAACTATACCTACATGAAAGATGGAAAGAAACTGTTATCAGAGATTGCTGCATTAAGTCCTGTTCCTGTTTATGTAAGGGCACACAGTTTACTGGTAAGTGGCGATGGGGTTGCTGCATTAAAATGGGGGAGCACGAATGCTTATACTGAAGATGCCAATGGCAATCCAATTTATAACTGGAAAATCATTGACAGTATTTTTGATACCTATATACAGCGTGGAATGAAACCATTGGCGCAGATTGGTTTTATGCCGGAGGCATTGTCAACAAATCCTGTTCCTTACAAACACGACTGGAAACCGGGGGATCCATATTTTAAAATTATTACCGGATGGGCTTATCCTCCGAAAGATTATAACAAATGGGCAGAGTTGGTTTTTCAATGGGTGAAACATAGTGTAGAGCGTTACGGACAAAGTGAAGTGGAAAGCTGGTATTGGGAATTATGGAATGAACCGAATGGTTACTGGAAAGGAACACAGAATGAATTTTTTAAATTATATGATTATACAGCAGATGCGGTGAAGCGGGCATTACCCACAGCAAAAATCGGCGGAATCAATATTGCAGGCACCGCAGGAAAAAATGCACAGGATTGGATGCATGCATTTGTAAAACATTGTTTTTATGATACTAACTATGTAACAAAGCAAATAGGTTCTCCAGTTGATATGATATTGTTTCATGCAAAGGGCTCACCAAAAGTGATTGACGGACATGTGCAGATGAATATGGGAAGACAGTTACAGGATATTCACGCCGGGTTTAAGTTTGTGGCATCTTATCCGCAATTAAAAAACCTTCCCGTTGTAATTGGTGAAAGCGATCCTGAAGGTTGTGCTGCATGCGGAATGAAAACCAATCCATCCAATGGTTACCGCAACGGCACCATGTATTCAAGTTATACAGCTGCATCCTTTGCACGGAAATATTTACTCGCCGATTCCTTTCATGTAAATTTCCTTGGTGCTGTTACCTGGGCATTCGAATTTGAAGATCAGCCATGGTTCTATGGCTTTCGTGATCTGGCTACTAACGGGGTTGATAAACCGGTGCTGAATGTATTCCGCATGTTTGGAATGATGAAAGGCAAACGGGTGTTGGTGCAGGGCAGCCAAATGTATGATTTAAAAACAATGGTTGATTCAAGTGTACGAAGGGCTTACAGTGATGTTGGTGGGCTTGCTGCAAAAGATCAACGATCAGCAACAGTGATGATCTGGAATTATCATGATGATGATGTGAAACAACCTGCACTTCCTGTTGAAGTAAATATTAACGGGGTATCAGTTACTGTTGTTACACTCACTGAATACCGCATTGATGATGAACACAGTAATTCTTATGAAGTGTGGAAGAAGATGGGCTCACCACAAAATCCAACAAAAGAACAGATAGCCATATTGGAAAAATCAGGGCAATTAAAAACAATGGGTTCGTCAAAGAAAGTAAAAGTGGTGAATGGAATTTTGAAGATAAAACTTTCATTACCACAGCAAGGTGTAAGCCTGCTGAAACTGGATTGGTGATAAATTTGAAAAGCATTCATGAAATGAGCCATAAAAATTATCGGCTAATTTAATTAACTGACGATGATAATTTTTATGGCGAATAACATGTGGCAAGCAATAAGATAAAAATGAACACATGAAAAAGAGTGTTTTAATAATAGCAATATGTGTTTCCGTTCTGTCATCTTCTTACGGGCAGTTACTCAATATTAAAAATGATCTGTTCTGGAACACAAAAGATGGAAAGCCCATCAACAGCCAGGGCGGTGGAATTTTTAAGTTCAAAGATGCTGCAGGCAAAGAGAAATATTATTGGTACGGTGTTCATTATAAAGAAGCGGACATATATCGAATTGATCCATCCGTAACATTACCCAATGCTACTTTCGAATCTGTAACATGTTACAGTTCCACTGATTTAGTTAACTGGACATTTGAAGCAGATGTTTTCACTAAGGAAGAAGCATTTAAAACTGCAGCAAAAACATGGGTGGGGCGTTTAGGTGTTGCATATATCAAAGAGTTGAATAGATATGCACTATTTGTACAGCATGGAAGTGAAGTGCTGATTGCTCTTGCTGAAAAGCCGACAGGAGAATTTAAATGGCATCAGAAAATTAACATGATGAGCATGATCGGCACCAGCAATACCGGCGATCAAACGGTGTTTACCGATGAAGACAGCGGAAAGTCATACCTCATTTATTCTTATGGCCGGGGAAGAAATAGAATTTATGTTTCAGAAATTGGAGTAAAAGATGGAATGGTGAATCTGTTAGACTGCACAAAGATTTTCCAGGGCGAAAGCAGGGAAGGAAACTGCATGTTTAAATACAAAGGCAAATATTATATGGCCGCATCTAATATTTACGGATGGGATGCTTCTTATGCCTATTATTTAGTAGCAGATGATATTCGTGGACCTTATTTACCAACGAATGATATGCAGGTAATGAAAGGAAGCGAAAACGATTTTGCCCATGTAACGCAAACAGGATTCTTCTTTAATGTAAAAGGCAGTAAGCAGGAAACGGTTCTGTATTGTGGTGACCGCTGGGCTGACTTTGCAGGCAATGGCCAGGGCTATAATCAGTGGTTCCCGCTTTCATTCAATGGAGCAGAACCTTATTTTAATTCGCTTAGCTCCTGGAACATCAATGCAAAAACAGGTGAATGGAAAGTAGCTACTGATAATAACTTTGTAAAGAACGGAAGCTTTGAAGCAGACAGAAGAAGAATTCCCAGTCATGTTAAACCGGTACAGGAATTTTTACTCGGCTGGACGACTACTGTTATCGAAGGCAACAAAGTTTCGCTTGACAGCAACAGCTCGCCTGTATTGAACTATTTTAATACGGAGAGTGACAGGAAAATTGTCATTGGCGAAAAAAGCCTTTGCATCAGTGATAAGATTAACTTCAGCCGAAGAGTAAGCCAGATCATCACTTCTTCACCTTACGTAAAGCTGCAAGATGGCAATTACACATTAACAGCAAAAGTGAAGAGCAGCAGCGGCTTTACGAAGTTTGAAATGTATGCTGTAAGCGATGGTAAAATCCGCTTCTTTACTGTAAAGGAAGAAAATGCATCGTGGAAAACGATTACTATTGAACGTGTGCCTGTTAAAGGTGGAAAGGTAGAGATTGGTTTTCTTGCTGAAGGAACGGCCAATTCTTTTTGTTATGTGGATGATATTTCGTTGGTGAAAACAAGATGATGCGGCTATAATTATTTAATAAATAGACAGATGAATAGAAATACAAAATATTTAACAGGATTGTTTCTACTGTTAGTATCATGTAACCTGAGTTACGCACAAAATAGTCAAACGGCTCTTGTAAAATCGGAGTCTGATAACCCCCCTTTGGGGGGCAGGGGGGCTGATACATCATTTCAATCCAACGGTAATCCCATTATCAAACATAAATACACAGCTGATGCAGCAGCATTGGTGTATAAGGATAAAGTGTATCTCTACACCGGGCATGATGTAGCTCCGCCAAAAGAAAACCGTTATGTGATGCATGAATGGTTATGTTTTTCTACCAATGATATGGTTAACTGGACAGAGCATCCATCCCCCTTAAATGTAAAAGCATTTAAATGGGCAAAAGATGATGCATGGGCAAGCCAGGTAATTGAACGCAATGGAAAGTTTTACTGGTATGTTGCTATTACGCACGACAGTACACACAGAGGAAAAGCAATTGGTGTTGCAGTAAGCGATAGTCCAACCGGGCCTTTTACTGATGCAATCGGTAAGGCGCTCATCACAAATGATATGACAACGGAAGCAAAGATCAGCTGGGATGATATTGATCCTACTGTGTTTATTGATGATGACGGTCAGGCATATTTGTTTTGGGGTAATACTACCTTACATTATGTAAAGCTGAAACCAAATATGATTGAAATGGATGGAGCGTTCAAAAAAGTGGAAGTGCCAAAGTTTACAGAAGCACCCTGGGTACATAAACGGAATGGCTGGTACTATCTTTCGTATGCTTATGAATTTCCCGAGAAAATCACTTATGCCATGAGCCGCAACATTAATGGTCCGTGGGAGTACAAAGGCATTTTGAATGAAATTGCCGGGAACAGCAATACCAATCACCAGGCTATTATTGAATTTAAAGGCAAATGGTATTTTATCTATCATAATGGAGCCTTGGTGCCCGATGCTGGCAGTTTTCACCGCTCGGTTTGCATTGACTATCTCTATTATAACAAAGACGGAACTATGAAACGGGTAGTGATGACCAGTGAAGGAGTAAAAGCAGCTAAATAATGGGAGGCTATTATTTTGATTCAACTGTGACTTAAAGAGTAACAAATGAAACATAAAATCATATTCATTCTTTCAGCATTGTTCTTTGTTCTGTTGTTTGGCTTTAAACCAAATAAAGAATCAGTTCCACAATTAGGTATTGTTGCTTCTTTAGATCAGGACAGTCTTGTATATGCATCAGGCTTTCGTATGCTGGGCGAATCAGTTGGCAGAATGTTATCGCCTTCTTTAACAGAAGAACAGTTTAAACTGAATCTTGCCCGTATAAAAAAAGCAAAATGCAAAGTAATGATCTGCAATGTTTTTATTTCGGGTAAAATGAAAATTGCAGGACCTGATGTAGATGAGAACAAAGTAGTAGGTTATGCCGACACTGTTTTCTCAAGAGCACAAAGAGCCGGTGTGCATTTTATTGTATTGGGCAGCGGTGGTGCCAGAAGAATTCCGGATGGATATGATGTACAAAAAGCACAGGCTGATTTTGCTGTATTATGCCGCAAGCTGGCAATGGTTGCAGGTAAATACGGGATCATGATTGCATTGGAAAGCCTCGAGGCAACAGAAACAAATTTTCTCATTACGTTGAAATCTGCTGCCGAAGTAGTAAGAGCAGTAAATCATCCGAACTTTAAGTTGAATGCAGACATTTTTCATATGATGAGGGAAGGTGAAGCACCGCAAAGTATTATTGATGCGGCTGATGTACTGGTGTATTGTGAAATTGCAGAAAAACAAAAGCGTTCATTTCCCGGTGTGATGGGGGATGATTTTAAACCCTATTTAAGAGCTTTACGAACCGCAAATTACAAAGGATATATTTTTATTGAAGGCGGCAGCAGCAATCCAAAAAATGACATGCCGCTTGCGTTTCAATATCTTACGAAGCAGTTAGAAGAAGTATATGCTGAATAGAAATTTATCCGGAAAAAGGAGATAGACAGGATACCTGCAAATTGGTTTGCCAGGTAATTTATTTCGTTTTACAACAGGACTGTACAGGATACCGAAAAGTCCACGATGTTCTTACTTTATACACTAAAGATTGCCTGACATGAAAAAATTAACTAAATCCCCCTTGCGCTATCTGTTTTGTGTATGCCTGCTCTCTCTGGCAGATACCGTTTTTGCACAACCTTTGCTTGAAACCGGCGGACAGAAAATGCCCGACGAATGGATTGATAAAGACACCAAACACCGTGTTGTTAAGTTAACAAGAATGGAAGGCAGGAGTAACCTCAGCTTCTATTTTCATAACAACCCATTCATCGGTAACTCGATGGTGTTTTACAGCAGCAATAAGAACAAGGTTGACAGTGTTGCCAAGCAGGAAATCTCAACTGTAATTTCCGGCAACCGTCAAATCCATTTGCTTGATCTTAAAACATTAAAATCAGAACAGCTTACTTTTCACCGTTCACCGATGAATGGTGAAATCGTTGATAACAAAGCAGGCATTGTGTATTACCAGATCAGAGATTCTGTGTTTTGTGTGAATGCAAAAACCAAAGAAGTAAAAACTGTTTTTGTATTCCCTGCCGATTTTAAGGGAACTGTTACCGCTATTAATGCGGATGGTACATTACTCGGCGGTGCAAAATCGAGTGATGAAGAAAAAGAACTCTTTAAGAAATATCCAAACAAATCAAGTTATTTCAACATCATTTACGAAGCAAAGCTTCCACGTACATTGTTCACCATCGATATTAAAAAGAAGGAGCTGAACAAAGTACACTCCGACAGTGCATGGCTGAATCATGTACAGTTTTCAAGTACGGATCCCAACCTATTAATGTTTTGTCATGAAGGCCCCTGGCATAAAGTAAACAGGATATGGACGATTGATGTAAAAACAAAACAGATCACACAGATTCATAAGCGCATCATGGATATGGAAATTGCAGGGCATGAATGGAGCAGTGCCGATGGACAAATAATCTGGTACGATTTGCAGCAACCAAGGAGTACAACTTTTTTGTTGAGGGGCATAATGTAAAAACCGGGCAAAAACAAAGTATGAATTACAGCGTGATGAGTGGAGCATTCATTTCAACAGCAATAAGGATAATTCACTTTTTGCGGTGATGGCGGCAACTCCGGCCAGGTAGCCAAAGCAAAGGATGGTATGTGGATTTATTTATTTAAGCCGCAGGGTGATAAGTTTGTATCAACCCGGCTGGTGAATATGAAAAATCATAAATATAATTTGGAGCCAAACGTTCATTTCAGTCCCGATGGTAAGTGGATTATTTTCCGTGCCAACTTTGAAGGTATTGAGAACGTCTATGCAGTAGAGATCAGTGAAGCAAAACAGTAAGCAATTTATTATTCAACACTACGAATGAAAAAGATAACAGTACTTCTTTCTTTTATTTTAGCGGTAGTTTTTGCAGAAGCACAACTCAACTGGCCAACAGTAACCAATGTAACAAAACCATGGACACGCTGGTGGTGGGAAGGAAGTGCAGTCAACAAAAATGATTTGACCTGGAACCTCGAGCAATACCGGAAAGCTGGACTCGGTGGTGTAGAGCTCACACCCATTTATGGTGTGTATGGATATGAGAAAGAGTTCATCAATTTTTTATCGCCGCAATGGATGCAGATGTTTACGCATACATTGAATGAATCAAAGCGATTAGGACTTGGAGTTGATTTAGCGAATGGAACAGGCTGGCCTTTTGGTGGTCCCTGGGTAAAAAATGAAGATGCAAGTAAAACGATCTTTTATAAAACCTATTCGCTGAATGAAGGAGAGCAATTGAAAGATGCAATTGAATATAATCAGGAAGCATGGGTACGTACTGCGAATAACAAACCGGCAGCGATTGAAAATATTCTGAAACCAGTTTATGTAAATAAAAATCTGCAGGAGCTGGCATTGGATCAGATACAGTATGCCGGCAAACTTCCTTTGCAAACACTGATTGCATATTCAGATAAAAATGAAACAATCAATCTTACAGATAAAGTAGATGCAACAGGGAAGTTAAACTGGTCAGCCCCGCCAACCGGCGGGAAATGGACACTGTATGCTTTGTTCCAGGGATTACATGGTAAGATGGTTGAACGTGCAGCCCCGGGTGGTGAAGGTTATGCCATTGATCATTTTTCATTAACAGCTGCTAATAATTATTTCAAAAAATTTGATGCTTCCTTTAAAGGATATGATATTTCTTACCTGCGTTCTTTCTTTAATGATTCTTATGAAGTGGATGATGCAAGAGGACAGGGTAACTGGACAACAAATTTATTTACAGAATTTCAGCAACGCAAGGGTTATGATTTGCGCAATCATCTTCCTGCCTTGTTTGGAAAAGATGAAACAGAGAAAAACAAACGTGTTATTTATGATTACCGTTCGGTGATTGATGAGTTGCTGCTGGAACATTTCACCATGACCTGGAAAAAATGGGCAGGAACAAAGGGAAAGATGCTGCGCAATCAATCGCATGGTTCACCTGCAAATACATTAGATCTGTACAGTGTGGTAGATATTCCTGAAACAGAAGGAACAGATATTCTGCGTTTCAAGTTTGCAACTTCTGCTGCCAATGTCATGGGCAAACAATTGGTTTCTTCTGAATCGGCTACCTGGCTCAATGAGCATTTTCTTTCTTCCTGGGGCGATGTAAAAAAGGCAATTGATCTGTATTTCCTCGGCGGAGTGAATCATATTTTTTATCATGGTACAGAATATTCACCGAAGGAAGCAAAATGGCCCGGCTGGTTATTTTATGCAGCGGTACATTTTCAGCCAACGAATCCGCAGTGGAAAGATTTTCATGTACTGAATGAATACATTACACGTACACAAAGTTTTTTGCAAAAAGGCAAGCCGGATAATGATGTGTTATTATATTATCCGATCGTTGACCGTTATTCAGAACCGGGGAATGCGTTACTTCAGCATTTCGATGGAATGGAAAGGAATTTTGAAAAGACCGAGTTTGAACATGTATCAAAATGGATGGTAGAAAAAGGATATAGTTTTGATTTCTTTTCTGAACGTCAGTTGCAGCGGTTCACCAACAGAGGTAATAATATCATCAGCAGTGGAAATGCATACCGCACTATTCTTTTACCTGCCAATAAACTCATTAATGAACAATCATTTCAGCAGTTGCTGAAATTGGCAAAGCAGGGAGCAACAATTCTTGTGTATAAAAATCTTCCGCAGGATGTGCCGGGCTTTGGCAACCTGGATGCAAGAAGAAAAACATTTCAGCAATTGATCAGCCAGTTGAAGTTTTCAAAGTCAGACAACCTGCAGAAAGCAGTTGTTGGTAAAGGCAGTTTTATTATGAGTGATGATCTGGATGTATTGCTGCTTGCTGCGAAAGCAAGAAAAGAAAGCTATACAGAAAAAGGCCTGTCTGTTCTTCGTCGTAAAAACAATGAGGGAACAGTATGGTTAATTAATAACCGCACCGACAACGCATTGGAGGAGTGGATTGAAATAAACAGCAGTGCAGTTTCCTTTGGATTGTTTGATGCAATGACAGGCAAGAAAGGTTTGGCGAAGTGGAGAAAGAACACAAAAGGCGGAGTTGAAGTGTTGCTGCAACTGCAATCGTATGAATCAATCATTATTCAATCATACAATGTAAAGAAGAGCGGAACGGTATTTCCATACAAAGAAGCAGCAGGCCAGCCTCAGGAAATAAAGAGCAACTGGACGATCACATTTCTTGATGGCGGTCCAACGATTCCGTCTTCCATCAAAACAGATCAGCTGATATCCTGGACCGAACTGGGAGGAGATGATGTAAAGAATTTTTCAGGTACAGGGAAGTACAGTGTTGAGTTTGAAAAATCTGCAGGAAGTACTTCATCATACTTACTGAATCTTGGAAAAGTAAATGAAACCGCAGAAGTATTTTTAAATGGAAAGAGAATTACAACCTTGATAGGCCCGGTATTTCAATGTGTGATTCCTGCATCTGCATTTCAGCAAACAAATAAACTGGAAATCATTGTTGCCAACCTGATGGCAAACCGTATTTCCTATATGGACAGGAATAATCTTCCCTGGAAAATATTCTACAATACCAATATGCCTGCAAGGAAGAGAGAGAATGTAAAGAATGGATTATTTGATGCATCAGTATGGAAGCCTTTGTCATCCGGTTTGCTTGGACCGGTAACGATTACTCCGTTAAAATAAAAGAATGAAAAGAAGAGCAAACAGGGGGGGACGAACAACAATAAGTAAAATGCCTGCCTTTTCATGCCAAATTAATGCGCAGATCGGTAAACGCTTTCCTTCAGAGAAAAAATGGTAAAGGATCCTGTTACAGGAACTATGCTTACTTTTTTAACGAGTACGCAAAACGGTGATGCAAAAATTTATCAAACACATAATCAATGGACATCTGATGGGCAATGGTTGATCTTCCGTTCAAACAGGGTAAGAGGTGAGGCAATGGCGGTGAATGAAAAAACCGGGGATATTGTACAGGTAACAGAAGGCAGTTACACAGGTATGCTGAACGTTGCAAGAAAATCAATGAAGCTGTATTTCATGCGCAATGAAAGGACAGATACAATTCCTGTTACACCGGGTGATACTGCCCGCCGCCGTGTACAAAGACCTGTACAGATCATAGAAGTAAATCTTGAAAAATTATTTGCCGACAGTAAAGCAGGGACCTTAAAAAAAGCAGATGCTTATCAACGTGTTTGTGGTACTACTCCAAAAGAATTGGGTGCCGGTGGTGATATGGCATTGGATGGTGATGAAGACTGGGCTTACTTTCGTGTAGGTTTGCAGGAAGCAGCAAAACATTTGGCACCGGGTACGGCACTTGAAAAAAACTTTGGCCCGAGAAATATGGGAGCCGGTCCATCAGGTATTGCAGGAATGAATATTCATACAGGGGAAATAAAATATGTGATATCAGTTCCATTTCAAATAGGTCATATACAAACCAATCCATGGGGGGCTGGTGAAATTGTTTTCTGCTGGGAAACTGGCGGTAAATCACCACAACGTACATGGACAGTGATGAGTGATGGTACCGGTCTTCGTCCTTTGTACCCTGAATCAGAATATGAATGGGTAACACATGAAGCTGTGATATCAAAAGATGAAGTGGCTATTGCGATTATGGGTCACAGGAAAATTCCGGGTACAGCGAAAACAACTGCAGAAGGAACAGCAGTGGGCGGTGCTAATCCCGGACAGGAAGCTGCTTGGGGTCCATCTGGCACAAGAGAAAAACCAACAGGGTTGGGTATTGTCAATCTTCGTACAAGAGAAATGGTCATTGCCGGACAAACAAAAAGTGGAAGTGGACTTTGGCATGTAAGCGGTTCGTCTGATGGAAGATGGGCAGTGGGAGATGACTTTGCAAGAAATATTTATCTGATCGACAGACATACAGGTGAAATGATTTTATTATCAACAGGTCATAAAACAACTGCAGGCGATCATCCGCATCCTACCATGAGTCCGGATGGAACAAAGATTCAAATTCAGTCAGCCATGCTTTCAGCCGATAACAGATCAATGAATATTTGTATTATTCCTGTGCCGGAAGAATGGTTAAAGAGAACGTATAAGGATTAAACGGAACGATTATAAATTTTAAGAGATACAACAATGAAGAACTTGAATTTTCTTTTGACAGTGATTTGCAGTGTATCAATGCTTAACAGCAGTATTGCTCAAAAAAGTACCATCATTAAAAGTCCGGATAATAAAATTGCAGCAGAAGTATTGCTGAATAAAGATCAGCAGCTGGTTTATAATATCAGGTATCTCAATGTAGCTGTTCTGCAAAACTCCTCGTTGGGTATTGTGAGAGAAGATGCAGATTTTTCAATGGCTATGCAATGGGTAACTGTTTCGGATCAACTGCTCATTAAAGACAACTACAGAATTCTTACTGCGAAAAAATCTTCCATTAATTATTCTGCCAACAGAAAAGTAATTACTGTAAAAAATAAGGAAGGCAATAAAATGAATATTGTGTTCCAGGTGTCAAATGATGGTGTTGCGTTTCGATATGAGTTTACTGAAACATCAACCGATATCAAAAAAATAAAACAGGAAGCCACCAGTTTTCATTTTTATGAAGGAACAAAAGCATGGTTGCAGCCTAAGACAGAAGCGCAAAGCGGATGGGAGCACAGCAATCCATCTTATGAAGCCCATTACATGATGGATATTAAAACAGGAACACCTGCACCCGGAAAAAACGGGTGGATCTATCCGGCCATGTTTCATTATAAAAATACATGGATGCTGATTACGGAAGCTGCATTGGGAAGAACCTATTGTGGTACTGCCTTACAGCAGTTTTCAGAAAACAACGAATACAAAATTAATTTTCCTCAGGAAGCAGAAAAGTTTACCAATGGTGCTTTGTTTCCTCAATCAACCCTGCCTTGGCAAATGCCCTGGCGCATTATTGCAATTGGAAGTTTAAAAACAATTGCAGAATCTACATTGGGAACTGATCTTGCTTTTCCTGCGAAAAGAATCGATGCTGAATTTATTAAACCCGGAAGAGCATCCTGGAGCTGGATCATGAGCAAGGATGATTATATCGTGTATGCTGAACAGAAAAAATACATTGATTATGCAGCCGACATGCACTGGGAGTATTGTTTGATTGATGCTGACTGGGACAGGAAGATCGGTTATGATAAAATAAAAGAACTGGCAGATTATGCAACAACAAAAAAAGTAGGATTGCTGTTGTGGTATAATTCAGCAGGAGCGTGGAATACCGTGAAGTATACTCCAAAAGATAAAATGCTGACACATGAAAGCAGGATCAAAGAATTTGCAGTGCTGCAGAAAATGGGTATCAAAGGAATTAAAACAGATTTCTTTGCAGGCGATGGTCAGTCAATGATCAATTACTACCAGGATATTTTAGAAGATGCTGCAACCTATCACTTACTGGTAAATTTTCATGGAGCCACATTGCCAAGAGGCTGGCAGAGAACCTATCCCAACTTAATGACTACCGAAGCAGTGTATGGTTATGAAATGATCACCTTCGGTCAGAAAGATGCAGATCTTGCAGCGCCGCATATGGTGATGAGCGCCTTTGCACGCAATGCGTTTGATCCAATGGATTTCACTCCTGTAAGTCTGTATAAAATTCCCCGCATCAACAGGAAAACAAGCAGTGCATTTGAACTGGCAACTTCAGTTATTTTTTTATCTGGCATTCAGCACTATGTAGAAGGGCCTGATGGGATGGCGAAGATGCCTGCTGCTGTTAAAGAATATATGCAAACAGTACCGGTAGCATGGGATGAAGTAAAATTCATTGATGGTTATCCCGGTAAATTTTATGCAGTGGCAAGAAGAGCAGGAAAGAAATGGTATGTGGCAGCGATTAATGGAGACACTGTGCAAAAGCAAATACCAGTTGATGTCTCAAGGATTGCTGCAGGTAAAACAGGAACAATCTTTCGTACAAATGAAAGGGGTGAAACTGTTACAGAAAATTATCCTGTAAAGCAGGGTGAAAGAAAAGCAATCAGCGTAAATCCGAATGATGGATTTGTGATTGTGTTTGAATAAAATGAAGAAAACAGCAATCATACTTATTCTTTCAATTTTAGTGAATGCAGCTGTTGCACAGAAGTCTGCTGTGCCAAAGCCATTATTCGACGATCCTGTTTATCATGGTGCAGCAGATCCTGTAATCATTTATAACAAACAGGTAAAGAAATGGTGGATGTTGTACACCAACCGCAGAGCATCAATACAGGATTCAACTGTACAGTGGGTGCATGGAACAAGAATCGGTATTGCAGAAAGTAAAGACGGCATCAACTGGAAGTACGTTGATACAGCCAATATTAATTATCGCCCTGATGCTGGCTACACACATTGGGCGCCTGATGTGATTGAGCACAAGGGAACCTACCACATGTATCTCACTTACGTACCCGGAACATTCAAAGACTGGAATCATCCAAGAGTTATTGTGCATTTGACGAGTAAAGATTTAAAGAACTGGAACTATCATTCCACACTAAAACTTAGTAACGAGAAGGTAATTGATGCATCTGTGTATAAGATCAACGATACTACTTTCCGCATGTGGTACAATAATGAAAAAGATGGCAAGAGTATTTATTATGCCGACAGCAAAGACTTATACAACTGGGTAGATAAAGGAAAAGCCATTGCAGCAAGAGGTGAAGGGCCGAAAACATTTTTCTGGCAGGGAAAATATTTTATGATCGTTGATGCATGGAAAGGAATGGAAGTGTATTCTTCTGATGATTTGTTGACATGGAAGAAACAACCCAAACGAATATTGGAAGAACCGGGCAAAGGAAAAGACGACCAGGCAATTGGCGGACACTGTGATGTAGTAGTAAGTAATGGTCGTGCTTTTGTGTATTACTTTACCCATCCCGGAAGAAGTAAAGCAAATCCTGCAGCAAGAGGTTCCTTCGATGATAAACGAAGTGTGATACAGGTAGCAGAATTAAAATATATAAACGCCCGCCCGGATGACCCGGTCGGACGGGGAGAAATTGTTTGTGACAGGGATGAGCCTCTCATTTTTAAATTATAATAATAATGAAAAAGGTATTTATTACGGCCGCATTTTTCCTTTGCTTTCTTTGCAACAAAGGATTTACACAATATCCGCCAGCCTTTTCAAAAGAAATAATTGCAGGTGCATCTGTTGATCCTATGAAACGTGTCCTGCTTTCGCCGCAAAGAATTGTGTGGAAGTCAAATGATTCGTTAGTACAAAGATCAGAAGTGCTGTTGCAGAAAGGAACTGGCCAGGCTTTTTTTGGTTCACAACCTGTTTGCAGGCTTACCAATAAAGGAAATGATACAGCCAGTATAATACTCGATTTTGGTAAAGAGATCATGGGTGGTTTGCAAATCACCACTTCACAAAGTAACCGTGTTACCCGTAAGATCCGTATCCGGTTTGGCGAATCTGTAAGTGAAACCTTCAGCACTGTTACCGGTGATGGTACAAGTGGTAAGGATGGCGGTGCCACCAACCATCATGCTATGCGTGATTTTGAATTGACGTTACCAGGTTATGGTACTACTGAAGTGGGCAACAGTGGTTTTCGTTTTGTTCGTATTGATCTGCTTGATAAAGATGCATTTGTAGTATTAAAGGAAGTAAGGGCCATTGCTGTATTTCGTGATATACCTTACCTCGGTTCTTTTAAATGCAATGATGATCGTCTTAATAAAATATGGGAAACAGGAGCCTATACGGTTCATCTGAATATGCAGGAATATTTGTACGATGGTATTAAACGTGATCGTATGGTATGGGCAGGCGATATGCATCCTGAATTAATGGTCATCAACACCGTATTTGGCTACCAGGAAGTGTTGCCCAAAAGCCTGGACTTTTTGCGTGACAACACAGCACTTCCAAAATTCATGAATGGTATTCCATCCTATTCTTTATGGTGGATCATTATGCAGCACGACTGGTACCAATATCATGGTAAACTGAGTTACCTCCAGGAACAAAAAAGCTACCTGCTTCCGCTACTGGAATTGTTTGCAAAATATGTAGATGAAAAAGGATCTGAGCAGTTGCAAAATATCGGCTTCCGTTTTCTCAACTGGCCATCATCCCGTAACAAGGAAGCAGTGCATGCAGGTTTGCAGGGTATGATGGTAATCGCATTTGAAAAAGGAGCAGCATTGTGTAAAGTACTGGGCGAAGAGACAAAGGCAAAAGAATACCTGGGCATTGCAGCTAAGATGCGCAAGTATGCTCCTGACCCTGCCGGTTCAAAAGAAGCGGCTTCGTTGCTTACATTGGCTGGTATAACAGATGCGGTAAAGACAAACAAAGATGTTATAGCAGTGGGAGGCGCTGAAAATTTTTCAGCATTTTTTGGATATTATATGTTGCAGGCACAGGCTAAGGCAGGTGATTACAAAGGGGCATTAAATAATATACGCAGCTTCTGGGGCGGTATGCTTGATATGGGTGCAACTACATTTTGGGAAGAGTTTGATCTGAAAGAAGCAGAAGGCTCAGCGCCGATAGATGATGTTGTTCCTTCTGGAAAAAAAGATTATCACTGGAGTACCGGCGATTATTGTTACATCGGTGTAAGAAGAAGCCTGTGTCATGGTTGGTCAGCAGGCCCAACAGCATGGTTGTCGGAACATGTATTGGGCATACAGGTACTTGAACCCGGTTGCAAAAAGATAAAGATATCACCACAGCTTGGCGATCTGCATTTCGCTGAAGGCACTTTTCCCACTCCTATGGGTGTACTTTATGTAAAACATACAAAAGCAGCTGATGGAAAAGTAAGCAGCGTAATTAAAGCACCCAGGGGAGTGGTGATAGTGAAGTAATCAAAAAAAAGAATTCATCATCTCAAATGATATTGAGAAAAAGTTTGAATATGAAAAAACTATTGTTGTTTCTATGTTTCGTTACTGTTGTTTTAAGAGCAGCATCGCAGAACTATGTTATCACTGATCATGGAGTGAGTGCAGACAGTACAAAGCTCAACACCGTTGCCATTCAAAACGTAATTGACAAAGCCGAAGCAAATGGCGGCGGCACAATTGTTATTCCCAAAGGCGTTTATCTCACCGGTGCATTGTTCTTCAAACCAAAAACAAAATTATTGTTGCAGGAAGGTGCAAAGCTGAAAGGTTCGGATAATATTGATAATTATCCATTGATCCCTTCACGCATGGAAGGCAGAAGCATCTATTATTACGCAGCACTCATCAATGTCTACCATGTAGATAGTTTCAAAATAACAGGAACGGGTACGATTGATGGTAACGGACTTCGTTACTGGGAATATTTTTGGTTTTACCGTGACTCAGTAAAAAAAGTTGGTCGTTCTGCCACCAATCTCGAAGTACATCGTCCACGTTTGCTGTTTATCTGGGGTTGTAACAACGTAACCATTCAAAACGTAAAGCTGCATAACTCCGGTTTCTGGACAACACATTTATATCAGTGTACGAATGTGCTGATTGAAAACTGTGATATCCGTTCGCCGTTTAAACCGGTAAAGGCTCCAAGTACTGATGGTATTGATATTGATGTTTGTAAAAAAGTAACGATCCGGAAATGTTATATCTCTGTGAATGATGATGCTGTTTGCATTAAAGGAGGCAAGGGCCCTGATGCACATTTGCGGGGAGAGAATGGTATAGTGGAAGATATCTTAATTGAAGACTGTGTGTTTGGCGAATCGCATGGTACCTTAACATTTGGCAGCGAAAGTATACATGCCCGTAACATTACCATGCGTAATTGTAAGATGGAACACAACACATCGATCCTGCGTTTGAAAATGCGACCTGATACCTACCAGGTTTATGAAAACGTACGCATTGAAAATATCACCGGTAAATGCGGAACCATTATCAGCATGGCACCATGGACACAGTTTTATGATATGGGTGGCAGTAAAGAAAAACCATTTGCAATCGTTCGCAACATCAGCTTCTCCAATATCAATGTGGAATGCAAAACGATTGGCACAATGGAAGGTAACCCGGCTGATACTGTTTCCAATATTCTGTTCAGCAATATAAAGGCAACTGCAGAAGCTGCTACGCTAAAAACAAACTATACCGGGATAAAATTCGAAAAAGTAACAGTGAACGGTTTGCCGTTTGATCTCACTAAAAAGACAGATGCAAAGTAAGTGCACAACTGTGCAGAAACAGATCAGCAACAGATTAGATGATGCCTTAACTTTCACGCTGAAATAATCTTATAGAAATGGCATACTCAGCAAACGAACAACGTTATCAGCAAATGCAATACCGCCGCTGCGGAAAAAGTGGTATTCAGTTATCTGCACTTTCATTAGGTTTATGGCACAACTTCGGCGATGTGGATGATGAAGCAGTATATCGTAAAACCTTACACACAGCATTTGATTGCGGCATTACACATTTTGATCTTGCTAATAATTATGGCCCGTCGCCCGGCAGTGCTGAAATCAATTTCGGAAAAATTTTAAAAGAAGATTTTGCTGCTTACCGTGATGAATTGATCATCTCTACCAAAGCAGGTTATTATATGTGGCCCGGGCCTTATGGCGAATGGGGAAGTAAGAAAAACCTGGTTGCAAGTTTGAACCAGAGTTTAAAACGTATGCAGCTGGATTATGTTGATATATTTTATCATCATCGTCCCGACCCAAATACACCGTTGGAAGAAACGATGGCAGCATTAGATTTAATTGTTCGCCAGGGAAAAGCATTATATGTTGGAATCTCAAATTATAAAAGTGCAGAAGCAGCAAAAGCATTTGAAATATTAAAACAATTGGGCACGCCCTGTTTAATTCAACAACCCAAATATTCCATGTTTGAAAGATGGGTGGAGAAAGATGGATTGTTGAATGTACTTGAAGCAAACGGGGTTGGTTGTATTCCTTTTTCTCCATTGGCCCAGGGCCTGTTAACGAATAAATATCTCAAAGGTATTCCTGAAGGTTCAAGAGCAACAAAAGGAGTGTTCCTGAAACAGGAACAGATCACCGAAGAAGTGTTGACGAAAGTAAGAGCGCTGAACGCAATTGCAACAGAACGCAATCAGTCATTGGCGCAAATGGCATTGGCCTGGTTATTAAAAGATGAACGTGTAACTTCTGTATTGATCGGTGCCAGCAGTTCAGCTCAGTTGCTTGATTCAGTTGACTGTTTAAAAAACCTGGAGTTTACAGCAGAAGAATTAACGAAGATTGAAACAATTTTAAACGGGTAATGAGCAGTGTTTTCAAATCAATATTATTTTTTATTCTGCTCACAAGCAGTATTTCTGCGTTTACACAAAAGAAGAATGATGCTATTTACTCCGGCGTTCCCTGGTTTGATGAGAAGAGAAATTCAGTAAGTGCACATGGTTCAAATATTGTAAAGGAGAATGTTAAGTCTTATTTGTTTGGGGAACGTCACGACGATACAAGCAATGCATTTGCTGGTTTCAACTGTTATTCATCTGTTGATTTATACAACTGGAAATTTGAACGCATCGCCTTGCCTCAACAGCAAAGCGGTAAGCTGGGGCCAAAACGTGTTGGTGAACGTTGCAAAGTAATGAAGTGTCCTTCAACAGGTGAATACATCATGTACATGCATGCAGATACATTGGGTTATGTAGATCAGTTTGTGGGCTATGCAACTGCAAAAAATATTACAGGCCCTTATACTTTTCACGGGCCATTGTTATTTAATGGCAAGCCGATAAAGAAATGGGATATGGGTACTTTTCAGGATAAAGACGGCAGTGGTTATGTATTGCTGCATGGTGGTGATATTTATAAGCTGAATGACGATTACAAAAGCATCAGTGAACAAATAAACAAAGCATTTGAACGTGGGTTTGAATCTCCTGCAATGTTTCATAAAGACAGTTTGTATTATTTCTTAGGTTCTGATCTTACAGGTTGGGAGCGAAACGACAATTATTATTTTACCGCAACTTCACTCAAAGGTCCCTGGACAAAAAGAGGATTCTTTGCACCACAAGGCACACTCACCTGGAACTCACAGACAACATTTGTTTTACCCATTGAAGGAACAAAAGAAACAACCTTCATGTTCATGGGCGACCGCTGGTCGTTTCCAAAACAGGCATCTGCTGCAACTTATGTTTGGCAGCCGTTAATTGTTTCAGGTTATACTGTTTCATTACCTGAATTCAAAGAAGCATGGAAGATTGATCAAAAGACAGGTGTTGTTTCTACAGCAACTGTAAAAGGAAAAACAATTGAAGCAACAGATAATCAAATAATTTATTCAGGAGATTGGAAACAGGATACATTAACTGTAAAAAGCTCAGATGAAAAAGATGCTTCATTTTCTTTTACTGCAAAAGGGAAGCAGATTGCTATATATGGACTTGCAAGACCAAATGGCGGCTACGCAGGTATTATCATTCGTAACAGTAAAGGCAAAACAGTTCTTACTTCATCAATCGATCTGTATTCAAAATATCCAACAGTATTGTTGAAGTTTTTAAGTCCTGTGTTGAAGAAAGACACTTACACAGTTACTGTTACAGTATTAGGTGAAAAATGGTGGTGGAAAGAAAAGTCGGGAAGGCTTTCAGGGAGTAAAGGGACTGTTGTTTCAGTTGAGAAAATAGTTGTTACGGAATAGAGAAGAATAGAATTAAAATCATGAAGTCAGCAGTAAAATATTTCTTTAAGTTGATGCTTGTGTTTTTGCCTGTTTATACAACTGCACAAAGCAAACCTGTAAGCAATAATACCTTTCTTAATCCCATACTTGCTGGTGATTATCCCGATCCAAGTATGATGAGAGATGGGAATGATTATTATATGGTGCATTCTTCCTTTGATTATGTGCCCGGATTAACAGTCTTTCATTCAACTGACTTAATTAATTGGGAAGCTATCAGTTTTGCTGTTACTTCTTATCTTGGTTCTGGCTGGGCACCCGATATTTTAAAATATGGGGATAAATTCTACATATACTTCACCGTAGCTAACAAGGGAAATTTCGTTGTCACCTCTTCCAGTCCTTATGGGCCATGGAGTAATCCTGTTGATTTAAAAGTTGGCTGGATTGACCCTTGTCATATTGCAGATGAAACGGGACAGCGATGGTTATTTTTAAGTGGCGGACATAGAATAAAACTTTCAGCAGACGGTCTATCAACAATTGGTTCTTTAGAGAAAATATATGAAGGGTGGAAATATCCCGAAGAGTGGGATACAGAAGGCAAGGCATTGGAAGGACCCAAGCTTAAAAAAATTGGCAGCTACTATTATATGTTGAGTGCACAGGGAGGAACAGCCGGCCCGCCAACATCTCACATGGTAGTTGTTGCCCGTTCAAAATCTGTTAATGGCCCATGGGAGAATGCTCCTGATAATCCTTTAATACATACCTACAACAAATCAGAAAGATGGTGGTCGAAAGGCCATGGTTCATTAATTGATGCACCCGATGGAAAATGGTGGATCGTATATCATGCCTATGAAAATGGATTTTATGGTTTGGGCAGACAAACATTACTTGAGCCGGTAGAAGTAACAAGTGATGGGTGGCTAAAAGCACCAACAGGTACAACAATAGAAAAGCCTTTGCTGAAACCAATCAAATCTTCTTTAACTGCTGACCGCCTGGCTCAATTAAATAAATTTCGCATTGGGCTCGATTGGCGTTTTTATAAGCAATTTGATACAAGTCGTTTTTTGGTTAACAATGGTATTCTTACATTAAAAGCGCAGGGCAAAACACCGCATGAATCTGCTCCACTGCTTTTTATTGCAGGCGCACACAATTATGAGTTTAGTGTGAAAATTAATAAAGACTCCACTGCCACTGCAGGGCTGATGCTTTTTTATAACAGCGATTTTTATGTTGGTACCGGCTTCGACAATAAGGAAAGACTTGGTTGGAGAAAGGGAGCTATAAAAGCAAGGGCGGCGCAAAAGCCCGTCCGGTTGACCCAGTCGGACGGGGAAAAACACAATTATGGTTGAAGATCAAAAACATCGACCAAATAATGACTGCTTATTATAGTGATGATGGCATCAACTGGAAGAAGGAAGGCTGGGCAAGAGATATATCCGGCTATCATCACAACACATTATATGACTTCATAAGTATTCTTCCGGGGTTGTTTGCTTATGGAGAAGGTGAAGTAAAGTTTAGTGAGTTTAAGTTTAAGAAATTATAGTTTTTAATATAGAATGAGAGTATTTATAAATACTCATTGGCTTAAAAATGTTTAGAAAATAATAAAGGCTTTTAAATGAAAAAAATGAAGACGTTGAGAATTGTGTCAATTATTATTGCTATTTGTTGCAGCACATTTGTTTTTGCACAAAGCAGTAAAGAGAATGTAAGAGTAAACCAGCTTTTTAATTTTGGTTGGAAGTTCAAAGCTGGTGAAATGTCAAATGCACAAAACCTGGCTTTTGATGATAGTGAATGGCAACTGCTGGATTTGCCACATGATTTTCAAATGAATCAACCTTGGGATAAGTCAGCAGGTGGTGCCAGAGGTTTTAAGGCAATGGGTACAGGTTGGTATCGTAAAGTTTTTAAAGCAGATGAGTCATGGAAGGGCAAAACTGTTTTACTGGACTTTGAAGGGTTGATGCTGATAGGTGATGTTTGGCTCAATGGCGAAAAAGTTGGCGGCACCGATTATGGTTATTTGGGTTTTGAAGCTGATATCACAAAGCTTATTAAGTATGGTTCAGAAAATATAGTAGCAGTACGGGCATCTACCGGCGCCAAAGGAAACTCCCGCTGGTACACAGGCGGAGGGCTTTTCCGTGATGTGCATTTGCTTGTAAAAGACAGTATCTCAATTGCACGTCATGGAATATACATTACCACACCCAACGTATCTGACAAAAATGCAACGGTAAATGTACAGGTAGAAATAGAAGGCATCAGGAATAAAAGTGTAAATGTAGAAATAAGCACAACCATCATTTCTCCGGATGGCAAACAAATGGCAAGCTCTAAAATTGCTGCTCCCCAACGTAATAAATTAAAAGCCGTTGAAGTTCCGTTGCCTGCTATTGCAGTGGCTAACCCACAGCTATGGTCATGCGAAACACCAAACCTGTACACCGCAATTGTTACTTTAAGTATAGATGGAAAAATAGTAGATCAGTTGAGTGAAAAATTTGGCATTCGAACGATTGAGTTTAATAAAGAATATGGCTTTAAACTCAACGGCAAAAAAGTTTTTCTAAAAGGCATTGCCAATCATCACGACTTGGGCGCTGTTGGCGCTGCTGCTTATGAAACATCCATTGCAAGAATGATGGATCAGTTGAAAGCCTTTGGATTTAATCATATCCGCACTTCGCACAATCCTTACTCCGAAGCTTTTTTACGTTTGGCCGATGAAAAAGGCATATTAATAGTAGATGAATTGTACGATAAATGGAGCAATAAAGATTATTGGGCAGGGCGAAAACCCTGGACCGAATTGTGGCCTGAAAATCTTACCGAATGGATTAAGAGAGACAGAAACCATCCATCGGTAATTATGTGGAGTTTTGGCAATGAATTACAAATGCGGGAAGATTTGGCTGGTTATCAAACCGGAGATTGGGGAGTAACTACCTATCACATGATGAATGTGCTGGCGAGGCGTTACGACACTACAAGAAAAACAACCGTGGCCATGTTTCCGGCACGGGCAGGCGCTGTCGGCAAAAGCGATGAAGGGTTTAATACGAACATTCTGCCGCCAGAGTTGGCTACTGTTACCGACGTAGCAAGTTTTAATTACCGTTGGTATAACTATGCAGATTATTTGAAACATGCACCCAACATGAACATTTACCAAAGCGAAGCTACTACCAATGAGTTGTTAGCTCCCTTTTTCGGAATGAACAGAGATAGAATGGTGGGCCTTGCTTATTGGGGTGCAATTGAGTATTGGGGTGAGTCCAACGGCTGGCCCAAAAAAGGATGGAACTACTCTTTTTTTAATCATGCAATGGAGCCTTTGCCACAGGCTTACCTTGTAAAAACAGCCTTTAAAGAAGAACCTTTGGTATACATAAGTGTGGTAGACAGTGAAAAAGAAAATATAGAGTGGAACGATATTACAGTAGGTCATTTACCGCTTTCATCACATTGGAACAGAGCAACAGGAAGCACTCAAAAACTGTTCACGTTTACCAATGCTGATGAGGTAGAGTTGCTGGTAAATGGAAAATCTGTTGGTGTACAAAAAAACAATACAACCGATGTGTACAAACGCAATATGATATACTGGCCGGCGGTACCCTACAAAGCCGGAAAATTAGTTGCCATAGCCCGAACCAATGGTAAGGAAGTAGCACGCCATGTAATAGAAACAACGGGAAAAGCTGTTGCATTAAAAATAGAAACGGAGAATGCAACCTGGAAAGCTGACGGCATGGATCTTCAATATGTAAAAGTTTATGCTGTTGACAGCAAAGGAAATAAAGTACCAACTGCAACCGGAGAAATTACTTTTGAAGTGAGTGGCGCAGCCAGCTTAATTGCAGTGGATAATGGCGACCATTCCAGCGATGATTTATTTAGCGGCAATAAAAAAGTATTGTACAAAGGTTTTGCCATGGCCATTTTACGTTCAGCACAAACTGCAGGAACTGTAAAATTGAAAGTTACAGCAGCAGGATTGAAACAGGCAGAACAAACTTTTATACTAAAATAATTTATACAACATGAAGTACATTTTATTTAAGCGACAGGTCCTTACGTTTTTCTTAGCGATGCTGTTCAGCAGTTTGTTTGCACAAAACCAAAACATTATTCGCCCGGGTGAAGTATGGCCGGATAAGGATGGTAATCATATCCAGGCACATGGTGGTGGAATCATCAAAATAAAAAATACGTATTACTGGTATGGAGAAGAGCGCAGGCAGGGACTGGATTCGAATTTCCGCTACGTCAGCTGTTATTCTTCTGCAGATCTCGTTAACTGGAAATTTACAGGCGATGCTTTAAAATTGTCAGAACATGACAGTGCAGGAAAACATTGGGTGCTTGAACGTCCTAAAGTGTATTACAATAAAAAGACGAAGAAGTATGTCATGTATTTTCACCTGGATGGACCGGGCAATGGTGAAAGCGGGCATTCCTATAAAATGGCAAGGGTGGCGATTGCCGTTAGTAATAAACCGGAAGGGCCGTTTAAGTATGTTCGTAGTTTTCGGCCACTGGGCAAAGAGAGCAGGGATATCGGGCAGTTCATCGATGATGACGGATCAGCCTATCTTGTATTTGAAAGCCGGCCAACGAAAGGGTTTTACATCGCACAACTTTCCGAAGATTACCTCGATGTAGAAAAGGAAGTTGCTTTTATACAGGCGCCTCTTGAAGGAGGTGCTATTGTGCATTATGAAGGCCTTTATTATGCAATTGGCTCTGCTTTAACTGGCTGGAACCCTAATCCGAATAAGTTTGCAACTGCAAAATCATTGTCAGGGCCATGGTCTGAATTTAAAGATATTGCGCAGCCGGAAACTAAAACATACGGCTCTCAATCTACCATGATGATTAAAGTGGTTGGAACAAAATCAACAACGGTGATATTTATGGCGGATATCTGGAAACCAAAAACACAATGGGATTCCCGTTATTTATGGATGCCGCTGGAAATTGGAGAAGGTAAACTTTGGCTTCTCAAGCCGAAACAATGGACATTAAATATAAAAACCGGTGAAGCAAATATTATCAGCGTTCAGTAATTCCTTGCAGATGTGAATGTTTAGTTTGAAATTGCTGTAGAAATTTGTTTTAACCGCATTCACTATACCAAACATGGAATTTTGGTATTGAAAGTTGATTAATCACACGAACTCAACATGGTCATATGAAAGAATTTATCTTCCTTCTGCTCAGTTTTCAGTGCATCCTGTTATCTGTTCCTGCACAGGTAAAACTGGATCATCTCCGTACAGAAAACTTAAACAACCCCATCGGGCTTGATGTACTGCAACCTTATTTCAGCTGGCAGTTAATTTCTGATCAACGCAATACAATGCAGTCTGCTTATGAAATAAGAGTCGGTGAATTTCCGGCGGCTTTAGTAAAAGGTGAAGGAATCTGGAAGAGTGGAAAGATTACTTCCGATCAATCAATTCATGTTCCGTACAAAGGCGCTGCATTAGCATCGGGTAAAAAATATTACTGGCAGGTACGTGTATGGGACAATAATGGAAAAGCATCTGCATGGAGTGCAGTTGCGTTTTGGCAAATGGGTTTACTGCAGCCAACAGACTGGAAAGCACAATGGATCGAGCCTGGCTTTACCGAAGACAAGGTATTTGCAGCGCCTTTGATGCGCAAAGAATTTGCAAATGGCAAAAAAAATAAAATCAGCAACTGCATATATTACTGCACATGGTTTATACGAAGCACAGATCAACGGCAAACGTGTTGGTGATGCTTATCTAACTCCCGGCTGGACGAGTTATAACAAACGCTTACAATACCAGGCTTATGATGTAACTGATCTGTTGAAAAGCGGAGCAAACGCCATTGCTGTTACATTGGGGGATGGATGGTATCGTGGTAACTTCTCCTTCGATCACAAAAGAAATATTTACGGAAAAGATATTGCACTGCTGTTTCAACTGGAACTTGTTTATGCTGATGGAACAACAGCAATTATTGTTTCTGATGGAAGCTGGAAATCTTCAACTGGCGCCATTCGTTCAAATGGTATTTACCAGGGTGAGATCGTTGATGCAAGACAGGAAAAGAATGGTTGGACAGTTGCAGGTTATGATGATCAAAACTGGACTGCAGTGAAGACCGCCAATTTTTCAAAAGATATTTTAGTAGCAACCTATAACGAACCCATCAAAAAGCATGAAACATTTCCATCCTTAAAACTTATTACTACGCCAAAAGGCGAAAAGGTAATTGACTTTGGACAGAACCTTGTTGGCTGGGTGCAGATAAAAGTAAGAGGGAAAGCAGGAGATAAGATCACTGTTTCCCATGCTGAAGTGTTAGACAAGAACGGAAATTTTTATATCGATAATCTGCGTGGCGCAAAAGCACAGGCTGTGTATGTACTCAAAGGAAACGGCGAAGAAATATTTGAACCGCATTTTACTTTTTTCGGTTTCCGTTATATAAAAGTGGAAGGAATCACCGGCGATTTGCAGCCTCAGGATTTTACAGCGGTTGCTTTGTATTCTGATATGGAGCAAACCGGAAGCTTCACTTCATCTGATACACTCATCAATCAACTCCAGCATAATATTGAATGGGGATTAAGAGGAAATTTTTTAGATGTGCCAACCGATTGTCCGCAGCGTGATGAACGTATGGGCTGGACAGGTGATGCACAGGCTTTCTTCCATACCGCATCATTTTTAAGAGGCTCAAAAAATTTTTATACCAAGTGGATGAAAGATGTGGCACTGGATCAGTTAAAATCCGGCAGTGTTCCTTACGTCATCCCGAATATTTTAGGCGATAATTCAGCAGGCAGCACCGGATGGGCCGATGTTTGTACCATTATTCCATGGGAAATGTATGTGGTGTATGGCGATAAACGCATTTTAGAAAATCAGTACGCAAGTATGAAGGCATGGGTAGGTTATATGCAAAGCCAGAGTTCGAATAACTTATGGAACAAAGGATTTCATTTTGGCGACTGGCTGTTTTACACCATGGCTGATGATAATGACGGCAGAGCAGCCATCACCAATAAATATTTAATTGCACAATGCTTTTATGCCTACTCCACACAATTGCTCATCAATGCAGCAAAAGAGTTGGGAAAGAAGGATGATGTAACCGCTTACACAACCTTGCTGAAAAAAATAAAAGAAGCATTTCTGAAAGAATATACCACGCCCAATGGCGCCACCATGAGCAACACACAAACATCCTATGTGCTGGCATTGCAGTTCGATCTGTTTCCGGAGGAATTGCGTCAGCAGGCAGCCGACCGTTTGGTGAACAACATCAAACAATACGGCAATCATTTAACCACAGGATTCCTCGGCACACCTTATCTCTGTCATGTGTTGAGTCGTTATGGTTATACCGATGTGGCGTATACCCTGTTATTGCAAAAGACCTATCCATCCTGGTTGTATCCTGTAACAAAAGGCGCTACTACAATCTGGGAACGTTGGGATGGCATCCGCACCAACGGCGATTTTCAGGCCGTTACCATGAACTCTTTCAATCATTATGCATACGGTGCCATCGGCGACTGGATGTATCGTGTAATGGTTGGTTTGGATACAGACAATAATGCTGTTGGTTATAAGAAGATCCGTATTCAGCCGCATGTGGGCGGAACCTTTACACATGCATCAGCAACATACGAAACACAGTATGGCAAACTAAGCAGTGGCTGGAAAATACAGGATGGTAAATTGATCCTGCATGCTTTAGTTCCGGCCAATACAACTGCCACCATTTATATTCCTGCAGCTGCTGCAACAGATGTATTGGAAAACGGGCAGCCGCTTTCATCTGTAAAAGAGATACAGGTGGTTGGTAAGGAGAAAGAGTATGTGGTAGTGAAAGTGGGTTCGGGAAAATATGAGTTTAGTACTCTGTATACAGCGAAGTAAAGGCAGTTAAGAAAGTATTATGTAACCAGCGACATTGCTATTGGGATCGTCTGTTGCGTCGCACACTTGTACTGAAGCAATTCTATTTAACATTCGTCCATCCGGGGCTAAGGCCAGCTCCCAGACAGACTGATTTTTATTTTTAAACAAGTTGATCTTTTTATTTACTATCGACCAGCGCCAGCAAGTGAAACTGCAACCGTGAACCACCGGAACAGCCAGAGCTAACCCAAATTCCACGCTTTACCCCGGACAATTTTATTTTGATTGCTGCGCAGGAGAAGAGCCCACATAATCAAAAAAGCAAGCAATTGGTTAAATTATGTGAATTTTTCTCACTTTATAGCTATTTTATCTTATTTTGCTTCAAATTTGAGAATTTTTCTCGGTTTCTAAACTTATACGCTATGTTACTTGAATTCACAATAGGGAATTTTTTATCCTTTAAAAGCAAAAGACACTAAGTCTTGAAGCTGCTGCCATCAAGGAGCATATTGACACAAACATTGTAAAACTTGACAAACTACAACTACTTCGGGGTGCAGTAATATATGGTGCAAACGCTGGCGGTAAAAGTAACTTTATTAAGGCTATGAGCACAATGCGAAGGATATTAATGCAAAGTTTTGAGGCATCTTCTACCGACGAACTAGGAATAACCCCATTTTTACTAAGCACTGAAACTTCTGACAAACCTTCTTTTTTTGAAATTTTATTTCTGATAGATAACATCAGATACCGCTATGGCTTTGAAGTAGACAATATTTCTATTAAGTCCGAATGGCTTTTTGAAGCAAGAAAAAAAACTGAGAAGCCATTATTCATTAGAGAAGGAGATGGTATTGAGGTTTCTACCAATTTTAAGGAAGCAAAAGACTTAGAAGAAAAAACTAGAGACAATGCTTTGTTTTTATCAGTTATTGACCAGTTTAATGGAGCAACAGCTAAACAAATCATGAAATGGTTTTCAAATTTTATAACAATATCAGGATTATCACACGAACGATATAAAAACGTAACATTTAAGATGTTGGAGGATGGTAATACAAAACCAAAACTGCTCGATTTTTATAAAAAACTGAACCTAGGATGTGATGAAATAGATTTAGAGAAAAAGCCGTTTGACACAAAAGAGATCACTAAAGTTTTTAATGAGGAAATTGCCAAACAATTTTTATCAGACTTTGAAGGGAAAAGTAAAATTGATATAAAGACAATTCACAAAAAATACAATAGCGATAACGAAGTTGTTTCATTTGAAAAGTTTGATATGAGGCGACAGGAATCATCAGGAACAAATAAAGTATTTAACATTTCAGGCCCCGTATTTGATGTTCTAAAAAAAGGTGGAGTATTAATTATTGATGAGCTAGACGCTAGTTTGCATCCCTTAATGACATTAATGATTACAAAACTTTTTAATTCCACTGAATTTAACAAAACTAATGCTCAGCTAATATTTGCAACTCACGACACGAATCTTTTTGAGTACGGACATTATCGAAGAGACCAAATCTATTTTGTTGAAAAAGATGTATACGGAGCTTCAGATTTATACTCATTAGTAGAATACAAAGAAGATGGTGGTAAGAAAATTAGAAAAGACCGCTCATTTGAAAAGGACTATATACAAGGCAGATATGGAGCTATTCCTTTTATTGGTAACCTACATAAACTCTTAAACTAATGGCAAGGAAAATAAAAATTCCTAACCATTTACAAAAGAGACTAGTTAGGGTAAACACTAAAAGAAAAATAAATGTAAGAACGAAAAGGAAGTTCTATTTAATAGTATGCGAAGGAGTGCAAACAGAACCTAATTATTTCGAAGCAATAAAAGAGCGTTTACCAAAAGGAGTTCTAACAGCATGCCATATCGAAATCGAAGGTGCTGGCAGAAATACAGAGTCACTTTTAGATGAAACCATCCGACTTATGGGGAAATGGCATGAAGAAACTGGTCGCCCAATAGACAAAGCTTGGGTCGTTTTTGACAGAGATAGTTTTGAAGCACAACAATTTAACACTGCTATTACCAGGTGTAAACAATCTAAGCCAGAAATAGGGTGTGCATGGAGCAATGAAGCTTTTGAATTATGGTATCTCCTTCATCTAATTTATTTTGACACTGCTATAAGAAGAACTGAATATCAGAGGATGTTAGAAGAACAACTATCTAAAAAAATGGGGAAAGCCTTTGTTTATACAAAAAATAGTAAAGAAATGTTAGACATTCTTTCTAAGTATGGCAATTTAGATTTTGCAATCGAAAATGCGGAAAGACTCGAGAAATTATGGGAAGAACGGGAAGACTATGCAAACCAAAAGCCTTGTACAAAAGTTCATCATTTGATAAATGAATTACGGCTCTTAAAAAAAACTTTCCAGAAAAACTAAAAGCACAAGAAAGGACAGCAGGCAACAAAAGTATTTGCAAAAGCTGGGCTTGACGGAATTCTGATGAGCAGCAAATCAAAATATCAACAGTTATTTATAGATTCATCAGCAGTACCATCGTAATACGCAACGTCCCGAGGCGGAGACGTTGCTGAGAAAAAACGTATCACCTAAAATTTTTGACTCCTATTTTTATCTGTTTGGGGCTAACATTAGTCGATCGAGGAAATTAGTATGTTTTTTTCTTTCTCCCGTAACAGTACAGGATGTTCCTTTCTCCCAACCCGCTTATTTTTATCCCATTGCTAAAGCACGCTGTATGAAAAGATTTCTTTCTGTCATTCTTCTTTCTTGTTTTGTGTTAGCGGTTTCGGCTTCTCCTTCCAACCGATACAATCTGTTGATTGCTCCCGGCACCTTATCCGAAACTTCGGTGGTGTTGTTGTGGGATAAGCAATATGCAAAAGAGGCGGTTCTGTATGAACTGCTGCTCAATGGTAAACTGCATGGCACAACTACCAAAACAAATTATACCATCACAGGTTTGAAACCTGCTGTTGCTTATACCGTTTCGCTGCGGTTGAAACAAACAAAACAAACAACACTGTTTGCACTGAAGTTTAAAACAGCAGCCAAAGGAAAGATTTATAACATTGTTGACTTTGGTGCAAAGGCCGATTCAATCGTTGTAAATACCGTTGCCATTCAAAAAGCCATTGATGCCTGCACAACAGGTGGCACTGTTTATATTCCGAAGGGAACATTTATTTCTGGTGCATTGTTTTTGAAAAGTAATATGACGCTGTATATCGAAAAAGGAGCCATACTCAAAGGGTCTGTAGCTCCCGACGATTATCTGCCCATGATCTTAAACCGGTTTGAAGGATGGGAATTGAAAACCTATGCCAGTTTATTAAATGCCGGTACATTAAACCGTGATGGTTCTTACAATGTAAAAAATCTTCGCATTACAGGTGGCGGCACCATCAGTGGCGGAGGAAGAAAGTTGGGTGATGCTATGTGGAAAACAGGAGGCGAGAGAAGCCGTGGCAGATTGATTTGCCTGATCAATTGCCAGGATGTAAGTATTTCTAACCTTACCATAACAGAACCGCCAAGCTGGACGATCCATTATATCTACAGCGATAATATTACCTGTCACGACTTAAAGATCATTACCTATGGTATCCGCAACAGCGATGGGATTGATCCGGATTCTTCAACCGATTCCTACATTTTCAATTGCAGCTTTGATAATGGAGATGATTGTATTGCGATCAAATCGGGCAAAAACCCGGAAGGATTTTATGTAGGCAAGCCAACAAAAAATGTACGGATAACGGATTGTGATTTCAAGCGTGGTCATGGTATTTCCATTGGCAGCGAAATGAGCGGAGGCGTAAGTGATGTACTGGTGCAGGATTGTAAAGCCGGTGCATTGATCAACGGGTTGCAGATAAAAGGAACCAAAGAACGGGGTGGTTATGTAAAAAATGTAACAGTGGTGGATTGCCAATTGCTGAAGATCACCATTTTCTCAAAACTGAATTACAATAACGATGGTGAAGCAGCACCTGAACCGCCAACCTTTGAAAATTTTATTTTTAAGAATATCGATCTGTCGCAGGCAGATGTAAAAGAACCGGTGATCAATATCAACGGGTTTAAAGATCTGGCACATAAGCTGAAGAATGTGCTGTTCAGCAACATTCTGCTTCCTTCAAACAGTAAAGTGCTCATCAACGATGCAGAACAGGTGAAGTTTGAACAAATCAAAACGGCGAATGGTCAAAAGCCGGAATATATCGTTAACAGCAGCACAGGCATTGTAAATTAGGGGGAAAACAGGCCGTTTCTATTGCAGGACACAGCAGGATAGCTTACCTCCCCAGTACGCTAAATTTACATGCTGTTTTAAACGATTGTGTATGCTGAAGATGATCAAGCCCCTGTTCTGCTGCTGTCTGCTTTTTCTTGTGACTATTTGCAGGGCACAAACCAATACACTGTCGATTTCTGAAAAGCCTTCTTCTTTCTCTTTATTCACTCCTTCATCTGTTGCTGCGATTTGTACCGATGAGCATGATGCAAAAGTGGTAACCATTGCTGCGGATGCTTTTGCAAACGATGTTCAATTAATCAGTGGAAAGCAGATGCCCGTGTTGCATACAGTTCCTTTAAAAGGATTCTGCATTGTTGCCGGTACTATTGGTCAGTCAAAACTCATTGATGATTTGATTGCAAAAAAATTGATTGATGTAACAACAATCAGCAACAAGTGGGAATGTTTTACAATCCAGATTATTACGAGTAGCTCAAAAGAGCGGGCTCTTAAGTCCCCATTTAGGGGCGGAGGGGTACTAGTGATTGTTGGTAGTGATCCAAGGGGAACTGCTTATGGTATTTTTCATTTATCGAAATTGTTGGGTGTTTCGCCCTGGGTTTGGTGGGCCGATGCAGTACCAAACAAAAAGAAGCAACTGTTTATTTCAGGTAGCTATATTTCATCGGCTCCTTCTGTAAAGTATCGTGGCATCTTTTTAAATGATGAAGACTGGGGATTGCAACCATGGGCTGCAAAAACATTTGAACCCGAAACAGGTGATATTGGTCCGAATACCTATGCAAAGATTTTTGAATTACTACTACGCTTGCGGGCAAACCTTATCTGGCCTGCCATGCATCCTTCAACCAAAGCTTTTTTTCACTATCCCGGCAATGCACAAATGGCAACCGATTATGCAATTGTGATCGGCAGTTCGCATGCAGAACCCATGTTGCGTAATAATGTGGATGAATGGAAGGAGAAAACAATGGGTGAGTTTAATTTCATCAGCAATCATGATACCATCTACCGCTATTGGGAAGACAGAGTTATACAAAGCAAAGGATTCAACGCATTTTATACATTGGGGATTCGTGGAGTACACGATAGTAAAATGCTTGGTGCAAATACACTGCAGGAGCAAAAAGAGGTGATGGATAAAGCAGTAAAAGAACAAAGACAACTATTGGTGAAGCATATTAACCCTGCAATTGAAAAAGTACCGCAGGCATTTATTCCTTACAAAGAAGTGCAGGATATTTATGATTATGGTTTTGAAGTACCGCAGGATGTAACATTGGTTTGGTGCGATGATAACTATGGTTATATCCGGCATTTTCCCAATGAAAAAGAACGGACTCAAAAAGGCGGTAACGGTGTGTACTATCATATTTCCTATTGGGGACGGCCGCATGATTATCTCTGGCTGGCAAGCACTCATCCGGCACAGATCTATACGCAAATGCGTGTGGCTTATGAAAAAGGAGCAAAAGAAATGTGGGTGGTGAATGTGGGTGATATTAAACCCGGTGAATATTTAATCGAATTGTTTTTAGAGATGGCATGGAGTATTGATTCCATTGCCAACAATCAAAAAGGATTAGAACAGCATTTGCAGAATTGGCTGGCAAGAGAATTTGGAACTGCAAATGCAAAAGAAATGGGTGCGGTGATGAATGAATATTATCGGTTGGCTTATATCCGCAAGCCTGAATTTATGGGAGCCACAAGAACAGAAGAAAGCGATCCGAAATACAAACTTGTAACTGACTTGTCATGGACTGAAGAAGAAATCAACCAACGTTTGAAAGACTATGCAGTGATCGATGCGAAAACAGTGCAGCTTTCAAAACGCATTTCTTCAACAAAGCAGGATAGCTGGTTCCAGTTGATTGAATACCCGGTAAGAGGCGCAGCAGCGATCAACAGGAAATTATTGTATGCACAACTGGCAAGGCATGGTAAAGCAGAATGGACATTGAGTGATGCTGCATACGATACCATTGCTGCTCTCACCGACAGGTATAACAGTCTTGCTGATGGAAAGTGGAAGTACATGATGGATATGAAGCCAAGAAAACTGGCGGTGTATGATAAAGCAATTCAGCAAACAACGGATCAACCATTGGTACAAACAATAAAACCATTGTTTGTTTTTAATGGAACAGATTATAAAACCTATACCGGTAATAAACCATTGGCACATGGATTGGGTTACCAGCGTGGCGCAATCAGTATAACAAAAGGAAGTGCTGTTTCTTTCGTGTTTACCAGTAACGGCGATTCAGTAAAAGTAGTGTTGGCATTAGCGCCCAATCATCCTGTTGAAGGAACAACGATCCGTTACACAATACAAGTCGATGATGGGTCTGTACAAACCATTGACTATACCACACAGGGAAGGAGTGAAGAGTGGAAGCAGAATGTATTAACCAATCAGGCCATTCGCAGAACAAGACATGCTGTTGGTAAAACTGGAAAACATGTAGTGAAAATTACAGCAGTTGATGAAGGCGTAGTCATCGACCAGGTGAAGCTTTATGAGTGATGTATGATGTATGTACGCCCCGTCAGACGCCTTCGTCGGACGGGGTTAGAATAGCACTGAGCAATAAATGATAAGTGATAAATGATGAATAGAGAAAATGTCCTGTAGGGACATTTGATCGGTAACAGGATAAAAAAGCAGAGGTTCGTTCCGTAGGAACGTTTGATGAGAGAAGGCTGAAAGATTTGTTGCAGTACAAGAGTGCGACGCAACGAAGTATGATAGAAATACAAAAGCGGATAACATAAATAACAACAACAATGAACAAGATGTACAAAGTTTGGTTACTCGTAACTTATAACTTATTACTCATAACTTTTCTGCAGGCACAACAAAAGCAAATTCAATATCTCTCCGGCACCGATGCAAAGAATACTGTTCAATGGGATTTCTTTTGCACCGCAGGTCGTAATAGCGGCGAATGGAAAAAGATCCAGGTGCCGAGCTGCTGGGAGCAGCAGGGCTTTGGTAATTATAATTACGGCCGTGATTATAAGACCAACGGAAAAAACTTTCGCTTCTATGATGAGAAGGGGATGTATAAATACCAGTTCAAAGTTCCTGCATCCATGAAAGGAAAACTGATACAGCTTGTATTTGAAGGAAGCATGACGGATACTGAAGTAAAGATCAATGGAAAATCAGCAGGTGATACACATCGGGGCGCTTTCTACCGGTTTAAATATGATGTGACTTCTTTATTGAATTATGATAAACCAAATACACTGGAAGTAACCGTGAGCAAGATGAGCAGTGATGCCAGTGTAAACAATGCAGAACGTCTTGCTGATTATTGGGTATTCGGCGGCATCTTCCGCCCGGTTTGGCTGGAAGCAACGCCAAAGCAGTATATTGACTATGTTGGTATTGATGCAAAAGCCGATGGCAAATTTGCAATGCAGGTTTGGACAAAAATCTTTTACAAAATGCATTTGTATTAACAACGATTACGGATGTAAATAAAAAAGTGATCTCTACAGTAAAAACTTCTGTATCAAAAGCAGATGAAAATGTAATTGTATCAGCACAGGTTCCCAATATTAAAACATGGACATCTGAATTACCGAACTTATATTCTGCTAATGTAGTTCTGCAGGATGCTTCCGGTAAAAAATTATATGAACTGAATGAGAAGTTTGGTTTCCGCACCATTGAAATAAAATATGGACAGGGTATTTATATCAACGGTACACAGGTGAAATTTAAAGGTGTGAACCGACATTGCTGGTGGCCTGAAACTGCAAGATCGCTGAGTAAAGAACAGGAATTGACTGATGCATTACTATTGAAAGAAATGAATATGAATGCAGTTCGCTGCAGTCATTATCCGCCTGATAAATATTTTTACAGCTTTGTGATAGTCTCGGTATTTATGTATTGAATGAATTAGCCGGCTGGCAAAAATTCTATTCAGCAAAAGCAGGTGAACCATTGGTAAAAGAACTGGTGTTGCGTGATCTGAATCATCCTTCCATTATTTTCTGGGACAATGGAAATGAAGGCGGCACCAACAAAGAACTGGATGATGATTTTACAAAATGGGATTTTCAAAAACGTCCTGTCATTCATCCGCATCATCGACCGGGTAATCATTTTAGCGGCATCGATGGTAATCATTACGAAGACTTTTACAGTACACAAAAAATTCTGAACGATTCATTGATTTATATGCCGACAGAAATGCTGCATTCGCAGGATGATGGTGGAGGTGGCGCAGCAATGGAGGATTTCTGGAACCTGCATTGGAAATCACAAAAGAGTGGTGGTGTATTTATTTGGGCAATGGTGGATGAAGCAATTGTACGCACAGATTTAAATAATGCACTGGATGCAAATGGTTTGAATGCAAACGATGGAATACTTGGTCCGCACCGTGAAAAAGAAGGAAGCTTTTATGCGCTGCGTGAAATCTTTTCACCCATTCAATTAAAACTCGGCACACAGTTGCCTGCGAACTTTAATGGAACTATTGAATTGGAAAACCGGTATCATTTTCTCAATACCAGTCAATGCAGTTTTTATTGGGCATTGGTTGACTACAGCAAACCCTTTGACCGTTTTGATGGTTATATCGTAAAGAAAAAGGCACTGCATCTTTTCCAGCCATTGAAGCAACAAAAACAGGATCATTGCAATTGCAGTTACCTGCTGATTATAAAAATTATGATGCACTGGTGATTGTGGCGAAAGATAATTTCGGCAGGGAGATTTACAAATGGACTTCCAGTATTAAAAGTAATGCGGTACAGCTGAATGGTTTTGTTACAGTAAAGAATGATTCAACGGTTATTAAAGAAACAGATACGGTGTATTCAATCACAGGGGGAGAAGTAACAGTAGTGCTGGATAAAAAAACAGGTAACCTTGTTACAACAAGAAATACAGCGAATGATTATGTGTTATCATTTAACAACGGCCCTGTACTGGTAAAAGGAACTGCAGCCGTTGTATCATCAAGGTCTTATAAGGAAGGAACGAATTCTGTTGTTGAGTTTACTTACAGTGGTAACATGAAATATGTTCGCTGGAAAATCAACGCAAGCGGATGGACAACGATGGAATATGAGTACAGCCTGGAAGGTGATCAGCCGTTTGCAGGGATCAGTTTTAATTATCCGGAGAATTATATTTTATCAAGCCGTTGGTTAGGTAAAGGTCCTGTTCGTCAATGGAAAAACAGGTTGGCAGGTACACCTGTAAATGTTTGGCAGAATATTTATAACAACTCACATACGGGTTATTCTCCTGCTGTATATCCTGAGTTTAAAGGATATTATGGGGAAGTAAACTGGATGGAGCTGAGTACGGTTGAAGGTAAACTGTACGTGGCATCACCAGATAGTGGATTGTTTGTCCGTCTCTTTGATTTTTATGCATTGAGCAGTGCCACCAAACCGCATCCTGAATTACCAACCGGGAATATTTCTTTTTTGGATTGCATTCCACCGATTGGTACCAAACTGGCAACAGGTTTAACAACCAATACAAGAGTGTACGGACCAAAGAGTGAACTGAATCATGTAAGCGGAAGCAAGAAGCGTACCTTGTATTTCTATTTTGGTATGCCAAAGACAACTGACAGAAAGAAAATTATAGTCGCCCGGCAGTAGATAATGTATTCTGATCATTGGTATAAAGACATGAAGACGCAAAGGAAAACATGAAGCTTCTTTGTTTCAGCGAACTTGGTGGCGATAAAACAATAAAATGAAATTCAACTTTTCTTCTTTTCTTCTTTGCGCTTCTTTCTGCCTTAGTGTCTTTGTGGCAACCTCGCAACCCATCAACCGTGAAACAGTAGTGAAACGCCACAATGTAAAAGTGAACAAGATTGATTCACTTTCATCACTCACTGTTGGCAATGGCAATTTCGCATTTACAGTTGATGCAACAGGTATGCAGAGTTTTCCTGATGCCTATATAAAAGGAGTGCCGTTGGGAACACAATCGGTATGGGGCTGGCACAGCTTTCCCAATACGGAAAACTTGCGGGTAGAAGAAGCACAGAAAGTATATGAACTGGAAGGAAGAAAAATTTCTTACACCGTACAGCCGAAAGAAGGGGGCAGGGTGAAGATGGCAGTAGAATATTTTCGTGTTAATCCACATCGTTTGCAATTGGGCAATATTGGTTTGGAAATAAAAAAGAATGATGGAACGCTTGCAACAGAAAAAGATATTCAAAAGATCAGCCAGGAATTGAATTTGTGGACGGGAGTAATCATCAGCAACTTTACAGTAGAAGGTGTACCTGTAAAAGTTACAACAGCCGCACATCAGCAACACGATGCTGTTTCGTTTCGTATTGAATCACCATTACTATCCAATAAAAGAATTACTGTCCGTTTGCATTTCCCTTATCCAAATGCACAGTTTAAAGACGGTGGAGATAATTTCAAGAGCGATGAAAAACACAGTTCAACATTATCAAGTAGTACGGGTAGTGCACTCATCAAACGAACATTCGATACAACTAATTATTATGTTGATGTGAATTGGTCTTCGTCTGCAACAATTAAAAAAGCAGACACTCATTATTTTCTGTTACAACCAACGTCTGGAAAGGGTTTGTTTGAATGCAGCTTCAGTTTTTCAGAGAAGAAACCTGTAACAACCATCACCAACTATTCTAAAACGAAACAGAGCAGTGAACTCTCATGGAAAAAATTCTGGTTAAGTGGTGGTGCTGTTGATTTTTCACAGGTAAAAGAAGCAAGAGCATTTGAACTGGAACGCAGAGTTGTGTTATCACAATATCTCACGAAAGTAAACTGTGTATCTGCTTATCCGCCACAGGAAACAGGATTAACTTATAACAGCTGGTATGGTAAACCACATTTAGAAATGCATTGGTGGCATGCCGTGCATTTTGCACAATGGGGAAGACCAGAGTTGATGGAAAAAAGTCTCGACTGGTATTTTACTGTTGCGGAAAAAGCAAAGTTGATTGCCAAGCGACAAGGCTTTGAAGGTTTGCGTTGGCAAAAGATGACAGATAATAATGGTGATGAAGCTCCATCTTCTGTTGGTGCATTTCTCATTTGGCAACAACCGCATTTTATTTATATGGCGGAGTTGATGTATCGTCATAACCCAAATAGCAAAACATTAAATAAGTACAAAGAGTTATTGTTTGCTACAGCCGATTTTATGGCATCGTTTCCTTCGTACAATCAACAAACAAAAAAATATAATCTTGGTAAAGGATTGATCCCTGCGCAGGAATGTTTTGATGCAGTATCAACTTTCAATCCAACCTATGAATTGTCTTACTGGAGCTGGGCCTTGGAAGTTGCACAGCAATGGAGAGTACGTTCAGGTTTGCCAAGAGAAAAGAAATGGGATGAGATCATTAACAATCTTGCACCATTGCCACAGTTGAACGGTGTTTATCTGGCAGCTGGCAACACACCTGACTGTTATGAAAAAGGATCAAAGTATTTAACTGATCATCCGGCAGTGTTGGGTGCTTACAGTACGATCCCTGCTGCAAACGGATTGGATACAGTGGTAATGAAAAAACTTATTTTACCGTATTGGAAAAATGGGATTGGAATGAAACATGGGGTTGGGATTATCCCCTGATGGCAATGACAGCAGCACGTTTGCATATGGGTGAAGAAGCAGTAAATGCATTACTGATGCCTGTTAGAACAAATACGTATTTAATCAATGGACATAATTTCCAGGATGATCGTTTAACGATCTATCTGCCGGGCAATGGTGGTGTGTTGAATGCTGTTGCATTGATGTGTACAGGTGCTGATGCAGACAAAGGAATCAATGCAGGCTTTCCAAAAACATGGAAAGTGAAATGGGAAGGGTTGAAGAAAATGTTTTAAAACCCCTCCGCCCCCTGAAGGGGGAACTGCAACACACAGCCCTTGAAGCCTCATCCCGACCTTCTCCAAAGGAGAAGGCCATCAACACACAGCCCTTGCTTTTCGCAAAAGCTGATTAAAAGAATTGGGTTGATGTGTTGAGTAAATAGATAAAGCAGATGTGGTAGATAAACGATTCAATAAAAAATTAAAGTACCGCCTCCTCTCTACGGGAGAGGAGGAAGGGAGGAGAGGCTAAATGAAACAAATTATACTTCTTACACTATTAATTTCTGCATGGCAGTTCTCATTCTGTCAAGAGAAAAAATCATGGCATGGAATTGAACGCCAGGTTCGTTATCATCCCGAAGGGAATGATATTGTAATTGAGAATGGGAACAGGCGTTTCACTAGAGCCTTGTATGGTACCAATACTGCCTTTCGTGCAGAAGCTGGTGATCTTCCGGAGTTTGCAATGTATATGCCGGGCATGGGTGGTAATATAAAATTCGGACTGGCAAATAATGACAGCAGCAAATGGTTGATTTATGCTGATAAAATAACTGCACGTTACCGCCCCGGCAGTATGATTTATGTAATTGAAGATAAAATGCTGAGCAAAGGAAAGCTGCATCTTAGTATTCTTGCCATGGCTGATGCAGAGGGTGTGATTATTAAGTTGCAGTTTGAAAACGTTCCATCATCTATAAAATTAATTTATGCTTATGGAGGTGCCTCAGGAAAAAAATTCAGTCGTGATGGTGATATGGGCCCTGATCCTGAAAGCAGTTTTTATTTAAAACCGGAATACTGCACGGATAACAGTTATGTGATAAACAACAATAATTTCCTGTTGAAATATGGAACAGGTGTGGTTGCTGAATGGGATCCATATGTAAATAAAAACTTTGCAACTGATACGGTCAAACCTGTTACTGTGAGCAAAGAACAACAGCTGATTGGTTTTGTTCCTCCTTCCATGCAATTACATATTGGGGATGCTGCACAACAAAAATCCCCGGATCTGTTATATCATTCAGCAAAAAGCAAAGCTTCATTGATAACAGGAAGACTGGATGTAAAAAATAATGAAGTTTATTATTTCGCCATCCAAAAACCCGGCAGTAAAAAATCGATTTCTTATACTGAATCTGAAAAAATATACAGCAAAGCAGAGGCTGCAAGACGTAAGATTGCTGATCGGGTTAAAGTAGTTACTCCGGATAAATACATCAACACATTAGGTGGAGTTTTAGGAATTACAGCAGATGCTGTTTGGGAAAATCCAACATTCATGCATGGTTCTATTGGGTGGAGGATGCGTTTAAATGGATGGCGTGGTCCGTATGTTGGTGATGTGTTGAGTTGGCACGACAGGGCAAACACACATTTTAAAGCATATGCTTTATCGCAAATTACTGCACCTTTGACTGGCCCTCTTGTAATGGATACAGCACTGCACCTTGCAAGAACACTGGAAAAAATCGGGACCTCTGTTTTTACCAGCGGATATATTTGTCGTAATCCAAATGGTGATATCCGTGCTCATCATTATGATATGAACCTGGTTTATATTGATGCATTGCTGCGTCATTTATTCTGGACAGGTGATTTAACTTTTGCAAAAGAAATATGGCCTGTTATTACCCGGCATCTTGCATGGGAGAAAAGAAATTTTGATCCTGATAATGATGGGCTCTACGATGCGTATGCAGTCATCTGGGCAAGCGATGCATTGCAATACAGTGGAGGAGCAGTTACACATTCATCAGCTTATAATTATAAAGCCAACAGGGATGCAGCAATGATTGCAAAACTGATTGGTGAAGATGGAACTGCTTATGAAGCAGAAGCTGCCAAAATTTTGAAAGCAATCAATACTGTTTTGTGGATGCCTTCACAAGGAACTTATGCAGAATTTAAAGACATGATGGGTAACAAGTTGTTGCATACAAGTGCTGGATTATGGACCATGTATCACAGTATTGACAGTGATGTGCCGGATCTTTTCCAGGCATATCAAAGCATGAAATATATCGATAAAAATATTCCGCATATTCCTGTAACAGCAAAAGGACTGGAAGATGGTTATTATACAGTAAGTACAACAAACTGGATGCCTTACGAATGGAGTTTGAATAATGTGGCTACTGCGGAAGTGATGCATACTGCATTGGCCAACTGGCAGGCCGGAAGAAATGAAAAAGGGTTTAATTTATTTAAGAGTGAATTATTATCTACCATGTATCTCGGTGGCAGTGCAGGTAACATCGGACAAATATCTTTTTATGATGCTGCCCGTGGTGAATCTTACCGTGATTTTGCTGATCCAGTTGCAATGACTGCAAGAAGCCTGGTTGAAGGCTTGTTTGGAATCTTACCGAATGCTTTGAAAGGAGAACTGGTAATAAAGCCTGGTTTCCCTTCCGCATGGAATCATGCATCCATCAGCGTACCTGATATTAGTGTTGATTTTAAACGAAACGGCAAAGAAGATCGTTATACCATTATTCCATCTCTCGGAAAAAAGATGAAATTGAAATTAGTAGTAAAAGCAAATGGAGCCAATGTTCAGTCTGTAATAGTGAACGGTAAAAAAACAACATGGAAAAATGTTGAAGATGTAATAGGATCGCCTGCAATTGAAGTGAGCAGTGGAGTACAGGATAAATATGTCATCAGCATCATATGGTCAGGAAACAGCACAGCGGTATCTGGTCTGCAACCACATTATACAAACGGAGCAAAACTTAATTTGCAATTTTCCGGTACTGAAATTCAAAGCATATCCGATCCGCAGCAAATCTTACAATCGGTACAAAACAATAAGGAAAAAGTTTCAGCAGTAATCAATGCTGTGAAAGGAAGCTATACTGTTTTTGTAAAGCTGAAACAGAATGATTTCATTTGGTGGCAACCGTTGGATATAACTGTGAAAGATGCCGTTGAAATAACAGCTTCCTTCAATCAGCCAAGGAACAGCCTGGAATTCAGTATCGTTAATAACAGCAATTCAATACTAAAGGGAAATCTGATCATTAATTCAGATGTTCATCCATTTACCAGAGTATTGGAATTACAGCCCAATGGTAGTTACAAGCAAGCGAATGTAGAAAAGCAGTATGTTATTCCCGGTTCCAATACCATTTCTTTTGTAGCGAATGAAACCACAGTTCATCAACAAATCGTTAATTGGAATACAGATCAACCGTTTGGGAAAACTGAACAGGTCGATTTAACGAAACTGTTTAACGATAAAGTCACGAAAATATTCAGGAACCAGTATCTCTCACCAAGACCACAGGTAGCTACACTGCAATTACCTACACAGGGAATCGGAGAATGGACGCATCCATTATTAACGGCTGACATCAATGACAGAGGTTTAAGGAAATTAGCAGGTGAATCAAACAGGATCGTTTTACCGCAGGGTATTTCTTTCGCCACTCCTTCAGATACGTTACAATCAAATATCCTGTTTACTTCTCAATGGGATAATTATCCCAAAGAAGCTATCGTTCCGCTAACAGGCAAAGCATCGCATGCTTATTTGCTGATGGCAGGATCGACCAACCCGATGCAAAGCAGGATGGTGAATGCTGCGGTGATCATATCCTATACTGATAATACATCCGATACATTATTGTTGAAAAACCCTGAAACATGGTGGCCCATCGAGCAGGATTATATGGATGATGGGTTTGCTTTTACCATTGATGCAGCACGACCTGTACGTATTCATTTAAAGACAGGAAAAATTGTATCTGACTACGATAACACTATTGCAGCTTACAAAGGAAAAATGATTGATGGCGGGGCAGCTACGGTTTTAGATCTGCCATTGAATAAAAATAAAACCCTGAAAGAATTAAAATTGCAAACCATTGCCAATGATGTGGTGATTGGACTGATGAGTGTAACTTTAATCAGGTGATCCATTTCATTAAACATTTAAATGAGTAATCAAACTGTTTATATTAAGGCATCTGAAATGTCAGCGAGGTTTGAGTCAATTCTCAACAGGGAAGGGTTTGCAGCAGAAAAATCAAAGATGCTTGCAGAGGTATTTACACAAAGCAGTATGGATGGTGTTACTTCTCATGGCGTGAACAGGTTTAAACGGTTTGTAGAATATACAAGAAATGGAATTGTAGATAAGAATGCAGAACCGGTGCTTACAGGAAAGTTCAATGGAATGGAGCAATGGAACGGACAGCTTGGTCCGGGAATTTTGAATGCACAGTTTGCTGCAGATCAATCCATGAAACTTGCTGGTGAATATGGAATTGGTTGTGTGGCTTTATCAAATACCAATCACTGGATGCGTGGCGGAACTTACGGATGGCAGGCAGCAAAGAAAGGTTTTGTATTTATAGGATGGACAAACACTACCGGCCTCATGCCGGCATGGGGTGCTGTTGATGCAAGGCTGGGAAATAATCCGCTTGTTATTGCAGTTCCTTTTCAACATGAAGCAATTGTTCTTGATATGGCTGTTTCACAATTTTCAAATGGTGCACTGGAACTGAAAGCCATGAATGATGAAATGCTGAGTGTTGATGGTGGATATGATGAACATGGTCAGCTTACAAAAGATCCTTCTGCAATTCTTGCTTTCAAACGTCCTGTTCCTGTTGGATACTGGAAAGGTGCCGGTCTTTCATTATTGCTGGATTTGCTTGCTGCAATTTTATCTGGCGGATTATCTGCACATGAAATCACAAAGAAAGAAACGGAGCATAGTTTGTCGCAGGTGTTTATTGCAATTGATCTTTCAAAATTGTCCAATCATTCATCCATTCCTCAACTGATTGAACGGGTCATTGCAGATTATAAACAGTCTGTTCCGGCGAATGCTGAAGCAAAAATTGCCTACCCCGGTGAACGTGTTCTGCAGGCAAGAGAAAAAATCTGCAAAATGGAATTCCTGTGTTGGAAAATATCTGGAATGAAATTTTAAACTTATAACAGAAAGCAATGAAACGAATTTATACAGCACTGGTTGGTTTGTTTTTTTTAAGTGCAGTAGTTGCACAGTCGGGCGACAGTGTTCGTGTGTTTGCCTATTTCAAAAATAACGGGCAGGATGGTTTGCATCTTGCTTACAGTTTTGATGGGTTACAATGGAAAGCATTGAAGAATGACAGCTCTTTTTTAAAGCCTGTTGTTTCAAAAGATAAACTGATGCGTGACCCCTGCATTATCCGTGGTGCTGATGGTTTGTTTCATGTGGTATGGACAGTAAGCTGGAATGAGAAAGGAATCGGTTATGCATCATCAGCTGATTTGATTCACTGGAGTGAACAACAATTTATTCCTGTGATGCAGCAGGAAGATTCTGCACGCAACTGCTGGGCTCCTGAAATTACCTATGATGCAAAGAAGAAACAATACATGATCTATTGGGCAACAACCATCTCCGGTAAATACAAAGCTGATCCAAAAGTAGAGAGCGGTTACAATCATCGGATGTATTATGTGCTGACAAAAGACTTTAAAACCTTCAGCAAAACAAAATTACTTTACGACAAAGGTTTCAATGTGATTGATGCAACGATTGTTCCTGACGGAAAACGGTTTATCATGTTTCTGAAAGATGAAACAAGAGAACCTGCGCAGAAAAATATTAAGATCGCTACGAGTAAAAAATTAAACAGCGGTTACAGCAATGCAACTGCACCAATCACCGGTAATTACTGGGCTGAAGGTCCAACAACATTAAAGCTGAATAATACCTGGATTGTTTACTTTGATAAATACCGTGATCATAAATACGGAGCCATACAATCAGCTGATTTGATTAACTGGACAGATATTTCAGATAAAATTTCCCTGCCAAAAGGTATCCGTCATGGAACAATCTTTACGATCAGCAGAAAAGAATTTGAATTGTTGCAGAATTTGTGAGTGAGCCAGGTATGCCATATCTGCTCAGTAAAATAAATTTGTCAGGTTGCTTTAGATATAGCATACCTAAGGCAACCGAAATAAGTCTCACGCAAGCTTTATCTTACTGATCATATAACTGATCACCAAACCAAGCAATGCAATTACGGCAAACGAATAACGTAATCCAGCCAGCTCTGCAATATAGCCGATCAACGGAGGCCCCATTAGGAAACCAAGAAAACCAACACCTGAAACTGTAGCAATGGCAATACCACTTGACACATCTTTTACTTTACCTGCTGTGCTGTACACCAAGGGGATAATACTGCTTACGCCAAAACCAACAATCAAAAAGCCGATGGTAGACATAATGATGTTCGGGAATAATACCGCTGTCATCATACCGGTAAAGATTAACACACCACTTAGCCGCACCATTTTCGTACGGCCAAAACGTTCAGCCAGTTTATCGCCTGTAAAACGTCCTGTTGCCATCATAATCATGAAGGAAGCATAACCCAACGATACCAGTTCTCCTTTTACTCCTACTACTTCTTTGAAGTAAACACCGCTCCAGTCGAACATACAACCTTCGGCACTCAAACAACAGAAAGCGATCAATCCTAATTGCAACAACAAACCTTTCGGCATCTGGAATCTTTTAAACGAAGAAGCAGAGCGACTGGTAGGCGTAATGATGAGATATTTCTGAAATAAAATATTCAGTGTAATCACAATCGCAGCAATGATCATAAAATGATACATGGGTACTAATTCCAAACGCATCATCAACAAACCAACCAAGGCGCCTGTAAAACCGGCGGTGCTCCACACACCATGAAAGGATGCAAGAATAGAACGTCCAAACAATGCTTCTGCATTTACAGCTTGTGTGTTTACTGAAATGTTGCAAAGGTTACCGGTTAATCCAAAAAGATAGAGTCATAAAGCCAGTTGCCAGGATGTAGTTGTTGATCCAATGATGATGAGCGTTAAGGCATATCCGGCGGCAGCTAGCCGCAACACGTATTTGCTTCCGAAACGTGTAGCCAGTTTTCCGCTGAAGGGCATCATGGTCAATTGTCCGGCGGGTAGTGCCAGTAAAATGCTGCCTAATGCAGCTTCCGATAAATGCAAAGTAGTTTTAATATCAGGTATGCGGCTTGCCCAACTTGCAAAACAAATTCCCTGACAAAAAAAGAAGACCGAAACGGCAATTCGCATCTGCAGTTTGGAATACTGGCCTGGTAATGGTGAGATAGTGATCAATGATTTAAGGAAAACGCAAATTTACTTGAAAACCGCTCATCATAAATATTATATGTCAGCCTGAAAACAATTGCTTTTGCAGGATGCCGCAGGACGGATAAGCTTCTTTGAGTGAGTACTTTAGACAGCTAAACTATTGCCATGTTTCGCTTGCCGGAGTTTCGTTTCCTTTTCCTCAGTTTATTGCTTTTCTGTACATCCGGATCAGTTGCACAATTAAAAATTTCTGCTGTTTTTTCAGATAATATGGTTCTTCAACGGGATAACCCATTGCCGGTTTGGGGAAAGGCAAATCCCGGAACAACCGTAATAGTTTCCTTTCTTTCACAACAAAAAACTGCAACAGCAACTAAGGATAGTAACTGGTCAGTTATATTAGATCCACTACAACTTTCTGCAACTCCTGCTGATCTTGTGATTAAAGCAGAATCAACGATTACTTTTCATAATGTATTGGTTGGTGATGTATGGCTTTGTTCAGGGCAGAGTAATATGGAATATCCATTAGACAGAAGATTAAAAAAATATGCAGCACCAAAAAACGGAACCGATCTTTCGGCAGATGAAGTAAATAAACCGAACAAACCAAGTGCCATCCGTTATTTATATGTGGAACGTGTACTGAATAAATTCCCTGAACTGCCAACAAAAGGATGGAAAGATGGAAATGATACAATTGTAAGATATGTTTCTGCTATCGGTTATTTCTTCGCCAAAGAAATTTATGAAAAAACAAATGTGCCCATCGGTATTATTTCAACTTCATGGGGCGGAACAAGAATTGAACAATGGACTCCAGCGTCAGCATACAAACAATATGGTGCATTTAAACAATTTATTACAAGTGATACATTTAAGATTGATGGAATGCACCCGGGCCAGATGTATAAAGGAATGATGGAACCGTTGATTCCATTTGCAGTAAAAGGAGTACTCTGGTACCAGGGCGAAAGTAATTGCATGATTGAAGACCAGGCAACTTATCTTGAAAAATTTGGAGTATTTGTGAAATCATGGAGGACTTTATTCAATGGTGATCCGCTACCTTTTTATACCGTGCAGATTTCACCTTTTTTATATACATCAAGAAAAGACCCTAAGAAGCATAGTGCGGAGTTATTGCCAAAATTCTGGGAAGCACAGGCAATGTGTACAGTTATACCTGGGACAGATATGATTGTAACAACCGACCTGGTTGATAATTTAAAAGATATTCATCCTTCTTACAAATGGGTAGTTGCACATCGCCTGGCACTTAAAGCATTAGCAAGAGAGTATGATCATAATGTGGGTGAGTCATCAGGCCCTGTTATTAAATCAGTAAAAAGAAAAAGGAATAAACTTATACTCAGTTTTTCACATGCAGGAAATGGATTAATCAGCAGCGATGGGCAACCGTTAAGCTGGTTCAGCATTGCAGGGAAGGATGGAATATTTGTACCTGCAACTGCGGTGATAAAAAATAATAGAGTTGAAGTTTTTTCAGCAGAAATAAAAAAGCCAAAGTATATACGCTTTGCATGGAATGAAGCAGCACAGCCCAACTTGTTTAATAAAGATGGACTGCCTGCTATGCCTTTCCGTACAGACAGATTCAGTAACTGATAATGAATTGAAACAGAAATGATCAGCATGTGGATTCATATAAATAAAAAAATTACAGTAGTTACAGTAACTGTTTTGTTCTGCTTTTTGCAGCAAACTGTTTTTGCACAGCGATTGATGGAGAACCTTGACAGGGGCACAGTGGCTGTGCGTACAAGTGCCAATGAAGTATTTCTCAGCTGGCGTTTATTCGGTACTGATCCTGACAATACAACTTTTAATATTTACCGTGATGCTGTTAAAATTAATGCAACTCCAGTAACCGGTGCAACCAATTATAAGGATAACGTTTCTGTAAATGGAAATTATGTAGTAAAGGCAGTGATCAACGGAACAGAAGAAACAAATAGTAAAGCAACAGCTGTCTGGTCGCAGCAATACAAGCAGATTCCGATACAGCAACCGGTGGGCGGAACAACTCCGGATGCAGTTGCTTATACTTACACTGCCAATGATGCAAGTGTGGGGGATGTGGATGGAGATGGTGAATATGAAATTATTTTAAAGTGGGATCCCACAAATTCAAAAGATAATTCACAATCAGGTTATACCGGAAATGTATACCTCGATGCATATAAACTGAATGGAACAAGACTTTGGCGAATTGATTTAGGAATTAATATCCGTGCAGGAGCACATTACACACAGTTTTTGGTTTATGATTTTGATAGCGATGGTAAAGCTGAAGTGGCCTGCAAAACCGGTGATGGTACAAAAGATGGTATTGGAACAGTAATAGGCGATGGAACAAAAGATTACCGCAATGGAAGTGGGTATATTTTATCCGGTCCTGAATACTTAACAGTGTTCAATGGTTTAACAGGAGCTGCAATGGATACAAAAAATTATACTCCTGCAAGAGGAACAGTTAGCAGTTGGGGTGATAGTTATGGCAACCGTGTTGATCGTTTTATTGCCTGTGTTGCTTATCTCGATGGAGTAAAACCAAGTATGATCTTTGGTCGTGGATATTATACAAGACTTGTTCGCAGTGCATGGGACTTTACAAACGGGCAACTTGTACAGCGCTGGATCTTTGACAGTAATACATCAGGTAATGGCAGCTACGCAGGAATGGGTAATCACCAGATGACGGTTGGAGATGCAAATGGCTGATGGTAAAGATGAAATATATAATGGTTCAAGTGCTGTGAATTATGATGGCACTGGTTTTTTCTCCAATGGATTGGGACATGGAGATGCATTGCACATGACAGATATGGATCCTGATCGTCCGGGTTTAGAAATTTGGCAGTGTTATGAGGAACCTGCAAAGTATGCAGGCAAAGGATTACGTATAATTGATGCTGCAACAGGTCAATCAATTTGGGGTGTAAATACAACCGGCGATGTCGGCCGTGCTTTAGCAGGTGATATTGATCCACGTTACAAAGGATATGAGTGCTGGGGTACAAACACTCTTTATAATTGTAAAGGTGATTCTATCGGACCATCACGCCCGAGTATTAATCATGCAGTGTGGTGGGATGGTGATTTGTTGCGTGAAATTTTAGATGGTGATGTGCTGGATAAATGGAATTACAATACCAATAGTTCAAACCGGTTGTTAACGCTTTACCAGACAGGTTTGGGATACGGAGGTTCTAACAATTCAACCAAGAAGAATCCCTGTTTAACAGCTGATATTCTTGGTGACTGGAGAGAAGAGATCATTCTCCGCAGCACCGATAATCAATTCCTGAATATTTATACAACAGTGAATGAAACAACGCATCGCATCTATACACTCATGCACGATCCGCAGTACCGTTTAGCGATTGCGTGGCAAAATGCTGCATACAATCAACCGCCACATCCCGGCTTTTATTTGGGAGAAGGAATGGCTGCAGCACCAAAACCCAACATTCAACTGGTGAATAATGTAACAACTCCTGTAAGAGATGTTTCAGTAACAGATTTGGCAGTTGATGTATTTCCTAACCCGTCAGTAAAATCATTTATTATTAAACTGAACAGCTCGTATACCTTCCAGGTGTTTGATACAAATGGAAGACTGATCTTACAGGGAAATGGAAACGGAACAATAGAAACAGGAAATGAGTTGCAGCCTGGAGTTTATTTTCTGAAAATACAATCGAAGAAAAAATCAAGTACACAAAAAATCATTAAAAAATAAACAGATGGCGAATGTAATCAGACAATATTTTTTCACTTTACTCGCATGTACTTTTTTTGATACAGGCATCTGCACAGGTTGCCATTGCACCTGCATGGGTGAAGAAAGTGGGTGCAAGATCATTCCCATCGGCCAAAACAATTTATACCGTTAATAATTACGGAGCAGTAAGTGATACAGTAACGGTGAATACAAAAGCAATTCAGAAAGCAATTGATGAATGTGCTGCAAAGGGCGGAGGTATTGTTGTGTTTAAACCCGGCACCTATGTAACAGGCGCTTTGTTTTTAAAGAACAATGTTCATCTGCGTATCGACAAAGGTGTATTAATTCTTGGATCAACAGATTTTGGTGACTACCCTGATATTGATACCCGTGTTGCAGGCCTTGAAATGATTTGGCCAGCTGCACTGATCAATGCAATTAATGTAAAGAATGTAGCCATTACCGGTGCAGGAATTATCAATGCAAGAGGAAAATTCTGCTGGGACAAATACTGGACAACAAGAAAAGAGTATGATGCAAAAGGACTCCGCTGGATTGTTGATTATGATGTAAAACGTGTACGCACATTGCTGGTACAAAGTTCATCAGATGTTACAGTAAAAGGGTTAACATTTAAGAACGCAGGTTTCTGGACTGTGCAGTTACTCTATTCAAACAACTTAACTGTTGATGGAGTGGTGATTAAAAATAACGAAGATGGAAGCGGTCCAAGTACAGATGGTATTGATGTGGATTCATCAAGCTGGGTGTTGATTGAAAACTGTGATATTGATTGCAACGATGATAATTTTTGTTTGAAAGCTGGAAGAGACTGGGATGGGTTAAGAGTCAACCGTCCCACAGAATATGTGGTGATCAGAAAATCTATTGCACGCAGGGGAGCAGGGCTTGTAACCCTTGGCAGTGAAACATCAGGGGGTATCCGTCATATTTATTGTACTGATCTTGTGGCAAAGCATACCGATAACGGCTTGCGGATAAAGTCAGCAACCACAAGAGGGGGAACAGTGGAAGATGTATATTTTGTAAACTCTGTTTTAGATTCAGTACGTAATGCGTACCAGTTTAATCTCAACTGGTATCCTGCTTACAGTTATTCTGAATTGCCCAAAGGGTACACAATGGAAACAATTCCTCCGCATTGGAAATCCATGCTGCAAAAAGTAACTCCTGCTGAAAGAGGAACTCCTTATGCAAAGAATTTTTACATCCAGAATGTAAAGATCACCAACGCACAGAAAGGGTTTGAAGTAAACGGATTAGTGAATTCCAAATTGAAAATTTCCAGTTTCTGAATTCTTACCTGTCAGCAGCCACATTGGGAACAATGGAGTTTGCAAAAGGCTGGAAGTTTACCAATACAGTCATTGAAATAACAAAGCCTGAAGAAAAAAAGAAAACGGCTGCAGGTATTGAAGAGCAGGAGCGTCTAAAACAGTAGAAATTAATAATTAGTAATTAAAAATTTAAAATGAAAAAACAGTTGCTGCTTTTTGCTTGCTTATTTGCCTTGTTTCAGGTGAAGGCACAATACCAGATGGAATATCTTACCCGTGGTGTGTATGCAGTTAACAGCGGTAACGGAAAAGTATTTGTAAGCTGGCGTTTACTTGGCACAGAAAATAATGATCTGTCGTTTAACCTGTATCGTACTGTGAATGGAAAAACAGCAAAGCTTAACAAAGCTCCATTGCAAACAGCAACAGGGTTTACGGATGAATCAGTTGATACAAATGCTGTAAACATTTATACAGTAAAAGCAATCATCAATAAGAAAGAAGAACAGCAGGGCTCATCCTTTACCTTACAGGCAGCGGCAAAACCATACTTATCTATTCCACTGCAAACACCGGCCGGTTATTCTGCCAATGATGCAAGTGTGGGAGATATGGATGGAGATGGTGTATATGAAATTGTTGTTCACATGACGGGAAGAGCAAGAGATAATTCACAGGCAGGCATCACTGATGTCGCCATTTTTCAATGTTATAAACTGGATGGAACTTTTTTGTGGCAGATCAATCTTGGAAAAAATATCCGTGAAGGTGCACATTACACACAGTTCATGGTGTATGATTTAGATGGTGATGGAAAAGCTGAGATCGCAATGAAAACGGCTGATGGAACAATTGATGGAAAAGGTACAGTGATTGGCGACAGTACAGAAGATTATCGCAACCAGCGTGGTTATATATTAAGTGGCCCTGAATTTCTTACAGTGTTCAACGGACAAACAGGTGCTGCCATATCAACTGTCAGTTACGATCCTCCACGATATCCAGCTTCTCTCAATCCAACAGAATACGAACTAAAAACCATGTGGGGTGATGGTTATGGCAACCGCATGGATCGTTTTCTTGCCTGCATCGCCTATCTCGATGGCAAACATCCTTCTTTAGTAATGTGCCGTGGTTATTATACAAGAACTGTTTTGGCTGCATGGGATTTAAAAGATAAAAAGTTAGTGAAACGCTGGGTGTTTGATTCAAATGAATCCGGTAATAAACCTTATGCAGGACAGGGTAATCATAATTTAACAGTAACAGATGTAGATGATGATGGAAAAGATGAAATTGTATACGGTCAAATGACAGTTGATGATAACGGTAAAGGATTATACACAACTGGTATCGGTCATGCAGATGCATTGCATGTAAGTGATCTTGATCCGCAACATCCCGGACTTGAAGTGTTCAGTATCCAGGAACGTTTCGGTGATGCAGGTGCAAATTTTCGTGATGCAAAAACAGGCGAAGTAATCTGGAAAAAAGCTTCAGTAAAAGCAGGCGATGATGGTGAAGGTCCGGGCCGTGCTTTGGCGTTGGATATTGATCCCCGCTATCCCGGCTTTGAATGCTGGGTTGCTGGTGCAGGAATTACAGGTATGTTTGATAACAAAGGAAATAAGATTGCTGAAAAAACTCCTCCCTGTAATATGGGCATCTACTGGGATGGTGATGCTTTAAGTGAAGTGTTGAATGGAGTGAACATCAGTAAATGGGATTATATCAACAGTGCATCAGTAAAATTATTTGATGGAAGAGATTTTGGCTGTGTTAGTAATAACGGAACAAAATCAAATCCCTGTTTGAGTGCCGATTTGTTTGGCGACTGGAGAGAAGAACTTGTATGCCGCACAACCGACAGTAAGGAGTTGCGGATATTTTCAACATCTATTCCAACAGAAATTAAATTGTATACACTTATGCATAATCCGCAATACCGTTTAAGTATTGCCTGGCAGAATGTAGCTTACAATCAACCACCACATGTGAGTTATTATATTGGTGAAGGAATGAAGATGCCTGCAAAGCCAAATATTGTTATTAACAGGAAATAGAAATTATGAAAGGGTATATTTTTTTTCAGTTTGTACAGAAGCACAGATTCAGTGTAAGAATGTTGATGTTGGGAGCTGTGCTTACTTCATTTCTTATAATTAAAAACGAAAAGCCAACAATATACATTATCGGCGATTCAACAGTCAGAAATACTAACCGTCCGCAATGCGGATGGGGTGAAATGATTGGCGAGTACTTTGATTCAACGCAAATAAACATCAGCAACCAGGCAATGGCGGGAAGAAGCACAAGAACATTTATTAAAGAAAAAAGGTGGGAGAAAGTTTTATCAACATTAAAGAATGGTGATTATGTCATTATACAGTTTGGTCATAACGAAGGCAGCCGGCCTGATACTTCAAGAGCGGGTTACCGTGGTGTATTAAGAGGCACAGGTGATGAAACAGTTGAATTGACATGGAAAGACAGTACTGTTGAAACCGTACACACATATGGCTGGTATTTGAAAAAGTTTATTAAAGATGCTAAAGCAAAAGGTGCAAGACCCATCATCTGTTCAATGATCCCCCGCAACCAGTTTGTTGAAGGCAAAGTAAAAAGGGCAGATAGAGATTATGGCAAATGGGCAAAAGAAGTAGCTGAAAGCGAAGGGGTTTATTTTATTGATCTGAACAGTATCACTGCAGACAAATACGATGCGTTAGGGCCGGATGAAGTGAAAAAGTTTTTCCCCGGCGATCATACACATACCAATGTGGAAGGTGCAAAAGTAAATGCAGCATCTGTTGTACAGGGTATTCGTAATTTGAGCGACAGGTCCATTGCAATTAGTTATCTTAAAAATAAGTGTAGAACATAAATTTATAAATATGAAATTTCAAAAGCTGTTATTCATTTCCGTTGTTCTTGAATCTTATCATTTACAATGATGCAATCCAAAACCGGTGTTTTATATTATTGGTGATTCAACTGTAAAGAATGGTGATGGTACCGGTAAGAAAACGGCAGATGGGGATGGGGTAGTTTTATTGATGATTATTTTGATACAGCGAAGATCAGTATCAGTAATCATGCTATTGGCGGAAGAAGCAGCCGTACTTTTATTACTGAAGGAAGATGGGATAAGATTATGGCTGCGTTACAAAAAGGTGATTACGTAATTATGCAGTTTGGTCATAATGATGCAAGCCCTTTAGATGATACGGCAAGAGCAAGAGGAACCATTCGTGGTATTGGTAACGACAGTTCAGAAATTTATAATCCCATCCGTAAAATGAAGGAAACGGTTTACAGTTACGGCTGGTATATGCGTAAGTATGTGCGTGAAACAAAATCGAAAGGCGCCATCCCGATTATTTGTTCACTGGTGCCACGCAACAACTGGAAAGATGGTAAAGTAACACGCTCTGCAGACAGTTATGCTTTATGGGCTGAACAGGTTGCAAAAGAAGAAGGTGCTTATTTTATTAACCTGAATGAATTGGTTGCAGCAAAGTATGAAGAAATGGGAGCAGAAGCAGTAAAGCCATTCTTTCCATCTGATCATACACATACCAATATGGATGGGGCTAAAGTAAATGCTGACATAGTGGCAAAGGCATTGAAAGAAATCAAGCCCGGTTCATTGGTAAACTATATGAAGTAAAGGAGTAAAACGATTTTCATTTATTAAAATAATCTGTATGCAACGTGTAGCATTTAAAATGAAACTGTTTAAAGGCAAAGAGGAAGAGTATAAAAAAAGACATGATGCCTTATGGCCCGACCTGCAGGAGTTACTGAAACAAACCACCATCAGCGAGTACAGCATTTTCCTCGACGAAGAAACAAGTTTTCTCTTTGGTGTAATGAAAATAGAGGATGCTGTAAAGCTCGATAGTTTACCATCGCATCCGGTGATGAAAAGGTGGTGGGCCTATATGAAAGACCTGATGGAAAGCAATGCGGATAATTCACCGGTAAGCATTCCGCTGAAAGAAGTTTTTTATTTGCCTTAATAAACGGGCATGTATAAAAGAGTGGGAAGGTTCCCTGTTAAATAAATATTCTGCTTCCATAAAAACTGTAATTCTCCCTGAATTCTTTTGGTGTGCAATCTTTCTTTTTCTTGAAGAGACGGTTGAAGTTGGATATATTATTAAAGCCGCAGTTATAAGCTACTTCTGAAACGGACTGAGTTGTATCAATCAATAGTCTTGATGCATGCCCCAATCTTATTTCAAGCAGGCTGTCAATAAATGTAATGCCTGTTCTGGTTTTAAAGAAACGGCTGAATGAAACCTCTGTCATATTCACCAGCTTCGCAATTTCATTAAGCGTAATATTTTTTTGAAAGTTCTGATTCATGTATTCAAATGCTTTTTCTATACGACGGCTGTTGTAGGATACTTCTGCATTATTGAAAGTGGCAACGGACAGCGTATGCATATTTCTTGAAACGGAAAGATCATGCAGGATGGAAAGTAATTCCAGCACAGAATCGAAACCCTGTTTCTTACTTAATGCAATCAATCTCGGTGTAATCTGTTCAATGGTTTGTTTGGAAAAGGAAATCCCTTTTGCAGAAAGCTCCAGCATGTTGCGGATAAAACTCATCTGGTTGCGGCGTAGAAATTTTTCATCGAAGAGGTCTTTGTGAAACTGAATGGTGATCTCTTTTATTTCTTTGCTTTTACATTTATGTGATTCCCAAACATGTGGCAGGTTCGATCCAACCAAAACAAGTTCCAGCTCATCAATTTCACCAATATGATCACCAACCACACGTTTGGCACCTTTTGCATTTCGTATAAAATTCAGTTCTAATTCTTCGTGACTGTGAAATGGAAAATCAAATTCTGATTTAGTTCTTGTAAATATGGTAAAGCAATCACTACTGGTAAGAGGGGTGATTTCTCTGAGTATAACCGGTTGCATGAGAAATTCTGTTTGTTGTAAAATTATCAATTGCCTGATAAAATAGTATTATTTTATTTATTTTTTGTGTTACACCATATTACGCAATATATTCAGTAATACCAATACTTTCAGATAATGATCTTCGTCAGTATACCAATAAAGTACTACTATTTGATATAATAGTATTAGTTCTGTTTACTTCAAAAAACTAATTTTGGATAAATATTCTTGCTATATGAGAAAATCAAGCTCCTCCCATGCGATCTTTATGATCATTATTTTATTATTGTCTTCTCTAACCATTTTTGCGCAAAAAAGAACTCTTACCGGAGTTGTTTCTGATCAAAAAGGCACTCCTCTTGCCAGCGCAACTGTAACTATTAAAGGAGAAAAAATTGCAACAATTACTGATGCAAATGGAACATTCAGGATTGATGTTTCATCACCTACTGCTATTTTGGTAATTTCTTATGTTGGCTCAAAACCAATTGAGGTATCTACTACAGGGAAAACAACGGTTCTTGTTACTTTAAATGTAACTGACACCAATCTTAGTGAAGTTGTGGTAATTGGCTATGGAACTCAAAAAAGGGGGGATGTGAATGGTGCGGTTTCATCCGTCACATCCAAAGAACTGGCTAATATTCCTCAACCAACTGTTGATCAAATGCTTCAAGGCAGAGCTGCCGGTGTAACTGTTACTGCAAACTCAGGTCAACCAGGAGCAGCCATTTCGGTACGTATCAGAGGTATTACTTCTTTTAGTGGAAGTGAACCTTTGTATGTAATTGACGGGGTGGCCATTGATGGTAATGCTCCTTCACAGGCATCATCGAATGACGGAGTTTTTGGCGGTTTGTCTCCTGTTACACAAGAGCAAAAGCCCAGCGTACTCGCCAGCATAAACCCAAATGATATTGCATCAATAGATGTATTAAAAGATGCTTCTGCCACTGCTATTTATGGCAGCCGCGGTGCTAATGGTGTAGTAATCATTACTACCAAGAAAGGGAAAGTTGGTGATGCAAAAATTAATTATGATGTTTATTACGGGATTCAGGAGCAGGGAAAGTTTTTGAAAATGATGGATCTCCCGCAATATGCCCGGTTTGAAAATAATCTTGCCGATTTATTTGGCACAACCCGCCGGATAGAATTTGCTGATCCGGGCAAATTGGGTACAGGTACTAATTGGCAGGATGCAATATTTCGAAGAGCCAACCAAACCAGTCATACCCTTTCCATCTCAGGGGCAAATGCTAAAACTGATTATTATATTTCCGGTGGCTATTTTAAACAGGATGGTACTATTATAGGTTCTGACTTTAACCGTTATTCAATACACACATCAATTAACTCACAGGTAAAAGAATGGTTTAAAGCGGGTGTAAGCATTACTGCCAATCAAAACAAAGCCAATACCCTATTGGGAAACAATTATGGTATTATTTATAGTGCTCTTTTGCAAGCTCCTGATGTTGCTGTTTATAATGCCGATGGAAGTTTTGCAGGACCTGCTATTGATGCAGGCGGCCAGGCAATGGGAGGGTTAAATCCACTTCAACGGGCATTAAGCGTTACAAATTATTTGATAAGAAGCAATATACAAGGCCGGATTTATGGCGATATCAAGCTCTTTAAAGATTTTACGTTGCACTCCGAAATTGATGGAGATTTTAATTGGGGACAGGCTAAAATATATAATCCGACCTATGCTTATGGAGCTCCTGGTTTCCCGCCTGCCTTTTCAAATACATTAGCTGTTTTGGAGGAAAATAATAATCATAGTACTTATTGGAACTGGCTGGAGCATTTGAATTATAATCATACTTTCGGGAGTAAACATGTAGTATCCGCATTGTTAGGTCGTGAAGTATGGCAATCTAATTATGGCGGAATTATTGCCAGTACCAAAGGATTTACAGCAGGTAATACTATTCAAACTTTAAATTTAGGAACGCAATCTTCCAATACGTTGAATGAACCCAAAGGCAGTACTTCAATGGAATCGTATTTAATACGTGCTATTTATACTTTTAATAATAAATACAGCATCACTGCAAGTGCCCGTAGTGACCGTTCCTCTAATTTTGCCGAAGGGCATCAGGTTGGTTATTTCCCCGGTGTCGCTGTTTCATGGCGAATATCAGATGAACCGTTTATGGATAAAATAAACAAAACGGTGAGTAATCTTAAAGTCAGGTTAGGCTACGGCGCCACTGGTAATTCTAATATTCCACAATATAGTTATGGCTCGGCAATTAATCCTGTAGTTACGGGATTAGGCACGGGTTTTAGAGTTGCTAATTTCAGCAACCCGGATCTTACCTGGGAAACAGCCATACAGCAAAATGCAGGTGTGGATTTTAGTTTACTTCATAATCGTATTGACGCTTCTTTCGATATTTATAAGAAAACTTCAAAGGATTTTCTTTTTCAGCAACCTTTGCCTTCTTTCCTCGGTGGTGGTACAGCTGAATACTCCAATGTAGCGGTTGTGCAATCACCTTGGGTAAATGCGGGTGAAATTGAAAACAAAGGATTTGAATTTAATATTACAAGCCGGAATTTTGTTAAAAAGATTTTACATGGTCAACAACTGTAGTATTCTCTCACTATAGGAATAAAGTAATTTCATTGAACGGATTCCCTGAATTAAACGGTATTATATCTACTGGTTTTGGCCCTCAAATTTATGCTACAAGAACTCAACCCGGTGGATCTGTAGGAGAATTTTACGGGTATAAAGTTGCGGGTATTATTAAAACGCAGGCTCAGTTAGCTTATTTAGTGGCAAATCCTCAAAATGTTCTTGGTTCTCCTCAACAGGTGAGCAGTGACAGGTCTTTATCCAATACTATTTATTATGGAGATATTATGTATGAAGGTAATGATGGCAAAGGTGGACCTAACGAACAATACTCCTTAGGTAGTCCAAACCCCAATTTTACTTACAGTATAAGTAACAATTTTACTTATAAAGACTTTGATTTATCCATATTCTTAACCGGTTCGCAGGGTGGAAAAATATTAAATGCTCTTAATTTTCAGGCTATGGGTATGTATGGCTTATACATGAATCAAAACGCTGATGCTGCTAACTATTGGACACCATCTAATCCCAACTCCAATATTCCTGCACCAAGAGCAAGTTTTGGGAATAACAACTTAGTTATGTCAGACAGATTTCTTGAAGATGCTTCTTATTTAAGAATACAAAACGTTCGTTTGGGGTATACTGTACCCGCAAAATGGGCAAAGAAAGCAAAATTGAATCAATTAAAAATTTATGTCAGCGGTCAAAATTTGCATGTATTTACCAAGTATACTGGGTTAGATCCTGAAGTAGGTTCATTAAATCAAAACCCAATATTGCAAAATATAGATTATGGAAGATATCCAACACCAAGGGTGATTACATTTGGTTTAAATGCTGAATTTTAATTGCTTCATCCATTAAAAAAATAAAAATGATAACTAAAATAAAATATGTAGCAGGGTTGGGAATTTTGGCTGTTATAGCAGCTACAGGTTGTAAAAAAGATTTCTTTAACCGCCCACCTGAGAATGCTTCTACAGTAGGTACCTATTATCAAACTACTGATCAGGTTCAATCTAGTACGAACATTTTATATGCAGCGCCATGGTTTGGTCTTAATGGAAAGGCGCTTTTAGCCATGGGTGATTTGCAAAGTGGTAATGCAATATGTTGGGCAGGAACTGACGGTTCATTTGATGCTTTTGGCGCTTTTGGCGCAGGAAATGCCACTCAAACTGTTTCCAGTGCATGGAACTCCCTTTATACTGTAATAGCACAATCAAATGCGTTAATCAACAATTTGCCTGGTGCGGCTTCGGCTGTACCTGCAAGCGTAGTTAATAACGCATTAGGAGAAGCTCATTTAATGAGAGCAGCAGCTTATTTTTATCTGGTGCGTATTTTTGGTAATGTACCTATCATTACCGACCCTGCTCCTTTTGTTGGTACCTTCTCTTCAGTACCTACTAATCCGGTTAACGATGTTTATAAATTTATTGCATTGGATTTGCAGTTTGCGAAAGCTAATTGTAAACCGGGAGTAGCAAGTACAGGGCATGCATCCAGTGCCTCCGCTTCTGGTTTATTGGCAAAAGTTTATTTGTATCAACAGAAATATGATAGTGCAAGAATTGAGGCAGAAATTGTAATTAACAGCGGCGAATTTGGTTTGGTAGGTTTGGATGCTCCGGGCAGTTATGTTCAGATGTTTGAATTAGCCGGCAACAATTGTAAAGAATCAATGATTGCTTTGCAATGGACTTCTAATGGTGGTTATGGATTTGGAAACCAACATCAATCTGTGATTTGTCCTAATTCGGATATTACCGGTACCGGCGATGGATGGGGCGAATTAGGGCCAAGCCTTGATTTGCAAAATGCTTTTGCAAATGCAGGTGATGTTGTTCGCCGCCATGGTACTATCATGACAGATCATGATTTTTACCCCGAACTGCATAAAAAAGACGGGGGATACTATATTGCACGAATTGATACCACAGTTGGGGGCAAACTCTATAAAGCAGTTAATGCTCAGGGAACTGGAGCCGGAATGAAAAAGTATGTGGTAGGAACACCCGATGATAACAACGGATTAACTGCATTTCAGGCAACTTCAAATAATACTTATCTTCTTCGATACGCTGATATGTATTTAATTGCTGCAGAAGCTATTTTGGGTAAAATTGCAGGCGTTCAACCCGGACGGGAATTGATACCAATGCTGTTTGTACCGATGCAACTGCTTTGGGCTATTTAAATAAAGTTCGTCAAAGAGCAGGTTTACCGGCTTTAACCAGCTTTACTTACAAACAATTACTTAATGAAAGAAGGTTAGAATTTGCCATTGAAGGAGATTATTGGTACGATTTACAGCGTATAGATGGTTATCAGCCTAACGTTAATACAGGTAATAGTCCTGTTTCTGGTCATCACCCTGTTGCAATAAAAATCATTAACGGTCAAGATAGACGCACTGTAAATATAAATAGCACCACAGGTGAAATAACCGGCTATGGTTCCGGTCGCAGTTTTACTTTAAATGATTCAAAATTCCTGTTGCCTTATCCGGCTACAGAAGCTTCTGCTGACCCTGCTTTATTAGGAGCCCCTGTACCATATAAATTTTAAATTATCAAATAAATTATATGAATAATATACTAAATTCTAAAAAAAATTACTGGATAGCCATATTAATTGGGTTGGTATTTATGGGATCCTGCAAAAAATATAACAGCCTTGGCTTTGATCCGGGAACTGGCACGCCCACTATTGCCTCTGTTCATACGTGGAGCAAAACAGATACTACAACAACGTATGACACAATAATATCTTATGATGCAGGAGGTAATGTTGTCAAAACACTTAAACAAAAGCAAAACCGGATAAATGCTTTTGATTCCACTACTACTGCTGGCAATCTTGGTAATTATTATTTAATCAGCGGGACTAACCTGGGAAGTGTAACAAGCATAACATTTAACGGGTATTCAGCATATTTTAACCGTGCTCTATTAACTGATAATTCAATAGTTGTTCAAGTGCCATCAAAAACACCATATTATGGGCCTAGTGCAAAAGATAGCCTTGTGGTTACCACTCTTTATGGTAAAGCAACTTATAAGTTTACTATTATAGCACCACCGCCAACAGTATCTTCTTATTCCAATTACGATTTTTATGCAGGTTCACAAATTACATTAAGTGGTGTAGGATTTGCATCAGTAACAGGAGTAAATCTTTTAGGATCATCTCCGGGAACTGCCACTACAAGTATTATTAGTAAAAACGATTCTGTATTAGTGCTTCAATTCCCTACAACAACCATTACAAGAGGAATTTTACAGTTTAACTATACTTCAGCGGGTACAGCTACAACACTAAATGCAGCACAGGAATTAGTTAATCTTGATAATGCTTACCAGATTTTCACAGATGGGTATCAAAATAGCTGGGAAAATGGTTCGTGGTCAGGGCTGGCAGGTATATCAACAACTATTTTTAAAACAGGTTCAGCTTCTTTTATGGGAGTTTTTCCGAAGAGCGGTTGGAAAATTGAAGGTTTTCAAAATTGGTATCCAAGTTTGCCATATGATGCATCTTATAAGTATTTAGTTTTTGGGTATATGGTGGAGCTGCATCTCAAACGGTTAATATTCAAACCAACACTTCATCACTTGGATATGGGCAAAATGGGTCTAATCCAATTACAGTACCACCGGGTGTCTGGACTTATTTTAAAATTCCCATCAGTTCAATTAGTTTTTGGAGTACAGGCGGTACACTGCAGCAATTAGGGTTTTTCATTAAAGGACCGGATTCAGGCGATGAAAAATTATATTTTGATGATGTAGTTTTGGTTAAATAGAAATTTGAAATCGTTAATTATTTCGATGAAATCTTACGGATAAATCAGATAAGATCCTGCGTGCTTCTTTCTATTTCTGCAAAAAACCTGTTTAACGCCACCCGGATTGCTGAAGAGTTAAACAGGTTTTTTTTAGCTATTATGTTAATATGTTCCTTTAAAAGCTATTTTCTCTTCACTTGTGGCTTACAGGCATTTGTATTGTGAAACCCTTTACTGTTCCAACAATCAAATGAATGACCCGGTGATAAAATATAGGCAGCAAAAGAAACGCTCAATGCAACAGGCTCCTGAAATAGAAACACTCAGTAATTTTTACAGTACTATGCTTACTTGGGGTTTCCAGAAACCCATTCATGAACTGGTTCATTTCAGCATCGATTCTGAACCGGTTTTTTAAAACGTACCCGGATTTTCAAAGATGACCTAAATCCATGTAAAAGTTATATGAAATGAAGATTGTTGTTACTATGCTCTTTTATTGGCGTTCTTACTGCATGATACTTTACATGCCCAATCCTTTGTGCAACGCAGACAACAACAGTTTTTTATTGACAATAAGCCCTATTATTATATCGGGGTCAATTACTGGTATGGAGGTTTAGTGGCAAATGATGCAAAAGGAAAAGAACGCATAAGAAAAGAACTTGATTTTTTGAAAAGCAAAGGGGTTAACAATCTCCGTGTAATGGCCGGTGCTGAAGGCAAAGGACAGATTAATGGTGTTCCGAGAGTTGAGCCTGCTTTGCAAACAAAGGCCGGTGTATTCAGTACTGATCAGTTAAAAGGGCTTGATTTTTTACTTACTGAAATAGAAAAACGAAAAATGAAAGCCGTTATCTTTTTCAGTAACAACTGGGAATGGAGCGGGGGCTTTTTACAATACCTTAACTGGAATGGATTGATTGCTGATTCTGTACTGCAGCGTAAACTAAGCTGGGGTGAAATGAGGGATTATGTGAGTCAGTTTTATAATTGTTCAAACTGTATGCTGCAATATGAACAACAGGTAAAATTGATTGTACAAAGAATCAACACAATCACTAAGAAAAAATATACTGACGATCCTTCCATCATGGCATGGGAAATTGCCAATGAACCAAGACCCATGCGCCCGGCAGCAATTGATGCGTATAAAAATTTTATCAGTCATACAGCTGCATACATCAGGTCAATGGATCAGCATCATTTAATTACCATTGGCAGCGAAGGTGAAATGGGCAGTGAGAATATGGATGTGTTTGAAGCGATCCATGCAGATAAAAATATTGATTATGCAACCATCCATATTTGGCCCAAAAACTGGGGATGGTTTACAGACACTGCTATTGGAAAAGTTTTGATGAAGTAGTGAAAAAACAACAGACTATATTACAAAAACATGCAGCTGTTGCTAAACAGATCAGCAAACCTTTAGTGGTTGAGGAATTTGGTTTGCCCAGGAATGGTCATTCTTTTTATTATCTGCATCTACTTCTTTCAGAGACAGGTATTATACTTCTATATTTAATCAGTTGCTGAAAGATGCACAACAGAGTGGTGTAATTGCAGGAGCAAATTTCTGGACATTCAGCGGAAGTGGCCGTCCTTCTTACAAACAGCTACTCTGGAAAAAAGGGGATGATGTACTGGGCGATCCTCCGGTTGAAGAACAGGGATTAAATTCTGTGTTCGATGCAGATATCAGTACCTGGAAAGTAGTCAGTTCTTTTACAAAAAAATTAAGTGCACTCAAATGAAATACAACAGCCAGCATATCATTGTTTTTATTTCCGTTTTCTTTCTGTTTGCCTGCAAGGCAAAAGCACAGCAGGAATTACCAACAGATAAAAAGGCAACAAAGGAAACCGTAAGTCTGTATAATAATTTAAAGAAATTATCATCTAAAGGGGTCATGTTTGGCCACCAGGATGATTTGGCTTATGGTGTTAACTGGAAATATGATGCTTCGACAGGCTCAGCAGGAAGAAGTGATATAAAAGATGTTGCAGGTGATTACCCGGCAGTATATGGATGGGAACTGGGCGGATTGGAACTTGACCAAACTAAAAACCTGGATGCTGTGCCTTTTGATCAGATGCAGCAGTTCATCAAAGATGGTTATGCAAGAGGAGGAGTAATAACTATCAGCTGGCATATGTACAGCCCGTTTGGAAAGGGGATCAGTGCATGGGATACAACAAATGGTACAGTTGCATCAATTATACCGGGAGGTGCTAATCATGAATTATATAAACAATGGCTCGATAAGGTTGCTTCTTTTTTTGGAGCATTGAAAGGCAGCAAAGGAGAAATGATACCTGTTTTATTCCGTCCTTTTCATGAACACACCGGTAGTTGGTTTTGGTGGGGCAGAAACAATTGCAGCGTTTCAGATTATAAATCTCTCTGGCGTTTCACGTTTGATTACCTGCATACACAAAAAAAACTGCACAATATTTTATGGGTATATAATACAGGCGGCGACTTTAAAACAAAGGAAGAATTTTTAGAAAGATACCCGGGCGATGATGTGGTGGATATGGTAAGTTTTGATACTTATCAAAGTGGAGACCCAAAGAAAAATGAAGGGTTTATAAAGAATACAAATTCACGGTTAAACATGGTTGGACAAATTGCTGCAGAGAAAAATAAACTGTTTGCATTGGCAGAAACTGGATTTGAATCTGTTCCCAATGAAAAATGGTGGACTGAAACCTTGCTCAAAGCAATAGGTGATAATAAAATTTCCTATGTATTGGTATGGCGCAATCATGGTTACCAGGAGAGTACTAAACGGATGCATTATTATGCACCATTAAAGGGCAGCTTTCAGCAAATGACTTTGTTGAGTTTTATCAATTGAACAGCACCTTGTTTGAAAAAGATGTAAAAAATGAAAAACTATACAGGTAATGTTTTTTAGTTCATAATCATAATCAGGCGGCGGGCTGATTCTTCAGCCTGCACATTTTTAACAACCGGGAAATTAAATTGAACAGACAGGATGAAATTAGAATTAATTGATATAAGCATTGTTATTCTGTACCTCGCTTCTATGCTGATTATTGGATGGGTATTACGGAAAAAAGCCAGACAAAATAAAGAGAGTTATATGATGGGCGGGAAAAAACTCCCCTGGTATATGCTCGGCTTAAGTGATGCTTCTGATATGTTTGATATCAGCGGCACCATGTGGATGGTATCCCTGTGTTTTGTATATGGAATAAAAAGTATGTGGCTGCCTTTTTTGTGGCCGGTGTTTAACCAGGTATTTAATATGATGTTCCTGGCTAAATGGTTGAGAAGATCAAACGCAAATACAGGAGCTGAGTGGTTGCAAACAAGATTTGGATTGAAAGGAAAAGGAGTAACAGGATCGCACAATATTGTTGTGGCATTTGCACTGATTGGCTGTCTTGGTTTTTTGGCTTATGGATTTATCGGGTTGGGAAAGTTCATTGAAATATTTGTTCCGTGGAATTTGGTACAGCCTTATATTCCTTTTGATATAGCACCACAATACGTAGCTCATTTTTATGGAATTGTATTTACACTGTTTGCTATGTTCTATTCCATTTTGGGAGGCATGCACAGTATTGTTATTGGCGATTTGATCAAATATGCAATCATGACTGTGGGATGTATTGCCATAGCAGTTATAGCCATGATGCATCTGCATGGAAATACATTGAATGTTCCTGCCGGATGGGACAATCCATTCTTTGGCTGGAACCTGGATATGAACTGGGCCGGTATTGTTGAAGATGCCAACAAAAAAATTGCAGAGGATGGATACAGTTTATTCGGCATCTTTTTTATGATGATGATTTTTAAAGGAGTGTTTGCTTCACTGGCCGGTCCTGCACCGAACTATGATATGCAAAAAGTATTGTCAACAAAATCGCCGAAGGAAGCATCGAAAATGACAGGCTTTGTTTCCGTTGTATTGTTGCCCATCAGGTATTTTATGGTAATTGGACTTACTGTACTTGGCTTACTGTATTATAATCAGCTGAATTTAAGTAATGGTGCAGGGGGAACGGATTTTGAACGTGTGCTTCCTGCAGCTATCAATAACTTTTTACCGGTTGGTATTTTGGGCCTTGTGTTAACAGGTTTGCTGGGAGCATTTATGGGCACTTTCTCCGGCACACTGAATGCTGCACAGGCATATATCGTAAATGATATCTACCTGAAGTATGTCAATCCTCATGCATCTACCAGGAAGATTATGGGAATGAATTATTTCACAGGAATTATTGTGGTGGCAGTTGGTGTAACACTCGGTTTTTTTGCAAAGGATGTTAACAGTATCCTGCAATGGATTGTATCAGGTTTGTATGGAGGTTATATAGCTGCCAATGTGTTGAAATGGTATTGGTGGAGGTTTAATGCAAATGGTTTTTATTATGGTATGTTAACCGGTATTGCAGGAGCATTAGTCTTTTCAAGATTTTTTAATGGGGTTGAATTTCTGTATTACTTCCCGCTATTGTTTGCTTTGTCAATTGCAGGCTGTTTAATTGGAACATATACCGCACCTGCTACTGAAGTGGAAATACTGAAAAAGTTTTACAGTACGGTGCGTCCATGGGGTTTCTGGAAACCAATTCATGAACTGGTGATAAAGGATAATCCTTCGTTTGAACCAAATAAACGGTTTAAGCTGGATATGTTTAATGTGGTGATTGGTATTGTCGCTCAATGCTGTTTAACCATTTTGCCAATGTATATCGTACTCTGGTTAAAATTACCCCTGTTAATTACAGTGGTGATATTGATTGTTATTGGATTTATATTAAAGAAAACATGGTGGAATAAACTGGAAGATTGAACAATTAAATTATAATGTATGCGAAGTAATTTCTTTAGTCGCTTAGCAAAGCTGGAGAAAAGTCATGAGACCCTGTTGCAGCAAACGAACTCAAAAGAAGGATCAGGAAACGGAATCATTGAGAGATATATAAACCCTGTATTAACAGCATCTCATACTCCTTTATTCTGGCGGTATGATCTTAATTTCGACAGCAATCCATTCCTGATGGAACGCTTTGTAATCAATGCAGTTTTAAATGCAGGTGCTATTAAATGGAATGATAAATATATTGTAGTGGCAAGGGTTGAAGCTGCTGACCGTAAATCATTCTTTGCTGTTGCTGAAAGCCCTAACGGAATTGATAATTTTAAATTCTGGGATTACCCGGTGGTAATGCCTGAAACCAGTGTGCCCGATACCAATGTGTATGATATGCGTTTGGTACAGCACGAAGATGGATGGATCTATGGATTGTTTTGTACAGAACGGAGAGATCCGAAAGCTTCAGAAGGAGATCAAACTTCAGCCATTGCTCAATGTGGTATTGCAAGAACAAAAGACCTGGTTAGCTGGGAAAGACTCAATGATCTTATTACACCATCGCCACAACAGCGAAATGTAGTGTTGCATCCTGAATTTGTAAATGGGAAATATGCTTTTTATACAAGACCACAGGATAGTTTTATTGAAGCAGGAAAAGGCGGAGGCATTGGCTTTGGATTAAGTGATTCAATTGAAAATGCAAAGATTGATAAGGAAACAGTTATTGATAAAAAAATATACCATACTGTTTATGAAATGAAGAATGGTCAGGGGCCTGCACCGCTCAAAACAAAATTAGGATGGCTGCACCTTGCTCATGGCGTAAGAAATACAGCAGCGGGATTAAGATATGTGCTGTATATGTTTATGACTGATTTGAACGATCTTACGAAAATAATTTACAAGCCTGCCGGTTATTTTATAGCACCTGAAGCTGATGAGCGCATTGGAGATGTATCGAATGTAGTGTTCAGTAATGGCTGGATTGCAGATGATGACGGAACTGTATTTATTTATTACGCTTCCTCTGATACACGTTTGCATGTGGCAACTTCCACGGTGAAGCAATTGCTCGATTATGTTGTTAATACAGCAGCTGATGGATACAGATCGGCCGAAACAGTTAAAACATTAACTGCATTGATCGATAAAAATCTATCGGAAGAGTTGGTGAAAGTTGAGCATAGTAAATCAGAAAAATCAGCAAGAACATCTCTCAAGTAATGACAACCCTGAAGGCAGATATCAGTTCAGACATCTTAGCAAAGTATAAATCTGAAATGAAAGAAGAACTGAATACAATTCTCTCTTACTGGATGAATTTTACCATCGACAAAGAGCAGGGTGGTTTTTATGGCAGCATCAACAATGAAAATATTCCCGACAGAACTGCTCCGAAAGGAATTGTTCTTAACAGCCGCATACTCTGGGCATTCTCTGCTGCTTATGAATTCACAAGGGACCAATCGCACCTAAACACAGCCACAACTGCGTTTAATTATATTATTAATCATTTTTTTGATCATGAGTATGGAGGCGTTTTCTGGTCTGTTGATTCAACAGGACAGATGAAAGATGGCAGGAAACAGATTTACGGACTTGCATTCTGCATTTATGGAATGGCAGCATATTACAAAGCATCCGGTAATGGAATGGCATTGCATTTTGCAAAGGATTTGTATAACAGTATTGAGCAATACAGTTTTGATGAAAAGAAAGGCGGATATATTGAAGCTTTTGACCGGATGTGGAAAGACGCAGATGACTTACGTTTAAGTGATAAAGATGACAATGAACGAAAAACAATGAATACGCATCTGCATATAGTGGAAGCTTATGCAGAACTTTATAAAGTATGGCCTGATGATGGACTGAGAAAAAAAATCATTCACCTGCTTGAATTATTTCAGCAGCATTTCATCAACAAAGAAAATCACCATCTCCATCTGTTTTTTACTGATGAATGGGTATCAAAATCAACTCTGCACTCTTATGGGCATGATATTGAAGCATCATGGCTGTTGCAGCAATGTGCAGAAGTTATAGAACATCAATCTCTGATCGGAATATTTAAACAGTTTGCCATTTCAATAGCTGATGCGGCAGCTGAAGGTTTGGATACTGATGGAGGGTTGTGGTATGAATATGAGCCGGAGAAAGATGCACTGATTCATGAAAAGCATTCATGGCCGCAGGCCGAAGCAATGATTGGTTTTTATAATGCCTGGCAGTTAACCAGGGAAGAAAAATATCTTCGATACTCTCTGCAAAGCTGGGATTTTGTAAAGAAACATATTCTTAATAAAGAAAACGGTGAGTGGTATTGGGGAGTAAATAAAGATTACTCACTGATGCAGAAAGAAAAAGCAGGCTTCTGGAAATGCCCTTATCATAACAGCAGGGCCTGTATAGAAATGTATAAACGTATTTCAATTGTACCCTGATTAAATTGTAATTGTATGAAAAAGAATTTGGCTCAAACAGTTCTCTTATTGCTGTTGATATTACTGACAATAAGTTGTAAAAAAAATAAAGGTGCTACGCCTGCTCCACCAACTCCGCCTGTTATTACAGATACAGTAATTGTACCCGGCGTGGATCCTCCGGTTGCCAATACAATTGGTTTTTTCCTGGATGACTGGCAGCCAAGAACATTTACAGCACCTTCATTTGATGAAGGAAGCATGCCTGCCACTGCAACAAATACAGTTACTGTTGATGCCACATCTATCATTACAAAATTCCTTTATCTGAATTTGGACACAATGCTGTTTGGTGGATGGGTCCTGTAGCAGGTGATCCAAAGTTTATTGATCCGGTTACAAATCTGCATCCGCATATTATCCGTTTTCCGGCGGCAGTTCCAGTGATGCTTATTTCTGGAATGCATTGGAAGGTGTAAATCCGCCCGGTGCGCCAACCATGTTTACAAAAGATGATGGTACTAAAGTAGCGGCAACTTACAACTTCGGTAAAACAAATTATAACTGGCAGTGTAACCTGGATAACTATTATACCATGTTGCAGCAAACAAATAATAAAGGAATCATTACAATTAATTACGGGTATGCACGCTATGGCACAGGTACAAATCCTGTTGCTGATGCGGCTCACATGGCAGCCGATTGGGTACGTTATGATAATGGACGTACACAGTACTGGGAAATTGGTAATGAAAATTATGGCAATTGGGAATGGGGTTACCGTATCGATCTTACTGCAAACAAAGATGGTCAGCCTGAATTTTTAACAGGTGCTTTGTATGCCCAGCATTTTAAAGTGTTTGTTGACTCTATGCAAAAAGCAGCAACTGAAATTGGTAAGAAAATTTATATTGGTGCTGTTACGGTTGAAGCACCTGCAACAGAATCCTGGCAAACCAATACCATGAAAACCTGGAATGCGGGTATGATGCCCGGAGTAGGTAACAAAGCCGATTTTTATGTGGTGCATAATTATTTTACCCCGTTTGATCAAAATTCAAGTGCAGGAGTAGTGCTGTCATCTGCATTATCAGTTCCCGGTACAATGATGAACTTTGTTACACAGGCTTTGCAAACAAATGGAGCAACAGTAAAACCCATTGCCTTGGACGAATGGAATATGTGGGCAAAAGATTCAAAACAACAGGTATCAAATACAAGTGGCTTATTTGCTTTGTTGGTAATGGGAGAAGCCTTGAAAAATAAATATGGAATGTCTGCACGCTGGGATTTATTAAACGGATGGAGCAATGGGAATGATCATGGCCTTTTCAGCAGTGGCGATGAACCGGGTATTGCCAAGTGGAGTCCACGCCCAAGCTTTTATTATATGTATTACTTTCAAAAAATGCTGGGCGACAGGCTGGTGAATAATACGGTAACAGGTGGCGTAAGTATTAAGGCCTATTCATCTACATATACATCCGGCCAGGTAAATGTAACACTGATCAATACTTCACCCACATCACAAACAGTGGTTGTGAAAATGAAAAACTTCTATTATGGAAACAGGTTTTACTGGTACAGTTTGGAAGGCAGTAATGATAATGGCGAATTTTCCCGTAAGGTATTGGTGAATGGCGTGGGGCCAACCCTGGATGCAGGTGGTCCGGTAAATTATCATACACTGAAAGCAAGATCATCTGTAACAGCAAACGGAATAAGGGTTACAGTCCCTGCATTAGGAGCAGTAATTATGACAGTTGATAAAAAATAAATCCAGCACATGAAATATCCATAAAAATCAGTGTACTTATTTTGACAATGGAGGTGGTGATTTTTATGGATATACTATGTGACAAATAAAAAATACAAAATGAACACATGAAAAAAATTGCACTTGCATTTCTGTTGACTTTTTCTGTTTCACTTATTTACGCACAAAAGTTTGAAGGATTAGCCCCAACTCCACCAATGGGATGGAACAGCTGGAACACTTTTCAAACAAATATTTCTGAAAAACTGGTAATGGAAATTGCAGATGATATGGTTAAAAGCAGAATGAAGGATGCAGGTTATAACTATATTGTTTTAGATGATGGCTGGATGGCAAAAGAAAGGAATAAAAATGGCGACCTTGTTCCCGATCCGCAAAAATTTCCCAATGGACTAAAGACTGTTATTGATTATGTGCATTCCAAAGGATTAAAGTTTGGTTTATATAATTGTGCAGGTACGTTAACCTGTGCAGGTTATCCCGGAACAAGAGGATACGAATACCAGGATGCACGTTTCTATGCTTCGCTTGAAATTGATTTTCTGAAATACGACTGGTGCAGTACAGAAGGCATTACGGCAAAAGAAGCTTACCGTACAATGAGCAACGCTATTAAAGTGGCTGGTCGTCCAATAGTTTTTAGTTTATGTGAGTGGGGTACTTATGAACCCTGGTTATGGGCAAAAGATATCGGGCAGTTATGGCGCATCAGTGGTGATATTTATAATTGTTTTGACTGTATAAAAGATCATGGTACCTGGAAGAGTTTGGGAGTAACTCATATTATTGATATACGCAAAAATATCCGCCAGTATGCAGGTCCGGATCATTGGAATGATCCTGATATGATGGAAGTGGGAAATGGCATGAGTGTAAGTGAAGACAGGGCACATTTCTCCATGTGGTGCATGCTGGCAGCCCCGTTGATTGCCGGTAATGATTTACGTTCAATGACCAAAGAAACCATTTCAATTCTCACAGATAAAGAAGCAATTGCTGTTGATCAGGATTCTTTGGGAGTGCAGGCTTATCTTTATCAGCAAAAGGACAGTGTTGATACATGGATAAAACCACTTGCTCACAACGAACTTGCCATCTGCTTTTTAAACCGCAGTAAAAAGCCTGTTTCGGTGACTTATGATTTTAAACAAAACCCTGTATCTGATTCTGTTTCCAATACGTTTATCAATTTTAATGCAACAGCTTACAGCATTAAAGACCTGTGGATGAAAAAAGAAATCGGAACAACAAAGAACGCATGGACAGGAATTGTACAGGGGCATGATGTGGTAATGCTGAGATTAACAGTTGAAAAACCGGCTATTAAAAAGATCAAACAAAAATCAAAATGAAAAAGTTAGTTGCATTGCTTCTTATTGCTGTGCTTTCAGTTGCAGCCATCAATCAGAAAAGTAAACCAGTTGAACCAAAGGTGGAAGATCTTTTAAAAAAGATGACCCTCGAAGAAAAAGTTGGACAAATGACCCAGGTTACACTGGCTGTAGTTGCCAAAGGAGCTTGGGCCAATGAAGATGGATCGCTTGATCCTGCATTATTGAAAAAAGCAGTGGTTGATTATAAAGTAGGGTCTCTGTTAAACACAACTGCGCATGCATTGAATGTAGAAACATGGAGAAAGATCATTACACAGATCCAGGATGAAACAAAAAATACACGTTTAAAAATTCCGATTATTTATGGCTTGGATGCCATACATGGTCAAACTTATACACTCAATTCAACCTTGTTCCCGCAAAATATTGCGATGGCTGCAACAAGAAATCCTGCGTTGGTTGCTGCTGCAGCAAAAGTTACTGCAAAGGAATTAAGAGCATCAGGAGTACGCTGGAACTTTGCTCCTGTACTTGATATCGGCCGTCAGCCTTTATGGTCAAGATTTCCTGAAACTTATGGTGAAGACGTATACATTGTTAAGAAAATGGGAGCAGCAGGAATAACCGCTTATGAAGAAGATGGATTAAAAAGCGTAACAGCTGTAGCCAGTTGTATGAAACATTATCTTGGGTACTCTGCATCAAGAAACGGAAAAGACAGGACGCCGATTTATTTACCTGAAATAGAATTGAGAGCATATTATTTGCCACAGTTCAGGGAAGCTGTGAAAGCAGGTTCATCAACCATCATGATCAATTCCAGTGAAATTAATGGTGTACCGGTACATTCAAGTAAATATTTATTAACCGATGTACTAAGAACGGAGCTTGGTTTTGAAGGATTGATTGTTACCGATTGGGCAGATATTATCCGTTTGCACAACTGGCATCATGTAGCATCAACCCCAAGAGAAGCTGTGGTGATGGCTGTAAATGCCGGAGTTGATATGAGCATGGTTCCAAGTGATTTTTCGTTTTATGATTTACTGATTGAAGCAGTGAAGAAAGGTGAAGTGAAAATGACACGTATTGATGATGCTGTAAGAAGAATCCTGACGTTAAAAATGAAAACAGGATTGTTTGAGAATCCATATCCTGAATCAGCAGCACTTGAAAATTTTGGCAAACCGGAATACCAGACACTTGCACTGGATGCAGCACGTGAAGCAATGACATTACTAAAAAATCAAAACAATATATTACCACTTTCTAAGAATACAAAAGTGCTGGTTGCAGGTCCGTCTGCACAAAGCATCAGTGCATTGAATGGCTGCTGGAGTTATACCTGGCAGGGGAAAGAGGAGCAGTGGTATCCCACCGACAGCAAAACAATTTACCAGGCAATTAAAGATAAAGTTGGGGCAGCGAATATTATCACTACATCAGGAAAGGGTTTTGATAATTCCATGAACTATGATATTGCAGCATTAACAAATGCAGCTGCAAATGCTGATGTAATTATTTTATGCATTGGAGAAAATGCTTATGCTGAAAGTCCAGGCAATACGCCTGATCTTGCATTGGATAAAAATCAGGCAGATCTTGCAATTGCTGCTTACTTAACAGGCAAACCTGTGATACTGGTGTTAACAGAAGGAAGACCAAAGTTTATCACCAATATTGAACCTCCTGCAAAAGGGATATTAATGGCTTACTGGAGTGGAAAAAAAACTGGTGAAGCTGTAGCTGATGTATTGTTTGGTGATTATAATCCTGATGGAATTCTTCCATTCAGTTATCCACGCAGTATGGGTGAAATGGTTTTGTACGACCGTAAACCTTCAGAAGATGTAAGGGAAGTATTTAACGATGATATTCATACAGGCTATAATCCATTGTATCCGTTTGGTCATGGATTGAGTTATACAACTTTTGAATACAGCGATATACAATTAAGCACAACAGAATTAAAAGGCGATGAAAAGTTAACAGTAAGTGTTACGGTAAAAAACACCGGAGGCTGGCCTGGCAAACATACTGTAGAATTATATACGCATGATGTGTATGCAAGCATTACACCAAGTATGAAACGTTTAAGGGCTTTCAAGAAAATATACTTGACAGCAGGTGCTATGCAAACCGTAACATTCACCATTAATAAAAATGACCTTGCTTTTGTAAATGCACAATTGAAGACAGTAACTGAACCGGGTGAGTTTGAAGTAATCATTGGAAAAAATAAAGTGAAGTTTAATTATAACTAACCTGATTTATGATCCAGTTTCAATACTGTTTCCGGCGGTTGATAATTCCTTTATGTGTATCTGCATGCTTTCTGTTTTGTGCAAAAGCAGAAGCGCAGCAAAGTCAACTCCAATTTTTTGCAGCAGATCATCCAATGATTCAGTACACGGGAAGAATTGATTTTACAAATCCAAAACTTCCCCGTTTCTGGCAGCCGGGTGTTTATATCAGCATACAGTTTACGGGGAACAGGTGTGAAATCATTTTGAACGATGAAGTTCTCTGGGGTAAGAATCATAATTACCTGGAACTCGTGGTTGATGGAGTTGCAAAACGTATGCAGACAAAATCAGCGCATGATACAATTGCAGTTGATGTGGAATTATCTGCCAGGCCGCATACCTTATCGTTGCATAAAAATACAGAAGCAAATATTGGCTACCTCGAATTGGTTGGTTTTCGTTGTCAGCAATTGACAGAACCTTCAGCAAAGCCTGTAAGGAAAATGGAATTCATTGGTAATTCTATTACCTGTGGAGCGAGTGCAGATCCTTCTGAAATCCTTGTGGCATAGGTGTTTGGCATGATCAGCACAATGCCTATTTAAGTTATGGTGCAGTTACAGCAAGAACAGTGAATGCACAATATCATTTGTCGTCTGTTTCAGGCATTGGTTTAATGCGCAGCTGCTGTAATATGAATATCATTATGCCGCCTGTGTTTGATAAGATCAGTATGAGGAATGATACCATTAACTGGGACTTTAAAAATTATCAGCCCGATGTGGTAACGGTTTGTCTTGGTCAGAATGATGGTGTACAGGATTCTGCTAAGTTCTGTGAGAACTATATTTCATTTATTCATCAGCTGCGTGCTTATTATCCCAATGCTCAGTTCATTCTGTTAAGCAGCCCGATGGCCGATGCAGGGTTGAAAGCATTTATGAAAAATACTTTAACAGCAGTGAAGAAGAAAGTGAATAAAGAAGGAGATAAAAAAGTCGCAACTTTTTTCTTTTCAAAACAATATAACAGTGGATGTGATTACCACCCTGACCTTGCAGAGCATCAGCAAATTGCCACAGAGCTGACTGCTGCTGTAAAAAAGATCATGAACTGGTAAGCACAATTGATTCATACTAAATACCGGTTAATATGCGTACGAAATGGTTACCTGCCATCATTCTTTTTTTCTGTGCCTTTATTTTTGCAACTAATAATACAGCAGCACAACAGAATTATGTTAAACTCAATGATGGTATTATCGTAAAAATAAAATCTCCTGCACGAAGCAGTGTGAAGATGTTGAAAGTGCAGGTAGTTTCAGATCATATCCTGCACATAACCGCAAGCCCGGCAGATTCATTTTTTTCTGATAAAAGTCTGATGGTTGTAGAAATAGTAAGACCAGCTGTAAACTGGGATGTGAAAGAAGCAGATGGTTTGATTGTTTTATCAACAAAAGCTGTGAATGTAAATATCTCAGCTGTTACGGGTGAAATTAGTTTTACAGATAAAGAAGGAAAAATAATTTTACAGGAAACAAAAGGAGGAGGCAAATCATTTACAGGAACAACGCTGGATGGTGAGCAATCCTATATCATCCGTCAGGCATTTGCCGGCGATGAGAAAGAAGCATTGTATGGACTTGGACAGCACCAGGCAGGCGTATTTAATTATAAAGGAACACAGGTATTACTTTCACAGTATAATACAGAAGTGGCTGTTCCTTTTATGACCTCCAGTAAGAACTATGGAATACTGTGGGACAATAATTCCATTACCAAATCAATTGATACAAGGGAGTATGAACAGTTGTCAACATTAAAACTCTTTTCAAAAGAAGGTGATCAGGGTTGGTTAACGGCAACCTACTATGATAAAAAGGATCCTTCAAAAGTTGTAACCACGAGACCTGAATCATTAATTGATTACAGTTATATCCCTTCACTTAGAAATCTTCCTGATGCTGTGATACTCGAAAAAGTGACTGTTACATGGGAAGGTTTTATTCAAAGCGGATTCAGCGGTGAACATATTTTTAATATACGTTCAGCCGGATATGCAAAAATTTATATCGATGGAAAACTTTTAGCAAACCGATGGAGACAGGGATGGAACCCCGGTACAGAGTTGATCAGGATCAACCTGGAAAAAGGAACAAAGCATTCGTTTAAAATTGAATGGGATCCAACATCAGGTGAATCATTTATTTCCTGTCATTGGTTAAAACCGTTGCAGGGTAATGAAAAAAATGAATTTGCATTTGAATCAGAAGCAGGTGATCAGATCAATTATTATTTCATCAAAGGAAATAATATCGATGAAGTGATCAGTGGATACAGGGAACTCACAGGTAAAGCAACCATGATGCCGAAATGGGCAATGGGCTTCTGGCAAAGCAGGGAACGTTATAAAACACAGGATGAAATTATTAACACGGTTGCAGAATTCCGGAAGCGCAAGATCCCGATTGATAATATTGTACTTGACTGGAGTTATTGGGAAGAAGATAAATGGGGCAGTCATGAATTTGACAAAACCCGTTTCCCGGATGCTGCAGGAATGATAAAAACTTTACATGAAAAGTACAAGACACAGCTGATGATTTCGGTATGGGCAAAATTTTATGAAGGAATCCCTAACTATAAAAAACTAAATGATAGCGGATGGATTTATAAACGTAACGTGGCGAACAGGCAAAGGGATTGGATTGGCAAAGGATATTTATCAAGTTTTTACGATCCTTATCACCCCGGTGCCAGAAAGATGTTTTGGGATATGATGAATACAAGCCTTTTTTCAAAAGGAATAGATGCATGGTGGATGGATGCAACGGAACCTGATGTTACCAGTAACCTTTCACCGCAGCAACGAAAAGAATTCAGCGGACCAAATTATTTCGGTTCATCAACGAAAAACTTCAATGCCTTTTCACTGGTCAATGCACAGGGTGTTTATGAAGGCCAACGAAAAGCTGATAGCAGCAAAAGAGTATTTATTCTTACAAGGTCAGCATATGCTAGCCTGCAACGCTATGCAGCAGTAACATGGAGCGGTGATATTGGAAGCCGCTGGGAAGATTTTAAAAATCAAATTCCTGCAGGGTTGAATTTCAGTATGTCGGGTATGCCTTACTGGACAACTGATATTGGTGGTTTTGCAGTTGAGCCAAGATATGAAAATGCAAAAGGAAAAGATTTAGATGAGTGGAGGGAGCAGACAACACGCTGGTATCAGTATGGTGTGTTCTGTCCGATATTCAGGGTACATGGTCAGTTTCCTTACCGTGAAATTTATAATATAGCACCCGATGATCATCCTGCATACAAAAGCATGCTCTATTATAATAAGCTGCGTTACCGGTTGATGCCATACATCTATTCTTTAGTTGGAAAAACATACCACGATAATTATACCATCATGCGTGGCCTGCCAATGGATTTTGGTACAGATGAAAAAGTAAAAAATATTGCTGATCAGTTTATGTTCGGCCCCTCAATTCTTGTCAACCCTGTGTATGAGTATGAAAAAAGAAACCGTGAAGTGTATTTGCCAAATGCAAATGGGTGGTATGATTTCTATACAGGTAAATTCCTGGAAGGTGGACAAACAATCACAGCAGATGCTCCTTACGAAACATTACCCTTGTATATAAAGGAAGGATCAATCATTCCTGTTGGGCCAGAGTTACAGTATACAAGTGAAAAGTCTGCCGATCCCATTACTTTATTTGTTTACACTGGAAAGGATGCTTCTTTTACACTGTATGAAGATGAGAATCTCAACTACAATTATGAGAAGGGAGCTTTCTCTCAAATTGTTTTTTCTTACGATGAAGGGACAGGTACACTGACAATAAGTGACAGAACAGGAAGCTTTAACGGAAAGCTGAAAAACAGGACATTTAAAATTGTATGGATCAGTAAAGAAAAACCTGGTGTAATGAATTTCGAAAGCAAGACTGATAAAACAGTAAAATATTCGGGCAGGAAGTTAGTTGTGACTTTAAAATAGTCTGGAAGCTTCTGAATATGGATTATTAACGAAAGCCTGAGATCATGAAACCAGACCTTATAGTGTAATGAAAGATAAGCAGCTAAAATAACTTGATATGAATAAACTAATTATCATCATCGGTTTACTTTTAAATGCAACTATTTCTATGGCTCAAAATCCAGTAGGCGATTTCAGTAATCATGCTGATATTGGTAATCCGAAATTAAAAGGAGCCGCAGCGTTTAATGTCTCTGAGCAAAGCTATCATCTCAAAGGTGCCGGTTATAATATCTGGTTTGGAAGAGATGAGTTTCACTATGCATACAATAAAATCAAAGGCGACTTTATACTTACTGCTAATTTTAAACTGATTGGTAAGGGCGTTGATCCTCATCGCAAAATTGGATGGATGGTGAGAGCCAGTGAAGGCGATGATGCTGCACACATGACAGCAACTGTACATGGTGATGGAATGATTGCTATGCAATGGCGCAGAATGCGTGGAGCTCATATGCGTGACCCGCAGGATGAAATTTTCACAAAAAAGAATGAAACAGAAATCGTACAACTTGAGAGGCTGGGGAAAGTATTCATCATGCGTGTTGCACATCCCGGAGAACCTTTGCAGGAAATTGGAAGAACAGATGCTGTTGAAATGCCCGATGAAGTACTCGCTGGAATTTTTATGTGCAGCCATAATCCGGATGTGCTGGAAGAGGGTGAGGCATGGAATGTACGTATTGAACAAACTGTACCTGATACACATAATGGATATACGGATGGGATACTGGGCAGCAGAATGGAAATTATGAATGTATTTGATGGTAAACGAAAAGTAATCTATGAAGATAAAGGAAGATTTGAAGCTCCGAACTGGATGCCTGATGGAAACAGTTTACTGTTTAACCAGGGTGGCAGTATTTATACCTTACCCTTGACCGGGGGTAAACCAACTGTATTGAATACTGGAAATGCAAAAAGGAATAATAATGATCATGTAATTTCTTTTGATGGAAAAATGCTTGGAATCTCATCACACAGGGATGGCATGTCTGGTGGAGGAAGCACTGTTTATTATTTGCCATTAACTGGTGGAGAACCAAAAATAGTTACCGACAGTACTCCATCTTATCTGCATGGCTGGAGTAAAGACGGGAAGGATGTTGTTTACACTGCACAACGGATTTTGAAAAGCTCTGTATATAATATTTATAAAAAACCAATTAATGGTGGTGCGGAAGTACAACTTACAAATCTCACAAAAGGGTTAGCTGATGGGCCAGAGTATTCACCCGATGGAAAATACATTTATTACAATTGTACCATCAGCGGAACAATGCAGTTATGGCGAATGAAAACTGATGGCAGTGAACAAACACAATTAACCTTTGATGAGTATAACAACTGGTTTGCTCATATCAGTCCCGATAATAAATGGATTGCTTTTTTATCTTTCCCCAATACAATCGACCCAACGGATCATCCGTTTTACAAAAGAGTCATGTTGCGGTTAATGCCAGTTAGTGGTGGTGCGCCAAAAGTTATTGCTTATTTGTATGGCGGACAGGGAACAATCAATACGCCGAGCTGGAGCCCGGATAGTAAGAGAATTGCATTTGTAAGTAACAACGGATCAATTAAATGATGCAATTGAAAATAAATGAATAAGAATTTAAGTAACGAAAGTGTATAACCATAGAATGATAAAGAATCGGAAATTGATAATGTTTGCAGTAATACTTATAATAAGCACAGGATACGCTTATTCTCAAAGTAAAAGCGAAATGTTTTCACCAAGAGAGCATCTTCTCATGGATTTTGACTGGCGCTTTGCATTTGGTCATCCGTTTGATACCAAAAAAGATTTTGATAACGGCACCAGCTACTTTTCTTATCTCACCAAAGCCAGTTATGGTGATGGTGCAGCAGCAGCAAACTTTGACGACCGTTCCTGGCGAAAATTAAATGTACCGCACGATTGGGCAGTTGAACAGCCATTCAGCAGTAACACAAATGCAAGTCATGGATTTAAAGCAATCGGCAGAAATTTTCCAGATGCAAGTATTGGCTGGTATCGTAAAGCATTTCAAATCCCGGCAACTGATAAAGGAAAACATATCAGCATTGCATTTGATGGCGTGTTTCGTAATTCTATTGTGTGGGTGAATGGTTTTTATTTGGGAACAGAACCAAGCGGCTATACAGGATTTGAATACAATATTTCTGAGTACCTGAATTATGGTGGTGAAAATGTGATTGCTGTAAGAGTTGATGCAACAATGGAAGAAGGATGGTTTTATGAAGGTGCAGGAATTTACAGGCACGTGTGGCTCAATAAGATTTCGCCTTTACATGTGGCAACAGATGGAAGTTTTGTTACAGCAACGGTTAAGAACAATGCAGCAGATGTTTCGGCACAGGTAACGTTGATCAATGAATCACTGAAAAACAAAACTGTTGATATTGTTCAGACAATACTTAATGCAGAAGGAAAGCCAGTTGCAAATACAAGCAGTAAACAAATCAGTTTTTCTTCTTATCAGCAAAAAGATATTTCAGTAAGCATACCTGTTTCAAATCCTGTATTATGGTCGCTTGAAACACCTTACTTATACAAACTGAGTACAGATGTTATAGAAGACGGGCATATCATTGATCATTATGAAACAACATTTGGAATACGCACCATTTCTTTCAATGCAGCAAAAGGCTTTTTCCTGAACGGGAAGCCTGTAAAAATTCATGGCACCAATAATCATCAGGATCATGCAGGAGTTGGTGTTGCTTTACCTGATGCTTTACAGGATTACAGAATAAAAAAATTAAAAGAGTTTGGGGTGAATGCATACCGCTGTTCACACAATCCACCAACACCTGAGTTACTGGATGCATGCGACAGGTTGGGAATGTTAGTGATTGATGAAAACCGTTTAATGGGTGTTACATCCACACATTATGAATATTTGAAGCGGCTCATGCTTCGTGACAGGAATCATCCAAGTATTATCAGCTGGAGTATTGGTAATGAAGAATGGGGAATAGAAGGGAATGAATTGGGTGCAAGCATTGCATCATCAATGCAGGCATTTGCAAAATCAATTGACAGTACAAGATTTATAACAGCAGCAGTAAGTGGCGGATGGAGAAAAGGAATTTCCAATGTAATTGATGTGATGGGCTATAATTATATCGGTCAGATTAATACCGATGAACATCATGCAGAATTTCCCAATCAGCCCAGCTGGGGAACAGAAGAAGGCAGCACCCGTGCAACAAGAGGTGTTTATTTTGATGATCAGAAAAAACAATTGATTGCAGCTTACGATAAAAAACCATATCCAAATTTTTACAGTATTGAAGACGGATGGAAACATTATGCAGCCAGGGATTATTTAGCAGGCATGTTTATCTGGACGGGCTTTGATTACCGTGGCGAGCCAACTCCTTTCGGGTTTCCTTCCACCGGTTCCTATTTCGGCATGTTGGATCAATGCGGATTTGCAAAAGACAATGTGTACTATCTTAAATCATGGTGGACAGATGAACCGACTCTGCATATTTTACCTCACTGGAACCTGCCTGCCGGACAGGCAAGCTGGAAAGGAAAAGAAGGACAAGAAATAGATGTATGGGTTTACAGCAATTGTGACGAAGTGGAATTATTTCTCAATAAAAAAGTGTTGGGAAAAAAGCAGATGCCAAAAAACGGACATCTTGAATGGAAAGTAAAATATTCAGCAGGAGCATTGAGTGCAATTGGATATACGAATGGAAAGAAGCTGATAACAGAGACAGTGAAAACAACCGATCAGCCGGTAAGTATTCAGCTCAATGCGCAGCAGCCAACAATTAAAGCTGATAAAGAAGATATCTCCATTATAACAGTTGCCGTGAATGACAGGAATAATCTGCAGGTGCCAACTGCAAATGATGAAATACAGTTTTCTGTCTCTGGTCCCGGACAAATTATTGGAGTCGGGAATGGTGATCCCACTTCTCTTGAACCGGATAAATATATTGAAACGATTACAACCTCAAAAATCACGAACCTGAAAGAAAAGGCTGTACCTGATCTCAACAGCAGAAATGAAACGGCAGCAACTGTAAATGATGCCGACTGGAAGCCTGCTTTTACAGATGATCGCACTGAAAAATTCGGTGAATCAGTGAAAGCACTTGTATACAGGGGAACATTTACACTTCCTGCTAATTATAAAGAAGCAATCATTACTCTATATTATAAAAATATCGGAAAGGAACAATCTGTTTATATTAATGGGAAAGAAATTGCCGCAAATTTTAAAGAAAGTAATAAAGAAGGGTACAGGTTAAATACAGCCGAACTGCATGCATGTAATAACAGCATCTCCATTGTGGCAACTCCTTTGTTGAAAAAATTTGATTGGGAAAATGTGAACCAGGATCCGGGAATTATACAGATGGTTTTTCCACCGGCACAATGGAAACGAAAATTATTTAGCGGACTTGCACAGGTTATTGTTCAGTCAACCGGTGAGCCGGGTGAAATTATTGTAACTGCAACTGCAAACGGATTGAAGCATGGTGAAATTAGAATACAGGCTGTGCAGGCAGATGCAAGACCTGCTGTAAAAGGGAATTAATTCAAGGAACAAATTAGTATTTATCGCTTATGAAAAAGGTAATCATCATACTGGTATCAGTATTCAGTTCAGTAACCCTGCTTGCTCAGCAGCAAAAAGTATATCATGTTACATCACCCGACAACAAGATTGATGTAACAATCGAAGCCGGTACTGCATTGAGCTGGTCAGTAAAACATGAAGCTGATCTTATTATTGCGCCATCCATCATTTCACTTACAATAGATAATGGCGAAGTATTGGGTCGCAACGTAAAAGTGATTTCAGTAAAGACGGTTTCTGTTAATACTTCCTTTAATACACTGTTGTATAAAAAGAAATCGGTGATTGATCAGTATAACCAGCTTACAATTACATGCAAGTCTGATTATGGAATTATTGTAAGGGCATACAATGATGGAGTTGCTTATCGTTTTTTCACAAAGAAAAAAGGGATGATCACTGTTTTTTCAGAACAGGCTGAGTTTAATTTTAATGAAGACTATGCAACACTTATTCCTTATGTGCGTGACCTGCGTGGTACAGAACAATACATTCAGTCGTACGAAGCATTGTACACAAAACAAACTGTTTCAAAAGTATATACAGATACGATTGGCTTTTTACCTGTACTGATTAATGAGGGGAAAAAGAAAGCAGTTATTTTAGAAGCAGACCTGGAAGATTACCCGGGCATGTTTGTAAACAGTAATTCAAACAATGGATTGAAAGGAGTATTTGCTCCTTATCCACTGGAGTTTTTCCAGGGAGGCTACAACAAACTGAATACGATGGTAAGTAAAAGAGCTGATTATATTGCTAAAGTAAATGGAAACAGAAATTTTCCATGGCGTGCAGTTGTTATCAGTGATAATGATGCTGCTTTACTCAATAATGATATGGTACAAAAATTATCTGCCCCTTCCCGAATTGCAGATGAGAGTTGGATAAAGCCGGGCAAAGTTGCATGGGACTGGTGGAATGACTGGAATATTTCTCATGTTGATTTCAGAGCAGGAATTAACACCGAAACTTATAAGTACTATGTCGATTTTGCTGCTGCCAATAAATTAGAATACATCATTCTTGATGAAGGATGGAGCGATGACTTGGATCTCATGAAAGTATCAGGCAAAATGAATTTAAAAGAGATCATTGACTATGGTAAACAAAAAAATGTAGGGGTCATTTTATGGGCCGGCTGGTATGCAGTTGATCAAAAAATGGACGAAGCTTTCAGTAAGTATGCAGCCATGGGTGTAAAAGGTTTTAAGATTGATTTTATGGACAGGGATGATCAGCCAATGGTTTCATCTTTGTTTGCCATTGCAAAAAAGCTGCAGAGTATAAACTCATCATCGACTATCATGGTATGTTTAAACCAACAGGTTTACAAAGAACTTATCCCAACGTAGTAAATTTTGAAGGAGTGAAAGGATTGGAGAATAATAAATGGACACCCAATGATGATGTGCCGGAATATGATGTAATGATTCCTTTCATCCGTATGATTGCAGGGCCAATGGATTATACACCCGGTGCCATGCGGAATGCAACCAAACCATATTTCAGGCCGCTGCATTCACTGCCCATGAGTCAGGGTACACGTTGTCACCAGTTGGCCATGTATGTAATATTTGAAGCACCTTTACAAATGCTGGCCGATAACCCCACTGCATATATGAAAGAACAGGAGTGTACAGATTTTATTGCAGGTGTACCTACTGTATTTGATGAAACAGTTGCGTTGGATGGAAAATTGGGAGAGTATGTTGCAATAGCCCGGAAAAAAGAAAACAGCTGGTATGTGGGTGCAATGACCAACTGGAATGAAAGGGATCTTACAATTGATTTTTCTTTTTTTAGGTGAGGGGAAATTATGAAGCAGTTGTTTTTGCTGATGGGTTAAATGCCGACAGGGATGCAACAGATTATAAAAAAGTAACCAGCAGCATTACTGTCTCAACAAAAATGAAGATCTATCTTGCTCCCGGCGGTGGTTTTGCAATGCGTATAACAAAAAAGTAAAAACATGAAACTGATACTTTCTTTCTTAGTAGTGCTTGGTTTTTCAACTGCTTCTTTTTCCCAAAAGAAAATACAGTTGATTGATCCGTTGGCAACAAAAGAAACAAAAGCATTGTTTAATAATTTACATAAGCTTTCACAAAAGTATATCCTGTTCGGTCATCAGCATGCAACTCAATACGGGCATGGATGGGTTGGTGATGAAAACAGAAGTGATGTAAAATCAGTAACAGGTTCACATCCTGCAGTAATTGGTGTTGACTTCAGCGGTTTATCAGGCCGGCCTGAGAATATGATTGAAAAAGAAAAAGCTTCTCTGCGTAAAAATATTGCAGATACTTACAACAGGGGAGGAGTAACAACTGTTTCCTGGCATTTTAATAATCCTGTTACCCCAACATCTTTCTACTGGAATGATTCAGCCGTTGCTGCTGCTGTAAAAAATATTGTTCCGGGTGGAACGCATCATGAGCAGTATAAAACGATTCTCAGAACAATTGCTGAGCTGGCAAAATCAGTGAAAGGCAATGATGGAAAGGCTGTCCCAATGATCTTTCGTCCTTATCACGAATTTGATGGTGACTGGTTCTGGTGGGGTAAAAGTCATTGTACGGTTGATGAGTTTAAAACCCTCTGGCGTTTTACAGTTACTTACCTGCGTGATTCATTGCAGGTGCATAATTTCATTTATGCATTTTCGCCTGATAATACATTTACAACGGAAGAAGAATACCTGGAACGTTATCCGGGTAATACATATGTTGATATGGTTGGCATGGATAACTACGGCAATTTTGGCCGCTATGGGAAATACAATCTCGATTCCGGTTATCAGAAATTAAAGATCGTTTCTGATTTCGCCATCAAATCAAGGAAGCTTGCTGCCTTTACCGAAACAGGCCTTGAGTCAATTCCTGATACTGACTGGTGGACAGATAAACTGCTGGCAACACTGCAACGAAGTAAACTAAAGTTGTGTTATGTACTGGTGTGGCGGAACGACAGCAAAAGCCCGACACATTATTATGCACCCTTCCCGGGGCATGTTTCAGAACAAAATTTTCTTCAATTTCATAACGATCCATATACACTGTTTGAAAAGGATCTGAAAAAAATATATAAACGATGAAAAAATTACTCTTGATTATTCTTTTAAGCTCAATTTGTTTTGCCGGTAAATCACAACCGGTAAAAACATATGGACAGTTAAAAGTAAAAGGAACACAGTTAGTTGATGATCATGGTAATCCTGTTGTATTACATGGAATGAGTTTTGGCTGGCATAATCTCTGGCCACGGTTTTATAATAAAGGGGCCGTGCATACATTGGTTACTGATTGGCGCAGCACAGTTATCCGTGCTTCAATGGGTATTGAACTGAACGACAGTGGTTATTTAAAAAGTCCTGCACGTTCAGTTGAGTTAATGACCAATGTAATTGATGCCTGCATCAAAGAAAATGTATATGTAATCATCGACTGGCACGATCATAATATACATCTCAAAGAAGCCCTAGAGTTTTTTGCATTAATGTCAAAAAAATACGGCAGTAATCCCCATGTCATCTATGAATTATTTAATGAACCTGATTATGAAACATGGGCCGAAGTAAAAGCATATTCTGAAGAGTTGATTAAAGTGATCCGTGCCAATGATCCGGATAATATTATTTTGGTTGGTTCACCTAAATGGGATCAGGATATTCATTTACCTGCTGCAGATCCCATTAAAGGTTTCGACAACCTTATGTACACCATGCACTTTTATGCCGGCACACATAAAAAATGGCTGCGTGACCGTACAGATGAAGCTATCCAGAAGGGCTTACCCATTTTTGTTTCTGAATGTGCAGGAATGGAAGCAAGCGGTGATGGACCAATTGATCAGACAGAATGGAAAGCATTTGTTGACTGGATGAATGAGCGGAAACTGAGCTGGGTTGCATGGTCTGTTTCTGATAAAAAAGAAACCTGCTCAATCTTAAATCCATCAGCTGCATCAAAAGGAGGATGGAAACTGGAAGATGTAAAAGAATGGGGAAGGGTTACACAGCAGTTTTTGAAAAACTATAAGTAAAAAACAAGTCAGAAATTTATAGCACAAAAGGCAATTCAAAATGAATTGCCTTTGTGTGTATTGTGTAAATGTGTTTTATTTCAATGAAGACATTTTTGCTAATTCAACTTCAAGCCGGTCGAAATTTTCTTCGTTTTTATCAACTGCAAATTTTTTCACCTTGCTGCACTCATCTGCTGAAGTAAAAAGCATTCTGAAAATGATGTTTGTTTTATCTGCAGCTGTTTCTTCAAATGCTGCAACTACCTGGAAAATTGGTTTCGAATAACGTTTCCATGCAATCAAAGCCGGGTTGTCTATTTCTATAAATTCACATTCATTGTGATAGTTTCCTTTGTCCGGCCCATGCATGATAAAACGCCATTTTCCGCCTACCCGAAAGTCAAATTCATTAAAAGTATTTGAAAATCCGGCTGGTCCCCACCAGTTTTTTAAATGGTTTGGATCGGTCCATGCAGTATAAACAAGCTCTCTTGGAAAATTGACAATTCTTGTACTTCGAATTTCACAGTCAGGTGTTGTTGAGATAATTTCTGATTGCATTTGTATATTATTTTATTTCGCTGCTGCGATGATCATTTTTTCCAGCACTTTTATATCAACGTCCTCCAGTTTATTGATATAAACACAACCCATGCCCGTTTTGTGTTTACCTAATTTAGTCAATGCATCGGCCTGTCTTGTCAGATCAATCAGGTGTAAGGATAAATTAGCTTTGCGTGGAGCAAAACCAATTTTGAACCAGTCTACTTCTCTGCCGCTGGTAGGACTCTTATATCTTACATTCCCAAAACCGATCATTGAACTGCCCCACATTTTGGGCTTTTCCTTGGTAGCTTTTTCCATCAGTTGAAGGATCACATAACTGTCTTTACGCTTTTGTTCATCGGAGATACTTTCAATGAAAGCTTCTACACTGGAAGAAGTTTGCTTCGTTTTAATTTCTGCTAATTTTCCCATATGAGATAGTTTAATGATTGTGAGCTTGGCAGAGAAGCCAGTTGAAAAACTGACGATGAAGTTAATGCCAAAAACTGAGAAGTCCTGATAGCTTTCACTATCAGGACTTCTCAGTTTTACTCGTGCCCGGGACTGGATTCGAACCAGCACGTCCTTTCGAACACCACCACCTCAAAGTGGCTTGTCTACCAATTTCAACACCCGGGCAGGCAGGTTCAACACCATGTCTTGCGGGCAGCAAATGTAAAATGCCTGCCGCACCCCGTCAAATTTATTTTAAGAACCAAAAAAGGTAAAATAAATTAGGATGTTGTATTGCTCGCAGCTTGCAGCGGGTGGCTTGCAGCTATTTCTTCAACACAATCCTGAAAGTAGTGCCTTTGCCCAACTCCGACTCTTTTACATACAGCTGGCCCTTGTGATACTGTTCAATAATTCGTTTACTCAGCGAAAGTCCTAATCCCCATCCACGTTTTTTGGTGGTGAAGCCCGGCTTAAATACACGGCTGATATTTTGAAAGGCAATTCCCTTGCCCGTATCGGTTACATCAATAATGATGGTACGTTCTTCTTCCGTCATCTCAACAGTAATCGAGCCTTTGCCATCCATTGCATCCAGTGCATTCTTTAATAAGTTTTCAATTACCCAGTCGAACAGGGGAGGTGAAATAGAAGCAATCATATCGGCCTGTGCCCTTTTTACTTCGAGATGTACTTTTTCGGTTGTACGCTTGCGGATATACTCCACCATTTCTTCCACCTGCCTCACCACATTGTTTGGTTCAAGCTGTGGTGTGCTGCCAATTTTTCCAAAACGGTCGCTTACAAGCCTTAACCGTTTCACATCTTTTTCAATTTCGGTGGCTATCTGTTCATTACCGGCATTTTCTTTCAGCATTTCAACCCAACCCTGTAAAGAAGTAACAGGCGTGCCCAACTGGTGTGCTGTTTCCTTGGCCATACCTGCCCATACCTGGTTTTGTGTTGATTTGTTTCTTGCCTGCAGTGAAAAAAGAGTGATGAGGATAAACAAAGCCACAATAAATAATTGCACAATGGGGTAGTACTGTACCTGCAGCAGCAGCTGCGAATGACCGTAATAATATTTATTAATGAGCAGCGGTTCTTTATTTACTTCAAGAATGATCGGGGTATTTTGTGTTTTAAACAATTTCAGTTTTTTCTTTACATAATCTTTGTCAGCTGCTGCTTTTGCTGAATCAATATTGATAAAACTGACGATGCTGTCTTTCTCATCTGTTTCAATAATCGGGATCGATTTCTGCTCGTTGCGGATCAGGGAAGGCAGTTTAGTATCCGCATCAACCGGTGCATTGATCAGGAATTTCCCGGCTTCCACCCATTGCTCCACTTTCACCCGTTCATCTTTTGCAATTTGTGTTGCCAGGTAATTGGAATAAAAGATGGTTCCTGTAACAATACCAATAGCAATCAGTGCTAAAAGTGTACGCCAGTTAAAATATTGAAAAAGCATGCGCCTAATTTAGACAAGGTTTGGCTGGCAACAGCTATTTTTGAAAAAATATTTTCACACTTGTCCCATCAACCCTCTGTTGCTGTTGTTATTTTAAACTGGAATGGTCAAAAATTCCTGCAACAGTTCCTCCCTTCCGTTATTGCATCAACCTATATCAACAAACGGATTATTATTGCCGATAATGGATCAACCGATGATTCAGTTGCTTTTTTGCAGCAGCAGTTTCCAATGGTTGAAATCCTTACCAGCAGCAAGAATTATGGATTCGCAGGAGGCTATAATTTTTTCCTGCAGCAAATCAAAGCAGATTATTATGTACTCTTAAACAGTGATGTGGAAGTTGAACCTGGTTGGATTGAACCCATTGTGGAACTGATGGAAGCCAACAGTAAGGTTGCCGCCTGCCAGCCGAAAATCCTTTCTTATCAGAACAAAGAAATGTTTGAATATGCAGGCTCATCAGGAGGATGGATCGATGCATTGGGTTATCCCTTTTCAAGAGGCCGGGTGTTTGATGTGCTTGAAAAAGATCATGGTCAGTACAATGATGTTGCACCCATCTTTTGGGCAAGCGGTGCAGCGATGTTTGTAAAAGCAGACCTGTATCATGAGTTGGGTGGGTTCGACGAATTCTTTTTTGCCCACCAGGAAGAAATTGATCTTTGCTGGCGGATGCAGCGGACCGGTTATCTTATTTATGTTTGTCCGCAATCGGTGGTGTACCATGTAGGAGGCGGCACATTGCCAACAGGTAACCCGCTGAAAGTGTTTCTCAACTTCCGGAATAACCTCATCATGATCACCCGCAACATGCCTTTAGAGCAATTGATCTGGAAGCTGCCCCTGCGGATTTGTTTAGATGCCATCTCAGCATGGAAAACCCTGCTCAGTACAGGAAATACCAACTACTGGAAAGCCATTTACAAAGCACACTTTGCCTTTGCTGCATGGTTCCTGGGTAAACAGAAAAAGGACAGGATCGGATATGCTCCGTTACAGGGGGTGTACGGGGGGAGTATTGTGTGGAAGTATTTCATAAAAAAAACAAGAATTTTTTCTGAAATTGTGAAGACCAAATAACCGGATGTTTCCAATCATCCCTTACATTTGCAACGAAAATTAACCAACATGGCAAAGGAAATAATTGATCAAAAGCACAAGGACATTACCAGTAACTGGGTTATTTCATCCCGTTTTCTGTTTTATGTACAGATCTTTTGTATCGCTGCTTTTTTACTCGGCGGATGCTACAAACTGTATGGCTCACGTTACACAGGTAAGCCAGCTGTAGAAGTACCTGAAAGTTCTTTGTACACACCAAAGTATAAATAAGAAATTCTTCTTTAATAGAAAAAACCGCCCAAAGGCGGTTTTTTATTGCGTTGATACCGGCTGTATATTTTCAATGAATCGTTTGTTGCGTCGCACACTTGTACTCCGGGAATTCTTCGCAGCTAATTGTCTGAACCGGGATTTATGGGATTAACAAGATTGAAAGGATAATCATTCAGCTGGTTCAGGTGCGCCCTTCAATAGCTTGGAAATGTTGATTGCCGGACTCGACTGATGCATTAGCTAATCTTAAGTGCCTTAAGAATCCAGTTTATGCGGATGTATAAAAGATTGCTTACTTTGAAAGATTAGAAGAATGATAGTTGAGACAAAAGTTATAACACTACTGCTTAGCCAAACGTAATATCCGATTCCAATACCAGTTATTTTTTTAGTAAGTCCTGCTCCATTAGTGACAACTTCATGAAAAAACATAAAGGAAAAACAAAAGAATACCGCAAACGCACTTAGCCATATTGTAGTCTTGATATTTCGATGAAACATAAACCAACTTAATATCAGAAATGGATTTGCCAGCCAGGAAATACCTGCACCATTCGCAACTGTCAACCATCCCAGTAAAAAACACCATAATCCAATCGGCCATGGTTTTGGATTGTCACCTTCTATCGTGAAGGGTAACAAAAATAGAGATACAATAAAAAGTGAAATACATAGTAATAACAAAACCAGTTTCAAAATTTTCACTCTATGGGTATCGATAGACTGTATCATCGTTTCGATTAACAGGTTTGTTTGTGTTCTTACCTGCACTAAAATATAATCATTTTTAAAAGTAAATGCTGCGAATTATTAAACTTTAGTATGATAGTAATCAGTTTAATACCGCTACCTGAATTTGAAAGAAGTGAATAGTTGTTGTCGTTGAATAAGTTGAAAGAAGTATTAAAACAAAAAAAGCAACTTTCGTTGCTTTCAATGTGCCCCGGAACGGAGTTGAACCGTTACGACCGTTGCGGGTCACCCCGATTATAGATCGGGGCGTGTCTACCAATTCCCCTCAATTAATTTTTCAAGATAAACTCTGCTTTTCATCTTCTTTAAACGGTATTCTTCTTTCCGTGCATCCGTTTCAGTAGGAAATTCTTTTGCAGCTTTTAAAATATATGGTCTGCAATTTTTAGTAGCGGTTACTTTCCCTGTATTATGACGGTCTAACCTGGCCATCACATCAGCAGAAAAGCCAATATAATAGCGATCGCATTTTTGGGAGTATAAAATATATACAAAGTGCATAAACAAAAAACGCAAGTTTCTTTGCTTTCAATGTGCACCTGAACGGAGTTGAACCGTTACGACCGTTGCGGGTCACAGGATTTTAAGTCCTGCGTGTCTACCAATTCCACCACCGGGGCAAGAAGGTGAAAAAAAATCCCGCCTTGGGCGGGAACTGAGCGGAAGACCAGGCTCGAACTGGCCACCCCGACCTTGGCAAGGTCGTGCTCTACCAAATGAGCTACTTCCGCTTGAAAAAGAACGATTGGGTTGCAAATGTAAAGAAGCAGCACTAATTGACAAAACATCTCACCCAACTTTTTTTAAAGGCCCCGCCTTTTTATTCGTACCTGTACGTGATATAGCCCATTAATTCCTTCTGTTTGCTGTAAATACTTTCCCTTGTTTTTAACCCCTGCGGGTTGTACTGGTATTTCCAGGTAACATAATTGCTGGTGCCCGACTGTACGGTGGTCATTTGAGTAAGCTGTGCCTGCTCGTTATATTCAAAAATATAATCAGGCAATAACTTTCTTGCCCGGTCATTATAGCGAACAATATCCGTTAACCGTTTCTGCTCATCGTAATAATAAAAGTAGGATTGCGTTTCAACTCCCTTGCTGCGCCAAACTTCTTCAGCAACATTTCCTTTTTCATCGGCTTTAAATTGTACTTCAACCGTGTCTGTATTGTTTTTGATCCGCAGCATTTTTACCGGGAAACCGGTTGTGTCGTAAAACCACTGATGTTTTTCAATTTCTTTAGTCTGGTAGGCATAGGCCTGCGAAACTGATTCAACAGAAACCATTCTCCCCAAAGCATCATAAGTATACGATGAAACATTCAGGGTGGTATTGGAACTGTCGGCACTGCGGATGAGCTGTCCTTTAAAATTAAACTGGCTGTTGAGCACCGATTGCATGGTTTGCGCCGACTGGCTGTATGTTTTAATAAAATTAAAGGAAGGGGAAACTTCCTGGAAGCAGATAAACTTATCAGTAGGCTCGCCACTTGGTTCAAAAGAATTCAGCACTACTTTTTTTACCTTATTGGCTTTGTAAATCTTTAATTGATCGGTGGTTTGTTTCAGACTCACAATGTCTTTATGATAAAACTGGCTGAAACCGGCAACAGGAATTGAAAGCAGGATAAACAGGATAAATGGAAGATGTTTTGTTTGCATGATAGGCTCAAAGATATTTTAAGTGGATATACTTTCTGGTTTTTTTTGCCTTTTGAGAAGCCGGTATTATAACGCAGAATTGCGGATAGAATTTCGTTGAAGGGCAGCTCATTCCGGTAAAAAAGGAGCCGGGGCTCAAAACTTTGCTAAAGTTGACCCCGATTTTCTATTTTTAGCAAAACTTCGAAGAGATGTCGCACGGAAAGGAACGGAAAGAAAAAAACTGTCTTAACTGCAATGCAAGGGTATTTGGCAGTTATTGCCATGTTTGCGGGCAGGAGAATATTGAGCCGAAAGAAACGGCATGGGGACTGGTGGTGCATTTTTTCAACGATATCACTCACTTTGAAGGAAAGTTCATTGCTTCACTCCGCTATCTTTTATTTAAACCCGGTTTCCTTACTGCTGAATACCTGCGTGGCCGCCGTGCCAGTTATATGAACCCGGTAAGAATGTATGTGTTTACGTCGGCCTTTTTCTTTATCATGTTTTTCAGTTTTTTTTCCGAAAGTGAAAAAACACCGGAAGTATTTAAAGTAACTGACTCAGATAAAAAAGCTGCTAAAGTAACCAAGCCCGTAACACAAAATGAGGCAAAAGAAGCAGCTTTAAATGCAGTAGACACAAAAGAAGATTCTGCATTGATTGAAAAGATCATGCCAGGCGGCAATGGTAAAAACTGGATATCAAAGGATAGTATTTACAAATGGAGCAAAGGTGACAAAGACAGTACAACAGAGAAAGACAGTACAAGTGCCAAAAGGAAAACTAAATACAAAACAATGGCTGCTTATGATTCTGCGCAGAACAGCCTTCCTGCAGAAGAAAGAGATCATTGGATTCAACGGGCCGTTCAACGCCGGCTTATTATTGTGGATGAAAAGTATGGGGGTGATTATTCAAAATTTAATAAAGCATTGTTTGAACATGCCCTGCATTCATTACCGAAAATGCTGTTTGTATCATTGCCTTTATTTGCACTGATCCTTTTATTGCTGTATATAAGAAGAAAACAATTTTATTATGTGAGCCACCTTGTATTTACCATTCATTTGTTTGTATTTGCATTTTTAATCCTGCTGCTAATTTTCAGTGTTAATAAACTGCAGAAAGTTACGGGTGTAAATGATTTTGAATGGATATCCGGTTTTCTGTGGCTGTACATGTTTTATTATCTGTACAAAGCCATGCGCCGCATGTACCAGCAGGGCAGGGCTAAAACAATCATTAAGTATTTCCTGTTATTATTTATAGCGCTTTTCATCAACAGTTTTCTGTTTGTTGGTTTATTCTCTTATTCGTTTTTTAATATTTAAGTTATGGAAGAACAAAAAATTTCGGATGCTTTTTTACGATTAGTGAAGATAATGGATGAATTGAGGGAAAAATGCCCATGGGACAAAAAGCAAACAATCGAGTCGCTAAGGCATTTAACCATCGAAGAAACCTATGAACTGGCCGATGCTATTGATGATAATAGCTGGCAGCATATAAAAGAAGAGCTGGGCGATTTAATGCTGCACCTTGTTTTCTATGCAAAGATCGGAACCGAACAGCAGCAGTTTACTTTGCCTGAAGTGCTCAATGGTATTTGTGAAAAACTCATTGGCCGTCATCCGCATATTTACAGTGATGTTAAAGTGAGTAATGAAGAAGATGTAAAACGCAACTGGGAAAAACTGAAGATGAAGGAAGGAAAAACATCTGTGCTGGGTGGCGTGCCGAAAGGGTTGCCTTCTATGGTGAAAGCCATCCGCATACAGGAAAAAGTAAAACAGGTTGGGTTTGAATGGGAGAACAAAGATCAGGTGTTTGAAAAGATAGAAGAAGAAATAAATGAACTGAAAGAAGTGGTGCAGTTGAATGACCGTGATAAAATGGAAGAAGAACTGGGCGATGTATTTTTTTCATTAGTTAATTATGCACGGTTTTTGCAGATTGATGCCGACCATGCACTGGAACGTACCAACCGCAAGTTTATTAAACGGTTTATGCAAATGGAAGAAGAGGCAGTGGGTGAGGGAAAGCAATTAGTGAATATGACGCTTGAAGAAATGGACGGCATCTGGAACCGCATTAAAATTAAAAACAGGGAAGCATAACAGTAAACATTGAATAAGATTCAAACCATCCGCCAGTTCTTATACAAAAATGGATTTCTGCTTTTATTGGCAGGATGGGCATTGACATTTTCTTACCTGTTTCAATATTACTGGTCGTACAGTTCTGCGCCTGCACAGGTAAAGAGTGCATTGCAGGGATCGGTGAATAAAAGAGAAAAAGATTTCAATACAATATTAAAAGATACCTTACTGCTGCAGCGCCTCAGCAGCAATAAATACAGCAAAGCTTCTTTTCAGAAACTGCTGAATAAAGATTATTTCATTTTGTTGCCAATGAAAATGCAGAAGGTATTCAAACCGTATTCTGGAATACACAAACCATTTTACCCGGCAATGAATTATGGCAGCGGGCCGATGGTGTTTGGTTTGAACAGCTGATCAATGGTTATTACACGGTGTACAAGAAAACCTGTACACTGAAAAACGGACGCACCTGTCTTGCAATGGCACTGATTCCGGTTAAATGGAATTATTTTATTACCACCAATTATCTCAGTAACGGTTTTGCTTATTTCGATGGAATTGATAAGTATTATTCTATCAGTGATATTGTTCCAACCTCTCTTGCAGTAAACAGTAACGACGGAACGGTTTTGTTCTGGCTGAGAGACAGGAACAGTTCTGCACAGCCGCTTAACTGGATTACGGTTGTGCTTCGGTTGTTAGCTATTTTCTGCTTCCTGTTTTTTCTGCACAAAGTGGCTGCTGAGCTGGCAATAAAACGTTCTTACCTGTTCGGGCTGCTGTTTCTGCTCGCCTGTATATTATCGCTTCGTATAAGCAGTTACTTTTTTCCGGTGCCGTTAAATTTCCGCCAGTTTGAATTGTTTGACCCTGCTGTGTACGGGTCAAATAATATTCTGAAGTCATTGGGTGATTTGCTGATTAATTCCTTTCTGCTGTTATGGGTGTTGCTGTTTATGCGGAAATACGGAAAAGGAAAACCGGCCATTCATATCAGGCTTAATTTTACTGCAGGGCTAATTGTTGCTGCTGTTCTGCTCTTTGCAGTAACCATCCTGTTTGGTGATATTGTACGCAGTCTTGTTGCTGATTCGCAGATATCATTTAATGTAACCAGCTTCTTCAGTTTAACCGTTTTCAGCTTTGCCGGTTTTTGTGTGCTGGGTACACTGGCGCTCAATTATTTTTTATTGATCGACTGGTTATTTGATTTTTTTAAAGAGTTCAGTTATAATAAAATTGTACCGCAGCAAATTTCTTTAGCCATTGTTGGATTGATTTATTTAACTGCTACTATTAATTCAGAAGCCATTTCTTTTCATCTCAGCTTACTGATCTGGTTATTAGTAATTGCATTGCTGTTCAGGTTTCACAGTAAAAACATCAAGTTTCTGCCATCGGGTGGAAGAACAATTTTCTGGCTGTTCTTCTTTTCTGTTTCCTTAACTGCATTGCTCATTAATGATAATGCAAAAAAGGAGTGGGAAGACAGGGTTCGTATGGCAGAAAAACTCAGTCTGCAAACTGATCCTTCGGCTGAAAACCTGTTAAGCCTTGCACTCAGTAATTTCAGAAGCGATTTCCTGCAGGATAATTTTTCCCGTTTCAGCATCAGTGGCAGTAACCAGTTTTTAAAAGACAGTTTAATCAATGAAAATTTTACAGGCTACCTGAATAAGTTTGATTCAGAAATTTTCACCTTTGACGGTGCAGAACAACCGCTGTATAATTCTGATTCAACTTCTTTCAGCAGCCTTAATACCATTTACAAACTGCAGAGTACACCAACAACTGCAAGGGACTGGCTGTATCATGAAGAGTCGTTTGATAAATTTTATTATATCGCCCGTAAGGAAGTAATGGATACAGCAATAGGGAAACCGATTGGGTATGTATTTATTCTGTCGAGACCCAAGCGTTATTCAGATGAAAAATTTTCACCAGAACTTTTTTCCAAAACATTCAACCTTGTGCCGGAAAATATGCCGGCCTATGCCTACGCCATTTATAAAAGCAACGAACTTATCAGCAGTTTCAACGATTATCCTTTCCCCATTCATCTTACACGTAAGCAAACAGAACAACCTTCTTATACACGCATTAATAAAAACGGGTACAGTGAACTCTGGTATTCAGCCTCGGCAAACCTGACAGTGGTAGTTGCAAAAGCACAAAACAGGTGGCTGGAAACAATTACCTTATTTGCCTATTTATTTTGTGTATTTCTGTTTATGGGTGCCTTGTTCCGCTTCATCCGATTTTTAACACAGTTTGGCTTCCGCCCTTCCAACTGGAAAAAACATTTGCAGTTAACATTCCGCACCCAGGTACATTCTACCATTATCGGCATCAGTATTTTTTCATTCGTGGTAATTGGTGCATCCACCATTTTCTTTTTTATAAACCGGCACAGCCGCAATAATAAAGAACGGCTTACACGTACCATTGCAATTATGAAAACAGAAGTGGAAGCGGCACTTGCTGAACATGCTATTTTTGATGATGTATTGAAACTCTACGATGATATGTCGTCGGGTGAACTTCAGATTAAAGTGAATCATATTTCTGAAATACACGGGGTGGATGTTAATATTTATGATCCCAGCGGTAACCTGAAAATTTCTTCGCAGCCTTACTATTATAACAAGGGATTGCTGAGCCGCAAAACAGATCCACTGGCTTATTATAAATTATCAAGAGAGTATCTTATTCAAACAATTGAAGATGAAAAAGTAGGCACCCGTTCTTACATGAGCATTTATGTTCCGGTGCGTGACGAAGCTGGGAAAACATATGCTTACCTGAACATTCCTTACTTCACTTCGCAAAATGAACTGAAACAGGAAATCTCTAACTTCCTTGTAACACTCATCAACCTTAATGCATTTATTTTCTTAATTGCAGGATTGATTGCCTTCTTTGTTACCAGCCGTATCACAATTCATTTTCTATCATCAGTGATAAGATGAAAGAAATTAAACTGGGGAAAGAGAATGAAGCAATTGTTTGGCAGCGTAATGATGAAATTGGTGAACTGGTGCAGGAGTACAACCGAATGGTGGAGAAACTGGAAGCAAGTGCAAGCCTGTTGGCAAGAAGTGAAAGGGAAGGTGCATGGCGTGAAATGGCCAGACAGGTGGCGCATGAAATTAAGAATCCGCTTACACCAATGAAGCTTAGTATTCAATACCTGCAGAAAGCAGTTGATTCCAATTCGCCCGATGCAAAAAATATTTCGCAGAGTGTAGCCAAAACACTGGTGGAGCAGATTGATTATTTATCCAATATTGCTTCTGATTTTTCAAGCTTTGCCAATATCGGAAACCCACGACTGGAAGAAGTCAGTCTTGGTGAATCAATAAAATCAGTAGTAGATCTTTTCAGCATGCAGGAAGAAGAGGGCAGGGTAAGTTTTGATCAGAATAGCGAACCTGTTATTGTAATGGCTGATAAAACACAGCTCAACCGTTTGTTCACCAATCTTATCCGTAATGGAATTGAAGCTGTAGCAGCAGGTAAAGAACCGGAAGTAAAAATCGACTTCAGACGAAATGGAAATGTTGCATTGATTCGTGTACAGGATAATGGCAATGGAGTGAAACCTGAGCTGCAGGAAAAAATATTCTATCCCAACTTTACTACCAAAACGTCAGGCACAGGGTTGGGTTTAGCTATGTGTAAAAGTATTGTGGAGCAAATGAAAGGAAGGATCTGGTTTGAAACAGAACAGGAAAAAGGCAGCACCTTTTTTGTGGAGCTGCCTGTCATTAACTGATCAGTAAACCAGAGCTGACCGTTATGCAATCACTTATTCGTCTTCTTTTACTGTTGTTTTGAGCAGCTGTTCTTCAATGATTTCTTTAAATACTTTTTTAGGAAACGCACCCGGTTGCATCATTGGGGCTCCATCAACCGGAATGAATAAAAAAGTCGGGATGCTCTGAATACCGAAAACTCCGGCCAGCTCCTGTTCCACTTCTGTATCTACTTTGTAGATCACTATTTTTCCTTCATATTCATTTGATAATTCTTCCAGCACAGGCGCTACCATTTTGCAGGGTCCGCACCAGTCGGCATAAAAATCAATAATTGCAGGTAAAGCACCCGCATGTTTCCAATCTTTCTCTGTTTCGTAGTTAAACACCTTATCTTTAAAATCCTGTGTGGTAAGTTTGATTGTTGCCATATTTTTTCTTTACTGCAAAGTTAAGAAAGACAGGAAAAGGGTTAAGTGATTTTTGTTACACGGTAAACAGGTGGACTATCCTTTCAGCCAGTTTAAAAAGCCTGTACTTTTTACTTTGTTAATGATCACATCTTCCGTTGTGTTAACCACCAGTGTTACAAACAGTTTTCGCTGGCTGTAATGCACCACTTCTTTAATACTTTCCCGGTTGATAAGATACTGACGGTTTGCCCTGAAAAATGCCGCACCGCAGATTTTTTCCAGCTCATCAAGTGTGTGACTGATGCTGAATTTTTGGTTGCTGAACGTAATAAATGAAGTTGTTTTATACTCAACTGAAAAGCAGGCGATGTCGGATATTTTTACAGGTATAATTTTGTTTTTACTGTTTACCAGCAGGGTTTGAGGCTTGTGGTTGCTGCCGGTTAAGGTTGCCAGCAGATCATCATAGTTAACAGGCTGCTTGAAAGTTTGTTGCAGCATTTTATATTTTTCCCATGCCTGCAGAATTGTTTTTCTTGTATAAGGCTTCAGCACATAAGCAATACCGTTATTGTCGAATGCTTCCAGTGCATGCTGGTTATAAGCTGTGCAGTAAATAACAGGCGTAGTAGTATTTAATGCATGAAAAATTTCAAAGCTGTAACCATCACCTAATTGAATATCACTGAAGATTAATTGTGTGGATGTATCTGTTTTGAAATAGTCCAGTGCTTCTTTTACTGAGCTGATGGTTTTACTGATGATAATAGAACTGTCAATCGACTGAAGAATATCAGCCAGATCATCTGAAACCATTTTTTCATCTTCAATTAAAACGATATTCATCGGCATAGTGATTGTTTTTGGTTTACGAAATGCTGTAAGATTGATGCTGTTCACCAGTAAAGTATTTTAATACTCACTGCAAATTCTTCTCCGTTATCTGAAATGTTTATTGTTTCATTACCCAGCAGCCGGTATCTTTCTGCCAGGTTGGTTAAACCAATTTTAGTAGAGCTTTCAATCAGTTGCTTACTGCGCAGTTTATTTCTTACAGTGATTGTATTGGTTGTTTCATCAAAGTCAATATAAATGAACAGTGGGCTTTCAATTGAAAATGCATTGTGTTTGATGGCATTTTCCGCCAGTGTTTGTAAAGAATACACAGGTACAATTCCTTTAGCTGAAAATAACTGTTCATTGGTTACAGAAAAATGCAGCATATCAGCGAAGCGTACTTTCTGCATTTGCAGGTAGGTTAAGCAGAGTTTTAATTCATCGGCAACATCTACTGCCGGTTCTAATGCTGACGTAGTTGAAAAACGAAGCACATCCGAGAGCTTCAGTAAATAATCTTCTGCTTTATCAGCATCTTTCTTCAGCAGTAACCGAAGTGTATTTAGTGAGTTGAATAAAAAATGCGGATGTAACTGCATTTTCAGCTGATTGTTTTTTGCCTCCAGGTTGAACTGCCTCAGTGAAACATTTTCGTCTTCAATTTTTTGCTTTTTGAAATACAGCAAAATCAATTCGCTCAGGATCAAAACAATAATATTGATCGTTAATGCATGAACCGCCTGCGGAAAAAAGAAGAAACGCCGGGGTGGTATTCCCCTGCCATCAGGAGTAAGTGATTTAAAACCTGTATCTGTTTTTGTAAAGAGAAGCCCGTTTTTAATCAACACAGGAGAAGGCATCAGTTTATCTCCCTGAGTATTTTTTGCAGTAAACCTGATCTGTGGTGGTGGAAAGTTTTTACTGAAGAAAGAAGAAAGCAAAATTGAAATTGAAATACAGAGAACAATGCTGATGAGTGAGCGGGGAATAATTTTTCAAGGAAATGAAATTTCCAGGAAAGCAGCAGCAGTGAAATATTTACGGCCCAGATTAATAGAGTAATGGAAAAATTAAAGAAGATACCCGGCAGAAAATAATTCAGTTTATCAAATTCAAAGCGCAGGAAAGGTGTTCCACCCAGTAGGCCAAACAGTGGCGTGGTAACAAGAGCAATTACAATCAGCCTGTACAGTATTTTCTTTTCTTTCAGCAGTTCACTCATCCTGTTTTAATATAAGCCGCAAAGTTGTGTAACGGAAGCTGTTCTGAAAACTTTCTGCGGGAGCTTTAACAGTACTTACTGTTAATAAATGCTAACAGTTCTTTCATTGTGTAAGCTGAATAACGGATTCTTTTTTTCAGCTGTAAATCTGTCCTTTTTAAATATTGTTTTGCCCTCTTTAATCCCTTTAACATTTTCTTTGACGCTGTTTTGAAAAATATTTGCTGCGAAATCAAAGGATATACTATGTGGCCCAAAACAAATAAAAATGAACACATGAAACAAAACAAAAGCTATTTAGCAGTTACGCTTATATTATTCATTGTAATAGCTGTTCTTTCCTCCTGCAGCAAAACAAGCACTACCGATACAGATGTAGTTGGCAACTGGAAAAGAAGTTCGGAGTTTGAAGGTGTAGGACGTACAGAAGCAGTAACATTCACAATCGGAAGCAAAGTATATGTGGGCGGTGGATATGATGGAATTGACCGACTTCAGGATTTCTGGGAATTTAATCAGTCAACGGGAACATGGATCCGCAAAGCTGATTTCCCCGGCACTGCAAGAAACAGCGCCGTTGCGTTTACCATCAATGGAAAAGGATATGTTGGTACAGGCTATGATGGTATCAGGAAACTGAAAGACTTCTGGGAATTTGATCCTGCAGCAAACACATGGACACAGATAGCAGATTTCGGCGGTACAGAAAGGTATGGTGCAGTCGCTTTCAGCATTGGAGGTAAAGGATATGTTTCCACCGGTTATGATGGCAACTACCTGAAAGATTTATGGGAGTATAACCCAACAACAAATACATGGACACAGAAAGCAAGTTTAACCGGAAGCAAACGAACCGATGCTGTTGTTTTTGTGTACAATGAACAGGCTTATATCTTATCAGGAATCAATAACGGAAGTTACCTCAATGATTTCTGGATGTATGATGCTACGACAAATGCCTGGACAGAGAAAAGAAAAATCACCAGTGCAAGTGATGACGATTATGATGATGACTATGGTTCCAATATAACAAGAAGCAATGCAGTGGCTTTTGTAATGAACAGCAAAGCCTATCTCTCTGTTGGCAGCATCAGCGGTGTAGTTGGTACAACATGGGAATATGATATGGCCACTGATATCTGGTTACAGAAAACAGGCTTTGAAGGTTCTGCAAGAGAAGGAGCTGTAGCATTTACAATCAATAACAGGGGATATATTACTACCGGGCATAACAGCAGTTACCGTTTTGATGACCTCTGGGAATTCTTTCCTTCTACAGAACAGGATGATAACGATAATTAAGTTTTATACAGGGTATGGCAAATGGTTAATAATGAATAAGGTTCACAGGAAATACGGCAAAACCTGTCATGCCCTGTATATAACTCAGTAACAGCAAACAATCCAAACAAAACAATTTCACATGATTTACAGCAAACACAGCAGCCGTTTTTTTTCGTTGTTCTTACTGATCCTGTTGTTTGCTTCCTGCGAAAAAGTAAACATCAACTTTGGTGAAACGGCTTCAGAAGCAGATCCCAACATTACTTATATCGACAGTTACAAAGCAGATATTGCTACGTTTAAAATTGATTCGTTTTTAACTTCCTCTCACAGTGTTTTTTGTTTAGGTTATCATACTGATCCTGATTTTGGTGTGATGAGAGCCAGGGCCTTTGCACAGATCAACCTGCCATCATCCAATACAGTTTATAATGTAGATGCCATTTTTGATTCACTGGAACTGATCATAAAACCAACCGTAAATTTTTATGGCGACAGTAATGTAACCATGAAACTGGCAGTACACCGTCTTACTGAAAATATTGTGAACAGTGAAAAGGGCGATTATTTCTACAATACTTCATCCTTCGGTTACGATCCTGTTCCGATTGGCGAACGGACAGTGAATTTATACGGAAGATCAGGCACTGCCGTTTCAGTAAAGTTATCTGATGCGCTGGGGCGTGAATGGCTGGAAAAATTAAAAGCCAATAATACAGAAGTTTCAAGCTATGATGCATTCATCGAATATTTTAAAGGCATCTGTATTACCACCGATTCAGTGCAAACAGCTTCACTGGCTTACTTTACTGCTGCTTCCGATTCAATGCTTATCCGTTTAACCTATCATGAACCCGGACTTGATCCCGGGAAAAAATATCTCAACTTCAGTTTTGCGGCTGTGAGGCAGTTTAGCCAGATTTTGTTTACACCCGGCAATGCAAACTTCTCTTCCTTTATCAGTAACAAAACACAACTGATTGCAAGCACTGCATCGGGAAATAAATCTTTTTTAAATACAGCAGCAGGTTCAATGATAAAAATTTCATTCCCTGATCTGTTAACCCTGAAAGAATTACATCCGTATATAAAAATCATGAAAGCAGTGCTGCTGGTAAAGCCCGACAGCCGGTCATCTGTTTTTCCATACCTGTTACCGACAGAACTGAACCTGTATACAACCGATGAAACCAATGTTCTCATTAGTGGTATGTATGATGGTAATACCACGCCTGCACTGCAAACCGGCAGCCTGTATATTGATGCACTCTATGGTGAAAACACTTCTTACAGTTACGATATCACATCGTTTATCAATACAAAACTGGAAGAAGGACAGTTTTCGAAATCGGCCCTGCTGCTGTCTCCTTCTGTAAACAGTCTCGATGCAGGTCCGCAGCGCTTAATTGTAAATGATGAAACAGCGGGCCACAGTGTGCAGCTGAAACTTTATGTACTTGGTTTATAAATGATGCGTATGAACAAAAACTGTTTTTTAATATGCTGTATAATCGTTTTCAGTTCAGTAAAAGCGACGGCACAAAATGTATCTTCTCCTTATTCCATTTTGGGAATTGGTGACATTGAAAACAATGATTATGGACGCTTCAGTGCTTCCGGTAATGCAGGTGTTTCAAGAAGGGAAATTGGTTTCTATAATTTTTCCAACCCGGCTTCGCTTACAGTAATTCCTTATAAATCGGTGAACCTTGATTTTACAACAAGAGGAAGATCGGGCATTTTTAAATTAACGGGTACAGATACGTTTACAAATCCATCGAAAGATTTTGTGGTGAAACGTGTAGCACTTTCGTTTAAAGTAACACCAACTGTTGCTTTTGCTGTTGGATTAAAACCATTCAGCAGTGTTAATTATCAATACACAGGAATGGCTGCCATTAAAAATGAAGGTGTTGATTATATACGCTATGTAGATGGGAGCGGGGGAATTTATAAAACCTATTTTTCCATTGCCAAAGAAATTAAACGTGGACTGTCTGTGGGTGTTACAACTTCCTGGCTTTTTGGGTCCTTAAAGAACAGCACAGAGTATTACAATCCGTTAATAGGACTGGATGTAACAAAAAAGGAATATAAATTTTACAATGCTGCCGGTTTGCAAACTGGGTTGCAGTATTATTCAAAGCCCGGAAAAAAATGGCAGCATACGGTTGGAGTAACTGCTTCACTGTTCACAAAACTGAAAGGGCAGAATACAACCGATTATGTGGAGAATGATTCCATCATTAAATCACTGGAGCCGGAAAATATTTCGATGAAGCTGCCGGTTTCATTTGTTGCGGGTTACAGCATTGCCAAGAAGAGTGGATTGTCGCTGCATGTGCAGGGCAGTTATCATCAGTGGCCTGCGCAGAAATTAAGTTACCGCACAGCAACTGTGAAAGATGCATACGGACTGAATGCAGGAATTGAGTACAGTAAAAAAATGGATGTGGCCGGTTACAGCATTGAAAAATTTTACCTCGCCTGCGGTGTGCGGATGGAACAGTCATACATCGTCATCAATCATTCAGCATTGAGAGAATATGCCTTTACACTTGGAGCAGGCAAAAATATTTCCCCGCTCATCGGCATCAATGCAAGTATGGAATTTGGAAAACGTGGACAGCCATCCCGTAACCAGATCATGGAAAATTACCTGCAGTATTCAATCGGCATCACTTTAAAAGATCTCTGGTATGGAACAAGAAAATTCGGGAGGTATAATTAATACAAATAACATGAAAAAACTGTGTGTATTATTTTTACTGGCTGTCTGCATCAGTGGTTTACAGGCACAAAGCTTAACCGGTACCTGGTATTCTGCCGACAGTACGAGGCAGTATGAAATTAAGCAGGTAAGTGCTGATGAGTTTGCTGCCGTTATCAAATCTTCTGTCCGTGCAGAAGACAGTGTGGGTTATGAAGTTGTAAAGCATCTTTCCTTTAATGCAAAGAAAAAACGCTATGAAGGTGTCATCTATGCTGTATCCGACGGGCAGCCCGCTTTTGTGAAAATCAGGTTTGCAGATAAGAATTCAAACCGCATTATTCTTACCATCGACCGGATGCTGTTTATGGATGTTTCTCTTAACTGGATGAGGATGGTGAATTGAGAGAGTGTGAACGGCATTGTTCACAGCTTGCTTTTGTACCCGTATATTTTAAAGTATAGCTCTGGCTGTTGAAATAAATTGGGGAAGTAAGACATTTGTATAAAGTCGTTTATTCATTTCTCCCAATCACCGATCTTCGCAGCATGCACCCATCGCAATTGCAGATCAAAGATTTTACCTATCAGCTTTCCGATGAACGGATTGCCCGTTATCCACTGGCAGAAAGAGATCTGAGCAAACTGCTCATTTATCAAAATGGGGAAATCAGTGAGGATGTTTACCGTAACATCTGTTCACATCTTCCAAAAGATACTTTGCTGCTCTTCAATAACACCCGTGTTATTGAAGCAAGAATGCTCTTTGAAAAAGCAAGTGGCAGCATCATCGAAATTTTTTGTTTAGAACCTGCCGATGATCTTGAGCTCACACAGGCGATGATCGCTAAAGGAAAGATTCGGTGGAACTGTTTGGTTGGTGGAGCAAGTAAGTGGAAACAATCACTGCTTGAAAAAAAACTGCATACAAAAAATGGAGAGCTTACACTATATGCGGAATTGATTGAACGAAACGCAAATAATTTTCTAATTGAATTTTCCTGGCAGAATAATGAGATCAGCTTTGCTGAAATTTTACATTATGCCGGGGTTCTTCCTTTGCCGCCATACCTGCAGCGCCAAACAGAAAAGGCAGATTATGAACGTTACCAAACTGTATATGCCAAACATGAAGGAAGTGTGGCAGCACCAACAGCAGGTTTACATTTTACTGATGCATTACTGAAAGAGTTACAGGAAAAAGGAATAGCAGAAGAACATGTTACACTGCATGTAGGTGCAGGTACTTTCCGCCCGGTGAAAAGTGATACCATGCTTGAACATGATATGCACAGGGAATGGATACAGGTTAAACAGTCAACCATTGAAACTATTCTCAGCTATGGGGGAAAAACAATTATTCCGGTTGGTACTACTTCATTGCGTACACTGGAAACATTATACTGGATGGGAGTGAAGGCACACAGCCATCCATCTGCAACAATCAATGAACTGGAAATTCAGCAATGGGATGTTTATGATCTGCCACAGCAAACAGTTTCTGTTGATACTGCACTGCAGTCACTTCTCAGCTGGATGCAGAAACATGAACAGGATGAATTGATCTGTCATACACAAATTCTGATTGCACCTGGCTATACTGTAAGAATTGCTGATGCGCTCATCACTAATTTTCATCAGCCCAATTCTACCTTATTATTACTGGTAGCGGCACTTGTTGGTAATGGCCCGATGGCTAACGGCTGGCAAAAGATTTATGACTATGCCCTTGAACATGATTTCCGTTTCCTGAGCTATGGTGATGGGAGTTTGTTATGGATTGGGCGAGAAAGCCGATAGTCTTTAGCCGATAGTTAGGAGTGTGCAGTCTGTCTGTTGGTAACTATCGGCTAAAGAGTAACTACTAACGACTGTTTTCTATTGCCAACATTTTATTGCACATTTCTCCCCAAAACTTACCTTTGACAGGTTATGCCAAAACCATTATCAACATTGGTTCGTATCCTCAATTAAATACTATTTGTGGGAAAGCACACTTCAAAAATTACCGGAGCAGGTTTATTAATTGCATTAGGAATCATTTATGGCGACATTGGAACATCTCCGCTGTACGTTTTTAATGCCATTATTGGTGGGAGGGTTGTTTCCGAAACATTGATTGTTGGAACATTATCCTGTATTATCTGGACGCTCACTCTGCAAACAACTATCAAGTACGTGGTGATGGTATTGAGGGCAGATAACAGGGGTGAGGGTGGCACATTTGCTTTATATGCGTTGGTACGCCGCCGTAAAAAATGGCTGGTGTTGCCTGCAATGGTTGGCGGAGCTGCTTTGCTTGCTGATGGAATTATTACACCTCCTATTTCTATTACATCTGCCATTGAAGGGTTAAAGGTATTGCCGCAGTTGCGTGATTTGCCTGTAAATACCATTGTAATAATTGTACTTACTATCCTTGCACTTTTCTTTTTTATGCAGCAGTTTGGTACAGGGTCTATTGGTAAAATGTTTGGCCCTATTATGATGTTGTGGTTTACCATGCTGGCGATTCTTGGAATAACACATGTCACAGACGATCTCTCTATTTTTAAAGCCCTGAGTCCATATTATGCGTTCGACTTTTTAAGAACATATCCGGAGGGATTCTGGTTGCTTGGAGCAGTCTTTCTCTGTACAACGGGTGCGGAAGCACTATACAGCGATCTTGGTCATTGCGGCCGGGAAAACATACGGGTAACGTGGGTATATGTGAAGGCTTGCTTATTACTCAATTATTTCGGACAAGGTGCTCCTCTTCTGGCTCATCATAACGGTCAGCACATAACGACTGCGTTTAAAGCGCAATCCGGTATTCATGCATTTTATGATCTGATGCCGCATTGGTTCATTATTCCGGGTGTTATTATTGCAACCAGCGCAGCAGTTATTGCCAGCCAGGCAATGATTGCAGGGGCATTTACACTCATCAGTGAAGCCATGCGTTTAAATCTGTGGCCACGTTTAAAAGTTAATTACCCTTCCGAAGAAAGAGGACAGTTGTTTATTCCGGGCATGAACCTGTTCATGTTTTTAGGATGCACATTTGTTGTTCTTTATTTCAGGGAGTCTTCAAGAATGGAAGCAGCTTATGGTTTGGCAATCATTGTTACTATGATCATGACAACACTGCTCTTTGCAAATTATCTTGTTCTTCACCGGGCTAAATCGGTATTTATCTATATTTTTCTGGCAGGTTACCTCATCATTGAAATTGCTTACCTGATTGCCTTACTGGAAAAATTTATACATGGTGGTTATATCACTCTTGTTATCGGGTTTATCATGTTCCTCATTATGTATACATGGTACCGTTCAAGAAAAATCAAAAACCGTTATGTTGAATTTGTACGGCTTGAACATTACCTACCTATGTTACAGGAACTCAGTAATGATATGACGGTAACAAAGCATGCAACACATCTGGTTTACCTTACCAGTGCAAATAACCCCAACGAAATTGAACATAAAATCATTTACTCTATCCTCAACCGCAAACCCAAGCGGGCTGATATTTACTGGTTTGTTCATGTGGATACATTAGATGACCCTTATACCTGCGAATTTGAAGTTACCACCATTATTCCCAATGAAGTGATCAGGGTTGAGTTCAGGTTAGGATTCCGTATGCAGCCACGTATTAATCTTATGTTCCGTAAGGTGGTGGAAGATATGGTGGCGAATAAAGAAGTAAACATTACCAGCCGTTATGAAAGTTTGCAACGTAATAATGTAGTAGGCGATTTTCAGTTTGTGGTATTGGAAAAATTCCTGAGCCAGGATAATGAACTGCCTTTCTTCGAGCGGGTAATTATGCGCTTGTATTTTAATATTAAGAAAATGGCGTTGAGCGAGGAAAAAGGTTTTGGTCTCGATCAGAGCAATGTATCAGTTGAAAAGTTCCCGTTGATTGTTGCTCCCATCAGCAGCTTAAAGCTGAAACGGATTTACCAGAACGAAGACGAAGGATACTGATCAGCAGGCAAATGGTTATAATTTGTTATGTGCGATTTTCTCATTACTTTAAATAACGCATCGCATCAGAATAATTTAAACTGCGATGCAGAAACTGTTTGTCGCCAACCATCATTTATATAATTATCGGGTATCTTCTGGTGATGCTGATTGCTTACTTCGTACAGGAAAGGCTCATTTTTAAACCTGAAAAATTAGCTGCTGATTTTGAGTTTAAGTATGATGCCCCGTTTAAAGAAATCAGTTTTCTTCCTGAGCCGGGTGTAACCATCAGCGGCATTCATTTTCATGTAAAGAACCCTCACGGGCTTATCCTTTATTTTCACGGCAATACAAGAAGCATAAAAGGCTGGGGTAAATATGCGAAAGATTTCTACCGTTTTGGTTATGATGTGGTACTTGTTGATTACCGTGGCTTTGGAAAAAGTATTGGCAAGCGAAGCGAAACAGCCATGATCAGAGACATGCAGTTTGTATACGATGAACTCTGCATCCAGTTCCCGGAAGATCATATCATTGTTTACGGACGAAGTATGGGCAGTGGTTTTGCCACTAAACTGGCTGCAGAAAATCATCCACGCTATTTAATTTTAGATGCGCCTTATTACAGTTTTCTGAAAGTAGTGGAACGTTTTCTCCCATTTTTTCCCATGCGTTTTGTATTACGTTTTCACTTACGAACAGATAAATGGATTGGGAATGTAAAATGCCATACCTATATTATACATGGTACAAAAGATAAACTTATTCCAATTCAGCATAGTGAAAAGCTTCAAAAACTAAATCCCGGCCGTATTACATTGATCCGCATTTATGGAGGAGGACATAATAATCTTCCGTCATTCCACGACTATCATAATTTTATACGTGACATTCTGAAACTGTAATATGCAAACCAAAGTAAGAAAGCGAATTTTTAATATAGTCAAAATTGTTATTGCTGTTTATTGCCTGGGTGGAATTGCCCTGTGGGAATTACAGGATAAAATTCTGCTGCACCCAAAAGCTTTACATGCCGGGTATGTGTTTGATATTGCTGCGCCACATAAAGCTGTAACACTGCATCTCAATGAAAATGAGCAGTTGTTTTTGATGCAGTTCTTTCCTGCAGATACCATCCATATCAAAGGCATTGTACTTTATTTTCATGGCAACAGGGATAATATTAACCGTTATGCTGCCTATGCTGACAATTTCACTAAGCATGGTTATGAAGTGTGGATGCCCGATTATCCCGGCTTTGGAAAATCAACAGGAGTGTTTACAGAAGAACGCTTGTACAGCGATGCAAACCTGTTGTATAAAATGGCGGGCAAACGATTCGCTGCTGATAGTGTTATTCTTTATGGAAGATCGTTGGGCACCGGTGTTGCGAGTGAACTGGCAAGTCATAATAAATGTAAACGGCTAATTCTTGAAACACCGTATTACAGCTTTCCGTCTTTGGCCGCTTCTCATTTTCCCATTTATCCAACCGAACGGATGATTCATTTTAAATTTCCAGTGTTTGAATATATACAGATGGTGAAAGCACCTGTAACAGTTTTTCATGGCACAAAAGATGAAATTATTCCTTACCGTAACAGCAGAAAATTAAAAAAATTATTGAAAGCAGGGGATGAATATATTATTATTGAGAAGGGGAAACACAATAACCTCAATGAATTTCCATTCTTTCATCAAAAGCTCGATTCTTTACTGATGATTAATTAGCTGCTACTACTACCATGTCGAAGTGAATGGTTACGAGGTCATCAATTTTAATAATGTTGAAGGGAGTGCGTGGTTTAATTTCATAATCACTCATCAGCAGATCTTTAGCTGCATTGAGCCTGTACAGGTGGTTACTGAGTTTCACCATTTGAACAGTCATTAAATGCTGTTTGCTGATGCCGGCTATTGTAATAACAGCGTTCACATTATATTTATAAACTTTGCTGTTCTGTAATTGTTTTTCATCATGAAGAGGCTGTGCATTGATCAGCTCAACAAGAATGTAGGGATATTTTTCTGCTTTCAATGCCTTATGCATATCCCTGTTCATGACATTGTTTTTGCAGTTGAGCAGGGTAGTTTTAATCCGGATGCTTGTGTTTTTAAACTGAATGTTCCGTGACTGTTCATTCACTTCTGCCTCAAGCACTGCAGCCGGAAATTTATCTGTACAGGCGCATTTGAAGTTATTTACATTGGTTGAGCCCAACAGGTACAATTGGCTTTTTTCATCAATCTGGTAAGATAGTTTGATGGGGCTTGCATTATCTGCATGAAGAAAAAACAGGGATAATATGAACAGAAGTTTATACATGAAATCCAAAGTTAAAAAAGCCCTGCATTATTGGTGCAGGGCTTTGTATTATTTATTGGTTTCTCGTTTTTAATTGATTAGAATCCTACCGCTGCATTTATCACAATGCCTTTGAAATTACCACCGTTATAGGGATTTCCGGTTGGGAAATCTTTATAATCCTGGTTTACATATTCAGCTTTCATTAAGATGTTTTTAGTTACAAACCATCCGCCTCCAACTGCAAAACGATTAACTGTTTGCTTTGCAGCATTGCTTGTAAGCATCTGACCTTTTAACTGGTTATAACGTACACCAAGGAAAATTTGTTCTTTTGCTCCAAGTCTTAAAACACCATCTACAGCAATTTGATTCACTGATCTTTTATCAAAATTTGCAAGTTTTTCAGTATTGGTTCTTCCTCGTGCATTTTCAAAAGTCCCAAAGAGTTCAAACACATAGGCTTTTGCAAAGAGATTAAACTGCATGGTTGTGATCTGGTTGGTGAAACTTGGGTTTATGCGGCCTGAAAAAGCATTTGCAGAAGCAGTAGCTGCAGCGGGTTCCATTACAAAGAAGTAGTTGCTGCCTGTACGATCTCCACCAAATAAAGTACTGCGGCCATCACTGTTGTTATGATAAATTGAACCGGCAACTCTTACTCTTACTTTTTCCTCTATTTGCTTATCGTATGCGAGTTTAGCATACACAGAAGCTTTGCGTTTGAAAGTTGTTGTTCCGGTATAAATGGGTTCCTGATGTCCACCATTAATTAAACCATTGGAAAGGGCAACCATACCTAACAGTCCATTTTTCTGTACATAAACTTCACCGGCAACTTCAGTTGCAAAAGCATCCATGATATAGTTTTCAATGAAGGGATTGTAAACTGAATGACCTCCATCTGTACGGCGATAGTGCTGATCTCCATAGTTGATTTCCATATGTCCAACTTTAACAGTTGTAACATTCGTGATTTTATTCCATATCTCACCTTTAAACGGAAGCTTATCGAATTGCATATAACCACCTTTTACCCATGCTTCATTATGGTGACGTGAAGAAAGATAGGTAGTTAGGTTTAAACGGATGCCATCGGCCAACTGAACATCAGTATAAAGATTTGCCTGTGCTACTGCAAATCCCGGAGCTAATCTTGGATAGAGAGCCGGGCTGCCTGCAGTGTTTGAATGTTTCAGGCTCTGAAAGGGTTGATTAAATCCTGCACCAAAGCGGACTTTAACACCGTCAAAAGGCACAGCCGTTTCTTTTGGAGTTTCAAATACATTAATCCCACTCTGATCATAAGCTCTCAGGTTCTGGATTTTTGGTTGTTGTGCAAATGTTGCTAATGGAGACAGAACAAGTGCAGCAATTACTGCTTTTTTCAGATAGTTTGATAACTGTTTCATGTTTTATGAATTTTTCGATTTAAAAAGTTGTTTACTGATTTATATTTTTTTAAGAATTACATCATACGTAATAGTGATTTCATCACCTACTTTCATAGCTCCGAGCATAAAGCTGGGTGGTTTAATTCCATGATTTGACATCAGAATCTTACGGCTTCCTTTTACTTCTACATCTCCGTTCGGAAGTGATTTGAATTTCAATACCAGGTCAGTAGGTTTTGTAACACCTGCAATTGTAAGGTTACCATTGACCGTTACTGTTGTTTCGCTTCCGCTTTGCTGAGTTGAAACAATTTTTGTAAATACATAAGTAATGCTTGGGTTTTTATCAGCTTTGATGGTGCTGTGTGTACGCTCATCCATCAGGTCGGAGTTTTTTGTACTCTTCAGTGATTTTGCATCAATTTTTACAGCAGCAGCATTTATTTTTTCAACTGTTCCATTAGAAATAGTAAAGTCACCGGTAACAGTTACGGCAGTTGCTTTTGATGTCCAGTCGTGCATGGTTGATGTTCCTGCTACTGTTATCTGATAAGATTTTGTTGAAAATTTTGTTTGTGCATTTAGTACACCTGTCATCAACAGAACAGGAAGTAGAAGTGCGATTGAAAGTTTGTAAAACATAAAAACTATTTTGATTGTTTATTGATAATTTGATAACACAAAAGTTGGAACATTGACATTGCTGCGAAATGATCAGGCACAGAATTTTTAGTGACATTAATCACAGTTTTAAATGACCGAAATCAGGAATCAGCCTGTCTGCGGTTGGAACCCTTTGCTGGCAAAGGTTTCAGGGCATGTCATAAAATGATGACAATAATTTTCAATATTTTTTCCTGATTTTTTTTTGTGTGTAAGAGAACGTTTGCGTAAAAAATTAAACATTCAATTGCATTAGTTCTTAATTTTGATATCGCTGAAATAAATCCTTTTCAGCATAAACGAGATACAGTGTTCCTATCTGTTGCCATACTCTCTCTCTCTCGAAATAAACTTTACACAAAATGAAAAAGACAGGCATTTTAGCTGCAACACTTGTTGCACCCTTTCTGCTTCGTGCAGGCGAAGCAGATTTAAGAATCCCCGATGCAATTAAAAATGAAACCAGATTGTATTGGGGATTTTTCATTATCGCTTTCGGCTTAGCATTTGGATTGTATCAGTTCTTTCGTGTGAAAAAACTTCCTTCACACCGGTCCATGCTCGAAATTTCAGATGTTATTTTTAAAACCTGTGTTACTTATTTAAAACAGCAGGGAAAATTTCTGGCCATCCTGTTCCTGTTTATAGGAGCCGCTGTTGCAGGATATTTTGGATTTCTTGCAAAAGGTGAAGATGGACAGAAATTATTTGGTATTGGTGGTGTGTTACTGATATTAGGATGGACAGTGGTTGGTATTATCGGTTCATATGCTGTTGCAGCATTCGGTATAAGAATGAACACACTGGCTAATTCAAGAATGGCGTTTGCATCATTACAGCGAAAGCCGTTTAACTTATTAAAGATTCCATTGAATGCAGGAATGAGTATCGGCGTGGTTCTCATCTGTGTTGAATTATTATTAATGCTGGTGATTTTATTGTTTATGCCCGGTGAGCTTGCAGGCGCTTGTTTTATTGGTTTTGCTATTGGTGAATCTTTAGGTGCATCTGCTTTGCGTATTGCCGGCGGTATCTTTACCAAGATTGCAGACATCGGTTCTGATTTAATGAAGGTTGTGTTTAAAATTGGTGAAGATGATCCGAGAAACCCAGGCGTTATTGCTGATTGTACCGGTGATAATGCAGGTGACAGTGTAGGACCTACAGCTGATGGATTTGAAACATACGGTGTAACAGGTGTTGCGCTGATTTCATTTATTCTTCTTGCTGTTACAGGCGGTGAAGGAATACAGACAGAACTTTTAGTGTGGATCTTTATGATGAGAATTTTGATGATTGCCACATCATTAGTTGCTTTCTGGGTTAATGGTTTTATCAGCCAGGCAAGATTTGGACATTCAATTGACTTTGATTTCGAAACTCCTTTAACTTCTTTAGTCTGGATTACTTCCGGGTTATCAATCATTGTTACATTTGTGGCAAGTTATTTCCTGATTTATGATCTCGGTGGAAATACAAATCTCTGGTGGATCTTATCAACCATTATCAGTTGCGGTACATTAGGTGGTGCATTGATTCCAGAATTCACAAAAATATTTACTTCACCCAAATCTTCACATGTAAGTGAAATTGTAAACTCAGGAAAAGAAGGTGGAGCTTCCTTGGTTATCTTATCTGGTTTTGTTGCAGGTAACTTCAGTGCATTCTGGAATGGGCTGGTTTTTTCGTGCTGATGTTTGCAGCCTACTTCGCAAGTACATTCGGATTGGATTCAATTATGATCTATCCTTCTGTGTTTGCTTTTGGTCTTGTTGCATTTGGTTTACTCGGAATGGGCCCCGTTACAATTGCTGTTGACAGTTACGGACCTGTTACAGATAATGCACAATCTATTTATGAACTTTCTTTGATTGAAGAAATACCCGGCATCAATGCTGAAATAAAAAAAGACTTTGGATTTAAACCCGACTGGGAAAAAAGCAAATATTATCTTGAAGCAAACGACAGTGCAGGTAATACATTTAAAGCTACTGCTAAACCAGTATTAATTGGTACGGCAGTAGTAGGTGCTACCACAATGATTTTTTCACTGATTCTGATGATTCAGAAAACACTGGGTGTACAGCCCGAACTTATTTTAAACCTGCTTAATCCATATACAATACTTGGATTTATTTTAGGCGGTGCAGTTGTTTACTGGTTTACCGGTGCTTCTACACAGGCTGTTACATCAGGTGCATACAAAGCTGTTAAATACATCAAGGATCATATCAATCTTGATCCTGATGCACCGAAAAAAGCAAATATTGAAGCATCCAATGAAGTGGTAAAGATCTGTACACAATATGCACAGAAAGGAATGTTTAATATTTTCGTTGCCATCTTTTTCTTTGCTCTTGCATTTGCAAGTTTATCATCACCATCAGGTATTGGCGGCAATAATGCAGTAGCCTTATTTGTAAGTTACCTCATTGCTATTGCCGTATTTGGTTTGTTCCAGGCGGTATTTATGGCTAATGCAGGTGGTGCATGGGATAATGCCAAGAAAGTTGTTGAGGTTGAATTGAAAATGAAGGGAACAGAATTGCACGATGCAACAGTTATTGGCGATACAGTTGGCGATCCATTTAAGGATACCTCATCAGTTGCACTGAACCCGATCATAAAATTCACAACACTGTTTGGATTGCTTGCAATGGAAATTGCAATTTCTGAATCATTCAGAGATGTGGCTCCGTTTGCAGGATTGGCATTCCTTGCTATTGCACTGGTATTTGTTTGGCGTTCTTTTTACAAAATGCGGATATCACAGGAAAATGTTTATGATTTAAAAGAAGAAAAGCCAACAATTGTTGTTAAGGTACTTGAAAAAACAGATGAAGAAGCATATGCTGATGTTTAAGAAACAACTGTTTGATAAAAGCAGTTAGGCAGTGTTGTTACTCTTTTAATACACAAAGGTTGTCTGTAACAGTTAGCTGGTACTGGCAACCTTCTTTTATTGCAAAGTTTTCTTTATCATGACTTACTGGGAAACCAAAACAGATGGGATAGTTGTAATCTTTCACTAAATCGTGAATAATATCGTACACTTTTTTTCCGAAAGGCCGTTCAGTATCCTGCATATCTGTAAATCCGCCAATGATTAACCCGGCAAGATCATTGAACTTACCGCTGCGTTTCATTTGATGCATCATACGGTCAATATTGTAATGCTGTTCGCCAACATCTTCCAGAAACAACATCTTTCCTTTTGTTTGAAGATCACTTTTGGTCCCTATTAAATGTGTTACCAATGCAAGGTTGCCGCCAACTAATTCAGCAGTTACTTTTCCGGCATGATTATACCGGTTCGGCTTGCAGGAATAGTTTGCTTTTTTCCCTTCTAATGCATTTTTCAGTGATTGTACATATTTGTTTTTATAGCCACCATCATTAAATGCTGCAGCCATAGGCGCATGAAGTGTTGCAATTTTGTAATTACGGTTTATATGTGCATGCAGAACAGTAATGTCACTGAAGCCTATAATCCATTTGGGATTTTTTTTGAAAGCTGTAAAGTCCAGCTGATCAATGATTTTTCCAACTCCGTAGCCGCCACGTCCGCAAAGGATGGCTTTTATACTGGGTTCATCCAGCATTGCCTGGAATTCAATCAGCCGTTCTTCATCCGTTCCGCTGAAGCATGTTTTTGATTTACTGCCCAGGGTTTTGCCCACCAGCACTTCGTAGCCCCATTTCTGAAAAGTTTCTATACAGGTTTGGGCTTTTTCCTGCAGCATATACCCGGCAGGGCAGGTTAGGGCAATTGTATCGCCTTTTTTGAGGTAAGGAGGAACTTTGGTCATAAAGTAAAAATAATTGAATTTTTGTGGATGTCTTTCCGGATTTCCATGGGCAATCCATCAGCAAAAATGTTTTTATAATTTGTTAATGAATTATTATATATTTGACGCAGGTAACACCTGTTTTTTGATTCATATCCCCGATCAACCGTCCCTTAACTTCCAATCCGCTTAACCCGTTTTCCAGCTTATTCATTTTTCAATCCATTCTCCTTTTTAAAGCTGAATCAAACATTAAATATTTTACTGGTTTATGAATCACATTCCCAACCATTTCAGAAAGCATACCTATGCTCTGCTGACACTTAAATGCTCATTCTCAACGGTTATAGCATTTATGATATCCCTATCGATGCTATTTGCACAAGCTGACCCCAACACAGGCCCGGGTGGCCCAGTCCTTGTGATTCATACAGCGTCGAACCCTTTCAGTCGCTATACAGCTGAAATTTTACGGGCAGAGGGATTGAATGAATTTGCAGTTCAGGATATTACAGCTGTTACGGCAGCAGTTTTGAATAATTATGATGTTGTTGTTTTGGGTGAAATGACAGTATCTGCTGCACAGGCTACAATGTTCACTACCTGGGTTAACGCAGGAGGTGTTCTTATAGCATTCAGGCCCAGTGCAAATATCAGAACACTAATGGGAATTACCGTTGTTGGAGGCTCTCCAACCCTGTCAAACCAGTACCTGCTGATTGCTACTGCAAATGGCCCTGGTAAGGGACTTGTTAACCAAACAATACAGTTTCACGGCACTGCTGATTTATATACTTTAAATGCAGGAACTTCATCAATAGCTACCTTGTATTCAAATGCTACCACTGCTACAACAAGACCCGCAGTTACAACCAGAAATGTTGGTGCAAATGGGGGAAAAACAATTGCGTTTACCTATGATTTATGCCGGTCTATTGTTTATACCCGACAGGGCAACCCGGCCTGGGCAGGCGATGACAGGGATGGAAACGGAGTAATCCGGGCAATTGATATGTACTATGGTGCTAAAGTTGGTGATGTTCAGCCAGAGTGGTTGAATTTTAATAAAATTCAGATTCCACAGGCAGATGAGCAGCAGCGTTTACTGGCAAATATCATTATTCAAAGTAATCAGCATAAAAAGCCTTTGCCCCGTTTTTGGTATTTACCAAGGGATCTGAAAGCTGCAGTTGTAATGTCGGGAGATGATCATGCAATAGGCGGAACAGCCGAAAGATTTAACCACTATAAAAAGTTGAGTGTATCTAATACACAGGAGGCTGTAGATGATTGGATCGCTATTCGTTCAACTTCTAATATTTATCCGGGATTTTTAACCAATACCGAAGCTGTGGCTTTCCAGTCTGATGGATTTGAAATATCCATGCATTTAAATACAAATTGTAATGACTATTCAGCTGCATCATTACTTGCTGATTATACTGCACAACTATCGCAATTTGCGGCTGCATATCCGGGGTTGAATGCCCCTTCTACCAACCGTACACATTGTGCTGTTTGGAGTGATTGGGCAAGCAAACCAACTGTTGAAGTTTCAAAGGGGGTTCGCTTAAACGGGGATTATTATTATTGGCCCGACACATGGGTGCAAAACAGACCGGGTTTATTTACAGGGTCAGGTTTGCCGATGCGCTTAGCCAACACAAACGGTGCAATTTTTGACAATTATCAACTTCCAACTCAAATAACAGACGAATCTGGTATAACTGTTTCCACTCATATCAATACATTACTGGATAATGCAATTGGGGTTAATGGATATTACGGTGTGTTTGGTACTCAGATGCATACAGATTATGCTTTCTCAACCGAATCAGATGATATTATTAAAGCAGCACAAACAAGAAATATTCCGGTTATTTCAGCCAAACAGATGCTTACATGGCTGGATGGAAGAAACAATTCATCCTTTGGTGCTTTTAACTGGAGCAGTAATCAGCTAAGCTTTACAATCACGGCTGCCAGCGGATCAAAAAACCTTAGGGCTATGTTGCCTAAATTTACCGGCAGCACTAATAATTTGAGTTTACAAAGTATAACGTTGAATGGAAACCCTGTTTCGTTTTCAATTCAAACAATCAAAGGGTATCAATATGCTTTCTTTAATGGTATTACCGGCAATTATGTAGCAACTTATGCTTCTTTCGTTTGTGCTGCGCCAACTGCAACGTTAGTAACAGTACCAACAGCAAGTTGTTTAAACAGCCCCGTTTCACTGCAATTATCGGCTGCAACAGGAACTTCGCCATTCAGTATTGTTGTAAACGGTACTACATATGATAATGTAACAGTAGGTTCAGCTTTTACAACTTCTACCACAAACGAAGTAAGCCTTTGGAATACGGCCCCGGTATTTGCAGTGCCAAATGAAACTGACGGGCAACCTGTAGAATTAGGAATGAAATTCCGTTCTTCTGTTGCAGGTTATGTAACCGGTGTACAGTTTTATAAAGGAGGATTAAATACAGGATCTCAGGTAGGCAAGCTATACAGCAGTGCCGGCGTTTTGCTTGCAAGTGTTACGTTTACAAATGCCAATGATGCAAGCGTTGGCTGGAAACAGGCACGGTTCAGCCAGCCAGTCTTTATACAGCCAAATACTACTTATGTTGTAACCTATTATACACCGAGCGGATATTATGCCTATTCTGATTTCTATTTTACAAATGCTTTCACTAAAGGGCCATTAACTGCATTGCAGGATGGAACAGATGGCCCTAATGGATTAGGCGGATATGGAAGTGGTTTTCCTGATCAAACATTCCAGTCACGTAACTATTGGGTGGATGTGCTCTTTATTCCGGATATTAATACAAACCAAAATATCGATTATATCTTAACCGGTATTACTGATCTCAATGGTTGTACAAATACAGGAGCCAATTTAAGTACAGCAACATTGTCGTTAAAGCCTTTGCCAAAGGGAACAATTGCTACTGAGACACCCGGTGTTTGTTCAGGTTCAAATATCAGGCTGATTTATACATCGGCCAATTCAGGTACGGGTCCTTTCCAGTTAACGGTTAATGGTAATGTGTATAACAACGTACAAAGTGGGGTTGCGTTCAGTACAGGAATCACAGCTACTTTATCTACTACTCTTTCATTAACCACTGTTACTGATAATGGCGGTTGCTCGATCACTAAAGAAACACCGGTTACATTAAACGTTGGCAGTTGCGGGCCGCTCCCTGTTGAATTAATTGCCTTTAATGTTGCGGCCAGACAAAGTGATGCTTTACTTGATTGGTCAACTTCAACAGAAGTCAACAATAAGGGATTTGATGTGCAAAGAAGTAAAGATGCCGCCAACTGGGAAACAATTGGGTTTGTGAAAGGTGCTGGACAATCTTCAGCAGTTAATCACTACCAGTACAGAGATAAAGGGTTGCAAGCTGGCCGTTACTTCTATCGGTTGATACAGATTGATTTCAATGATAAAAAATCAATTTCGGCAATTAAATCAATAACATTAAACGGGCAGCTTGATTTTGACCTGAAGCAGAATTATCCCAATCCATTTAATCAATCCACTGTTATTGAATTTACAATTCCAACCAGGCAAAATGTTTTAATCGGGATCTATGATATTAAAGGAAGACTGATTCAAACATTGATGAATGAAACAAGACAGAAGGGTACTTATACTATGCGATTTGACCGGAAAGGACTTTCAGCCGGTATGTATTATTTGAAAATGGAAACATTTGAATACAAAGCAGTCAGAAAGTTTGTGATTGAATAAATCAAGAAAAGATTAATCCTGAAAAACTCAGCAATTGATGCAATAGCCCCGGTTATCTTAAATAGCCGGGCTATTTGTTTTCAGTAAGGATCACTGAAGTCTCAGTGATCCTGAGCTGATGTTTAACGCCGCATTTCAAAGCAAAATTATTTTTCTGATGACCAACCGGGAAATCAAAACAAACCGGATAGTGATAGCCTTTTACTTTTTCCCATACAATATCGTGTAACGTTTTGCCAAACTCTTCATTGGGGTCTTCACTTTGTTTAATTTTAAATCCACCGATAATCAACCCGGCAAGGTGGTCGAGTTTTCCGCTTCGTTTTAAATTCCAGAACATACGATCTATGCTGTATAAATATTCACCTGTATCTTCGACAAACAGAATTTTGCCGGCAGTTTTGATATCACTTTTGCTACCCGCCAGTGATTCCAGCGTTTTTAAATTGCCGCCAATCAGGATTCCTTCTGTTGAACCTTTTCTGTTTTTATCATTGGGTGTAGTTTCGTATTTCATTTTTACTCCTTTCAGTGCATCTCGGATGGAAAGAATTGTTTCTATCTGGATGGGTTCTGCTTTGCTCCAGTCTTCAGGAAAACTATTGCACATTTTAGAATGAATAGAAGCAATGCCAACATTCCTGTTAAGATGACTGTGAAGTACAGTAATGTCGCTGAAGCCAACAATCCACTTTGGGTGTAATTTGAGTTTGGAAAAATTGAGATGGTCAATTATTCTTACAAGACCATAACCGCCTCTTGCACACATAATCGCTTTGATTGCCGGATCGTTAATCATTTGCTGAAAATCAGCAGTACGTTCTGCGTCTGTTCCGCCAAAAGTAAATTCACGTTTACCGATTGTTTGGCCAACCTTTACCTTTAAGCCCCAGCTTTGCAATTGTAATACTGCCGGCTGAATATCTTTTTCAGTAATATATCCTGCAGGTGAAGTAATACCAATAGTGTCTCCATCTTTCAGATAATGAGGAACCAGAAGAGGTCCGGCCGGTTCTTCTTCAGCTTTTGATGCAAAATCAATTGCATTTGTATGAAGCAATGTTGCTGCAGGCAGAATGGATTGTAAAAAGTGCTTACGCTTCATGCAGTATTCATTTTTAAAACTGTTAATTTTGATTTTTTCCGCTACCCGTTTTTTTTGAAAAGTTATGAAATATCCATAAAAATTATCGGGCTAATCTTTACAAACACCGGTGATAATTTTTGTGAATATACTTTGTAACCAAAAAATCCAATAAAAATGAACAAATGAAAGAGTCTTTAAAGAATTTTGTTTTTTTTATCCTGTTCTGGCTTCTCTTTTTTGCAGCCTGCAGAGTTGTGTTTCTGCTGTCCATCATTTCCAAGTGGAAAGAGCATGATTTTTCAGCAATGCTTCTTTCTTTCTTTCACGGATTTCCAATGGATTTATCAGCTGCTGCCTATTTCGGAATAATACCACTGCTTCTATGGACTGTATTGTTTTTGTTCAAAAAAAATCCTAGTTCAAACAAACTCCTTCAGGTTTACACAATCACTCTAATTTGTCTTGTTAGTGTACTTGCAGTTGTTGATTTTAATATTTACCGTGAATGGGGAACCAAGTTGAACTACAGGGCTATTCATGTTTTTTTTAAATCACCTTACGAAGTGATGATCAGTTCGGGTTCATCACCGGTTTTGCTGTCATTACTTTCAGGATTGCTGTTAATAGCTTCAGGAATTTTTCTGTATAGAAAATATAAGCCAAAATTTTACATAACAAATTACCCGGGTTTATTTGCAAGAATTGTATTTGTTCTTTTTGTTTTAACCGCCGAAGTAATCATGATCAGGGGAGGAATTTCTACCTCACCGTTAACCATTTCGTCAGCCTATTATTCCAACAACCAGGCATTGAATCATGCTGCTGTAAATACAGAATGGAACCTGTTCAGGGATTATCTGGATAGCAGAAACACAGTTGATAATCCCTATAAGTACATGAGTAAACAGGAAGCAAAACAGGTTTGCGACAGTTTATTGAATGTTCCTGATTCCACACAGCAAATTCTTACAGTTAAGCGCCCAAATATTGTTCTTATCATTCTGGAAAGTTTTACTGCTGATATTATTTCAAAACTTGGAGGTGAAAAAGAAGTGACCCCTTTTTTAGACAGCCTTATTGATAAGGGATTATTCTTTTCAAATTTTTACGCAACCGGGTTCAGAACCGATATAGGTTTTGTGAGTTTGCATACGGGATTTCCTTCGCAACCACTGCAGAGTATTTTAAGTATTCCGTCAAAAGCAGAGAAGCTTCCTTCTGTTTCTTCTGCACTTTACAAAAACGGGTATGCAACATCTTTTTATTATGGTGGGGAATCGGATTTTTTCAACTTCCGGGCATTTATCCTAAAAAAGGATTATCAGCGCCTGACAGATATACGGGATTTTGAAAAAAAGGATATCAATTCAAAATGGGGTGCTCATGATGGAGTGGTTCTGCAACGGATGATAAAAGATTTAAGAAACGAGCCTCAGCCTTTCTTCTCAACAATCATGACACTAAGTAACCACGAGCCTTTCGAGTTGCCAAGTGAAAGTAAATTTCCAGGTAATGACCTTGCTAATAAATTCAGAAGTGCAGCTTTTTATACTGATCAGAGTCTGAAAGAGTTTTTTACAGCGGCTTCAAAAGAAAAATGGTACGACAGCACCTTGTTCATAGTAGTGGCAGATCATGGTCACCGCCTGCCAAAAAATGAAAATGAAATTTATATGCCGCAGCGATCTCATATACCAATGCTTTTTTTCGGGAATGCATTGCAGTCATCTTTCAGAGGTAAAGTATTAAACAAAGTGGGTTCACAAACTGATTTGCCTGCAACATTACTTGCACAGCTGGGGATTCAGCACAATGAATTTTACTGGAGTAAGAATTTAATGAACCCCTTTTCAAAAGAGTTTGCATTTAACAGTTATAATAACGGGTTTGTATGGATGGGGAAGAAACAGCAGATTGGTTTCGACAGTAACAGTAAAAAAGTGAATTACAGACGATATTCAAACGGACCGGATAGCTCACTTATCCGTTGCGGACAGGCTTATTTGCAAACAGTTTATCAGGAATATCTGTCTTATTAAGTAAGATCAGTTGATCATAACTTCATGTAAACTCGAATTGAAATCTTTACCTTTCTTTTTCAATTTCTGTACGTGCAGTCATTTCAAAAAGCTATCAGTCTTATTTATCTTCTTTCTCCCGAAAGCAACAGGGCTTTCCTTTCTGTATGGGAACAATGGACTGTGGCCAAAGATCATTTTCTCATGGGAAAAAATCGGCAACATCTGATCTTACCAAAGAACTGGTAATCGAAAAATGTTTTAAAGTACTTGTTCCAAAAGTTGAGATCATGAGTTGAAAAAATAGTGTTAGTTTTTGGTATTAGTTTAATCGAACCCTTGGCAAATGCTGAGGGTTTATTATATTCGGTATTGAAAAACAGTAATCACACCAAGACTGATGTCTTCTGTCTTAAATTACTTCTTACGTCGATACTTTGTAAATAAAATAAAACTTATAAGATGAAAAGGATTTTCTACCTTATTACTTTCACTTTCATAGTGAATACAATTGCAACTGCTCAGCAAACAGTCATTCAATTATATCAGGGTGCAGCTCCCGGTTCTGAAAGCTGGACATGGAACGAAGCAGAGAATGACAACAATGCCTGGCGGACAAAGGCAGTTTATAATGTCAGCCATCCAACGCTAACAGTATTCAAACCTGAAGAAGGTAAGGCAAATGGCACTTCAGTTATTATTTGTCCGGGAGGAGGGTTTCATGCATTATCTATTAACAGCGAAGGCTTTGATGTAGCGAAATGGTTAGTGAAAAAAGGGGTTACCTGTTTTGTATTGAAGTACAGAGTAGCTCACAGCAAAACAACCGATCCTGTTGCAGAAATGAGTGCTATCTGGGGAACAAAATTGTTTGATGAAGAAAATGCGGCAGTAATTCCATTAGCTGTTGCAGATGGACGTGCAGCAATTGCTTATGTACGTAAACATGCTGATGAAATGAAGCTTGATCCAAACCGGATCGGTATCATGGGTTTTTCAGCAGGGGGTACAGTAACTGCATCAACTGCTTTTAAATATAACAGTGAAAATAAGCCAAACTTTATTGCTCCGGTTTATGCATTCTTTCCAAGAGAAATGTGGGGAACAGTTGCGGCTGATGCGCCGCCTGCATTTATACTTGCTGCAAGTGATGATGCGTTGGGGCTTGCTCCTCACAGCGTTGATTTATACAATCAATGGCTTACAACCAAACATGAAGCTGAACTGCATATGTATTCAAAAGGAGGACATGGCTTTGGAATGCGTGTACAGAATTTACCTTCAGATAAATGGATTGAACTTTTTGGCGAATGGTTAAATACAAAAGGCCTTCTTGCAAAAAGCAAGTATGATCCTGCGCTGAATGTGTATGAAAAGAAGGAATTTGTTTTGGGCGAAGGGAAAGTATTGCCTTACCGGATTCTTTATCCTGAAAATTATGACCGCACAAAAAATACCCAGTCATTCTTTTCTTACATGGTTCTGGTGACAGAGGAAGGGATAATGAACTGCAGTTAACACATGGAGCAAAACTTTTTATTAATGCAGAAAACAGAAAAAATTTCCCTGCCATTGTAGTGATTCCGCAATGTCCACTTGAATCTTCCTGGGCATCAACAAAGGCTGACAGAACCAAGCAACCGGTGAAGTTTGAATTTGATTATGCCGGAGAACCTAAATGGCCATTGGTTGCCGCTAATGAGCTGGTGAAAAAACTGGCAAAAGAAGAAGCGGTTGATTCGAAGCGCATTTATATAACTGGGCTTTCCATGGGTGGTATGGGAACGTTTGAATCGGTTTACAGGTATCCTGAATTGTATGCTGCTGCATTGCCCATTTGTGGCGGAGGCAATACCGATCTATATGATCAAAGGGTGAAGAATACAACCTTCTGGGTGTTTCATGGTGCTGTTGATGCCGTAGTTGATGTGAACCTTTCCAGAATAATGGTAGAGAAGTTGAAAACATTAAAAGTAAAAGTTGCTTATTCTGAATATCCCGGCGTAAACCATAACAGTTGGGATAATGCTTTTGCAGAACCGACTTACTTGAGCTGGATGTTTTCACAGAAACGAAAAAAATAAAGCCAAATTTGTCTGAATAAAGGATGCCAGCCAATCAAAGGCTGGCATTTTTTTGCGGGTTTGGGTAATGGAGCTGTTTATGGTACTTTTGCACACTCATTCGCCCGGAGCTGTACAATAGAATTAAAGAACGCACAAGAGTGCGACGCAACAGGCGATGAACAGAACTACTAAAGACGATAACAAAATGAGTTTACCAAAAAGATACCTGATTACATCTGCTCTTCCTTATGCCAATGGTTTGAAACATGTGGGGCATTTGGCAGGTGCATATATTCCGGCTGATATTTATGTGCGTTACCTCCGTTTACAGAAAAGAGATGTGGTGTTTGTATGTGGCAGTGATGAGCATGGGACGGCCATTCCTATACAGGCAACAAAGGAAGGAACAACAGCACAGGCGATTATTGATAAGTATCACCAGGCAATGAAGGAAGATTTTGATGACCTCAATATCAGCTTTGATATTTATCACCGAACCAGTTCTCAATTGCATCATGAAACAGCGCAGGAATTTTTTACGTACCTGAACGACAGGGGTGAACTGGAAACAAAAGAAACCGAACAGTATTTTGATGAAGAAGCCAATTCGTTCCTGGCCGACCGTTATATAAAAGGAACCTGTCCGAATTGCGGCAGCGACAGAGCATTTGGAGATCAGTGTGAAAATTGCGGACGTACATTAAGCCCCGATGAGCTGATCAACCCTGTTAGTACTCTCAGCGGTAAAACCCCCATCAAGAAAAAAACAACACATTGGTATTTGCCATTGGGCAAGCATGAAGAATTTTTGCGTGAATGGATTATGAAAGAGCATAAAGATGATTGGCGTGCAACAGTTGTTGGTCAATGTAAAAGCTGGATTGAAGGTGGCTTGCAGTCAAGAGCTGTAACAAGAGATCTGGAGTGGGGGATTAAAGTTCCGGTGAAAGGTGCAGATGGTAAAGTGCTTTATGTTTGGTTTGATGCTCCGATTGGCTATGTAAGTGCAACCAAACAATGGGCGATTGATAATAAAAAAGATTGGGAACCTTACTGGTACGATAAGGATACAAAGCTTGTTCATTTTATTGGTAAGGATAATATTGTTTTTCATTGCATCATCTTTCCGATCATGTTAAAACTGCATGGAAATATTTTACCAACGAATGTTCCGGCCAATGAATTTTTAAATCTCGAGGGTGATAAGATGAGCACCAGCCGCAACTGGAAATTAGAGATGAGAGATTTTATCACTGATTTTGTGAAGAAAGAAAATGGTGGCGGACAGTGCGTGGATATGCTTCGTTATTATTTAACACAGATAGCACCTGAAACAAAAAGACAGTGAGTTTACATGGAAAGGGTTCCAGGATGCAGTGAACAGTGAACTGGTAAGCATCTTCGGCAACTTCATTAACCGTACATGGGTGCTGATGCACAAATTATGCGGAGGCAAAGTTCCCAAACTGCATATTGATATACTGGATGACGACGACAGGAAAGTGATCAACGATATTGAAAGTTCCAAACAAAAAGTTGAAAGTTTACTGGAAGAATATAAATTCCGTGAGGCATTGTATGAAGTGATTGATCTCAGCCGCAAGGGGAATCAATACATGCAGAAGAAAGAGCCGTGGATTGTTGCAAAACAGTTGGCTGAAAATCCCGAAGCGCAAAAGAGCATTGATAATACCATGCATTTGTGTTTGCAGTTATCTGCCAATCTTGCGATCCTCATCAATCCATTTTTGCCTAACACTGCTAAGAAGATGATTGGTATGATGAAGGTGGTTGAGAAAATACTTGATTGGGAAAACGCAGGTAAATTGAAATTACTGAGTGTTGGTTATGCAATGCGTGCACCTGAATTGCTGTTCAGAAAAATTGAGGACGATGAAATTAAATTACAAGTGGAGAAACTAAAAGCAGGACTGCAAGAGGGCACTGGTTCCCAGCTACCAGTTACAGGAAAAGAACAATCTGCAGTTGCTGACAAGCAACAGGAAACGGTTAACCTGAAACCTGAAATTGTATTTGATGATTTTGCAAAAATTGATCTCAAAGTAGGAACGATACTTACTGCTGAAAAAGTAGAGAAAGCAGATAAACTGCTGAAGCTTTCAATTGATCTTGGTTTTGAAACAAGAACTATTGTAAGCGGCATCGCTTTACATTTTAAGCCCGAAGATATTATTGGAAAACAGGTTGTGGTTGTTGCCAATTTAGCTCCACGAAAAATGCGTGGTATTGAAAGCAATGGTATGATCTTAATGGCAGAAGATAATACAGGAAAACTTCATTTTGTTAATCCGAACGATGCTGTCAATCCCGGGGCCCCGGTGAATTGATTGGATAATCGGATTTTCATCTGCTTAAAATTGATGGTTGTACACAATGTAATTGATGACCCAGATAGTTGCATGAAATAAAGATGCAGCTGCCAGTACATAAATAATGTTGAGCGATTTTTTAACCAGTTTCGTTTTCATAACTTTTAATTTTAGGGTATAAATAATTTATTTACAGCTATGACCTTTTCATCAGATTGAGGTTTAATGAACCACAACTGTATAGGTGTTAAACTGCTGTTAACCGCTTTTTGTTTAAGCTTATTTTTTCTCAACTCTTTGTCTATATTTGTTCATTAAGCTACTACTTGTACACAGCTGCAACATATAATGAAACTGAATTGGTGTCCCGTTTAAATAGCGGCGATCAGCAGGCGATGTCTGAACTGTACGATAGATTCTCGGCTGCATTACTGGGTATCATCATGAAAGTGATTACCGACCAGGCTACAGCAGAAGATGTATTGCAGGAAACCATGATTAAGATCTGGAACAATATTGGTAGTTTCGATTCGGCAAAAGGAAGACTGTTTACATGGATGATCAATATTGCCCGTAACCAGTCAATTGATAAAACGAGGTCGAAAGGATTTAAACAGCAATCAAAAAACTCTTCTGTCGAAGATTCCGTATATCTGAACGAGTCAATTCCCGCTGCCGGTGCCAGTGCCGATACAATGGATGTAAAGAACTGGTTATTACACCTGCCCGAAGAAAACAGACAACTGATGAGGTTGGCCTATTTCATGGGGTATACGCAGGAGGAAATCAGCAAAGAGTTAAATATGCCTTTGGGAACTGTAAAAACAAAAATCAGGAACAGCCTGATTTTATTAAGAAAAAAACTGAATGTAACCTGACGTGGATCTTAGTTGTATCATACAATCCGGCGACCTTGAACTTTATGTGATGGGTATGCTTCCTCCCGAAGAGGCAGGCAAAGTGGAAGTGCTTGCTCAATTGTTTCCGGAAATTCAGCAGGAGCTGGATGCAATAGCTGCAACATTTGAGGCTGGTGCAATGCAAATGGCTGTAACTCCATCATCTTCTGTGAAAGAAAGAATGATGTCTTCGCTTCCTTCAAAAAATCAAACAACTGTTAACGAAACTTCTGCAAAGGTTGTGTCAATGAAGCCTGCTGCAGAATCAAAATCATCATTCGGCAAAGTAGCAATAGCTGCTTCATGGGGACTGTTGATTCTGTTAGGTGCATTATCCATTTACCTGTTCAGCAATAACAATCAACTGAAAACCGATGTTGTCAATCTGCAGAAGAATACAGCCGGTTATGAAGAACAGATGATTGTATTGAATAAAAAACTTTCTTCTTACGAAACATACCGACGTTTAAAAACCGATGCATCTGTTACAACTGTTGCGCTTGCTACTGTAAAAGAAGGTGTAAAACAACAGGCTGAAGTATTCTGGAATAAAACAACCGGAGAATTATTTATTGATCCATCATTACTGCCTGCAACTCCTGCAGGTAAACAGTACCAGCTTTGGTTTATTTTGGATGGAAAACCTGTTGATGCAGGAATGATCAGTCAAACTGATGCAGCATTCATTCAGAAAATGAAAGAATGTAAAGGCGCACAGGCTTTTGCCATTACACTTGAAAAGGAAGGTGGCAATCCAACTCCTGAAGGCCAGATGATGGTATTGGGTAAAGTGAGTTGATCCTTCCTGTTCGCAATAAATTTTGCTGTTAATTTCTGCCGGGAGTTTTTGTCAAATCTCAAATAATGCTATCTTCGATTTAAATAGTTGCATAGCTAACTATTTTTAAAACGCTTGTTATTATGAAACGTACAATCAAAAAAGTGGCCGTTCTGGGAAGCGGTGTAATGGGTTCACGCATTGCCTGTCATTTTGGAGGAATCGGTTTGCAGACGTTGCTGCTGGATATGGTTCCAAAAGGATCAGAAGAAAGTACCAAACCTGCTGAACGTAATAAATTGGTGAACGATGCATTAACTGCCGCCATTAAAAGCAATCCTTCGCCTGTGTACACGAAAGATGTGGTGAAAAAAATTACAACTGGCAACTTCACCGATAATATGAAAGACATTGCTTCCTGCGATTGGGTGATAGAAGTAGTGGTGGAACGTTTAGATATCAAGCAACTCATTTTTGAACAGGTAGAAAAATTGCGTAAGCCCGGAACACTCATTACATCCAATACTTCCGGTATTCCCATCAGCATGATGGCAGAAGGAAGAAGCGATGATTTTAAAAAGCATTTCTGCGGTACACACTTTTTTAATCCGCCACGGTATCTGCGGTTGCTTGAAATTATTCCAACAAAATATACTGATCCGGATATAGTTGATTTTTTAATGAACTATGGTGATCTCTATCTTGGCAAAACAACGGTGTTATGTAAAGACACACCTGCATTTATTGCCAACCGTGTTGGTGTGTTTGGGATGATGGCTATTATGAATGCAATGGATAAGATGAAGTTGACTGTTGATGAAATTGATGCATTGACCGGTCCGATCATTGGTCGTCCAAAATCAGCAACTTTCCGTACGGGTGATGTAGTCGGTTTAGATACATTGGTGAAAGTAGCTAAAGGTGTTGCTGAGAATTGTCCTAATGATGAAGCGAAAGAAATATTTGCGATTCCATCCTGGTTAAATAAAATGATTGAGAACAACTGGCTGGGCGATAAAACCGGTCAGGGTTTCTTTAAGAAAAGTAAAGGAGCAGGTGGTGAAAAAGAAATTCTTACACTTAATCTCCAGACGATGGAGTATGGTGCAAGAGTAAAACCAAAATTTGGAACTGTAGAAGCAGCGAAACCTATTGACGATCTGAAAACAAGATTGAAGATGTTGTGCAGCGGCAGTGATAAAGCAGGAGAGTTTTACAAACAGTTTCATTACAGTTTGTTTTCTTATATTTCTCATCGTATTCCTGAAATCAGCGATGAAGTATATCGTGTAGATGATGCAATGATGGCCGGCTTTGGCTGGGAAATTGGTGCATTTGAAAGCTGGGATGTGTTGGGTGTTGTAAAGACAACCGAAGCGATGAAAGCTGCCGGATACAAATTAGCTCCATGGATTGATGAAATGATTGCAGGCGGCTTTACCAGTTTTTATAAAGTTGAAAACAATAAACGGGTTTGTTACGATCCTGCAAGTAAATCGTACAAAGTAATTCCCGGTGGTGATGCATTTATTGTGATGAAGAATTTCGAGAACCAGACGGTTTGGAAAAATGCAGCCTGCCGTACCTATCATTTAGGTGATGACGTATTGGGATTGGAATGGTATACGAAGATGGGCAGCATTGGTGGTGAAGTACTGGAAGGAATTCAGAAATCAATTTCATTAGCAGAAGACAAGTATAAAGGATTGGTGATTGCAAATGATGCAGCACAGTTCAGTGCAGGAGCGAATGTGGGTATGATCTTTATGCTGGCCATTGAACAGGAATATGATGAACTCGATATGGCCATCCGAATGTTCCAGAATACCATGATGCGTGCACGTTATTCATCAATCCCTGTTGTTGTTGCGCCACATGGATTAACCTTAGGTGGTGCATGTGAATTGAGTTTGCATAGCGATAAAGTTTGTGCAGCGGCAGAAACATATATTGGTTTGGTTGAATTAGGTGTTGGTTTAATTCCCGGTGGCGGGGGCACCAAAGAATTTGTATTGCGCGCCTCCGATGAAATGCATGAAGATGAACCGGAGACTATCACGTTAAAAAACCGATTCCTTTCCATTGCAACTGCAAAGGTTGCAACATCAGCAAGGGAAGGTTTTGAAATGGGTGTATTCAGGAAAGGATTGGATGAAGTGGTGATGAACCAGGGCCGCAGAATTGCAGAAGCAAAAAAATCAGTGATTGAAATTTACGAGAGTGGATATGTAGCACCAACACAACGAAGCGATGTAAAAGTATTGGGCCGTTCTGCACTGGGCGCTTTGCTTGCCGGTATCAACGGAATGAAAACAGCAGGTTATGCAACTGAACATGACAGTGTGGTTGCAACCAAACTGGCCTATGTAATGTGCGGTGGTGATTTAAGTGAGCCAACTTTTGTAACTGAACAATATTTACTTGATCTGGAACGTGAAGCATTCTTATCACTTTGCGGAGAAAAGAAATCACTTGAAAGAATACAGAGTGTGTTGAAGGGTGGTAAGCCGGTGAGGAATTAAATCAAAGTGGAAGACCCGTATGCAGGGTATTCTACTCTGATTAATAAATATTTTTTGCATGAAAAATTACCTCAATCAAATATCAGTAGTTACTAAATCCTTATTCTGGATTACCGTAGGCTTACTCATTTATGGCTATCTGTGCAGGATTGCCAGCATTTATTTTTTTGGGAAAGTAAATCAATCGGATGGTTTCTGTTTTTTGCTTTTATAGTTGCATTATTAAGGGATTTAATGCTCTTTAAAAAACAAGCAAATAAAAAAGCTGTGGTGGAGAAAATCTTTATAGGATTTTCATTGTTCGTTATGTTGCTTAAAATAATCTTGTTGACTGTTATTCCCCGCACATCTGCTTATCAAGCAGCAGTAGAATTTATAAAAGCGGATGAAAAGACAATTTCAAAAGTGGGTCAGGTAAAAAGTATATTTCTCCAGCAACAAGGTTCAATGGCAATGTCTTCTTCTTCAGAAGGAGATGCAGGTCAGGCAGATCTGTATTTTGTCGTAAAAGGAACTAAAAAATATATGGATATAAATATATTAATGGTGAAGGATTTTACTACTAATTGGAAAATAGAGATTGTTGAATAAAGTTCCTTTATTTAATGTGTAGCGTTCTTTCACAAATTCCTTTTTGTTTAATTCACTTTTTTCTATGGCGCTTGCTCAACTTGTCCACACCTCCAATCAACTCATCATTCATTCCCATTTTTATTTTTATGGTGATGCAGCAAGCGAAGAGCTTGCTAAACAAATTGCGACTGATATTGATCAGCACTGGAATGAGCCCAAAGCAAGTATTCAGCTGAAAGGCAAGAGGTACGATGTGGTATTTGATATCAAAGGATTCTATGAACCGCAATTGGAACCGGAAACAGTTTGGTATAATACCGATCCCAAAATGTTTTACTTCCGTATTGAGGAATATTCACCCATGCATGTTTCTTTTGTTGATGGGTTGGGCTGCAATACCGGTTATTTTAAGTTGGCGAATTTGTTGCAAACTTCAACAACTGCAGCACATGAGTACGGGCATATGCTCGGGCTTCATCATCCCGATGAATTGGATATAAGAGGGCAGGGAACTCCCGGCATCATGTATCCAAGAGGAACGATCTGTGATCCGCATTACCAATATGATTCTGCCGCTGCTCCCGGAGAGACAGGAGGAACACTTGATCCGCAGCATCGCAAAGTGCTCATCGGCGATATTGAAGCGTTGAATTTGCATAAACTCCGTTTTGATGAAAAGGGTTTTGCCGCTCTTGGAGATTTTACAAGCATTTATCATTCGCATTACCTTCCCGAAGAATAAACCATTAAATTTAGCTTTCATAAGTTCACAATTATTACTATGAGTATTTTAGAAGTACATGATTTAAAGAAGCGATACGGAAAAATCCAGGCACTGAATGGTATTTCTTTCAATGTGCCGAAAGGTTCTGTATTCGGCGTATTAGGTCCAAATGGCAGCGGTAAGACAACCATGCTCAGTATTATCCTTGATGTGTTGAATGCTGACAGTGGCAACTATTCCTGGTTTGGACAACCGGCTTCACCGGATCTGCGTAAACAGATTGGTTCTTTACTTGAAACACCCAACTTCTATCATTATTTATCAGCAGTAAATAATCTAAAAATCACCAACAGCATCAGCGGCCGTGGCGACAGAGCTGCCATTGATGCGGTATTGCAGAAAGTAAAATTGTATGAGCGTCGTAACAGCAAGTTCAGTTCTTATAGTTTAGGAATGAAACAACGCCTTGCTATTGCAGCTGCTTTGCTGGGCGATCCGCAGATACTGGTACTGGATGAACCAACCAATGGCCTTGACCCGGTAGGTATTATGGAAATACGTGAACTGATCATTGAGTTGAGTAAGAAAGGCCACACAATTATTATGGCCAGTCACCTGCTCGATGAAGTGGAAAAAGTTTGCACACATGTGGCCATTTTAAAAACAGGAACATTAGTTACTTCCGGATCTGTTGATGATGTATTAGTGGATGAGGATGTAGTGGAATTAGGTGCTGCAGATATGGAGCAATTGAAAGCAGCACTCAGCAACTACCCCGGCAAAACATCAACCACCATTAACGCACAAACAATGCAGCTGCATTTTCCAAAAGGCACAGCCAGTGCAGAAGAGGTGAATCGTTATTGTTTTAATCATGGTATTGCATTGCAGTATCTCTCCATTAAGAAAAAAAGGTTGGAAGAAAGATTTTTTGAACTGACCAATAATTAAACTTGTCCATCAATTATTATATCTATGCTTAATTTATTCAGAACAGAGTGGCTTAAAATAAAAAAATATCCCGGCTTTTGGTGGATCATGGGAATTACAGTTTTATCGTATCCCGGTATCAACGGCATGTTTTATTTCATTTACAAAGAAAATACAGCTAATACAAAAACGCAGCACAAATGCTGAAGATGCTTCTTGGGAATCCGTTTGAATTTCCGGAAGTATTCCGAACAACAGCGTTTGCTTCTTCCCTGTTTGTATTAATACCTGCCATTCTTGTGATTATGCTCATTACCAATGAATATACCTACAAAACAAACCGCCAAAATGTAATCGATGGCTGGAGCAGGAATGAATTTTTGATTGCCAAGTTTTTGAACGTAGTAATTATTTCAATGATTGTAATTGCACTTTATGTCATTGTAACGCTTTCAATTGGTTTCAGCACAACCGGGCCTGATGTAAAGATAAATTCCAGCTGGCACATTATACTGCACTTTATAGTCTTCAGGTATTTGCTCAATTATCATTTGCATTCCTCCTTGGCCTCGTTATTAAAAGAGCGTTCATTGCCCTGGGGGTATTTATCTTTTATAAAGTTATTGTTGAAAATATCGGGGCCCAATTGCTGAACAGATATGTACACGCTGATACAGGTCGGTTTTTGCCCACAGAATCATCTGATCTGTTGACACCTGTACCTGCATTTCTTGGCAGGCTTGATCCGAAAGTATATGATCATGCTCTCAGTCTCATCAATCAACAGGTGTTTATCACAATTGGGTATCTGTTTGTTTTTTGGGGATTGGTTTTCTGGATCTATAAAAAGCGTGACCTTTAATTTTTAAAGAAATGAAGAAAAATAATATCATCCCTGTTGTTTTAATTTTCTTTTTTACGGCACATACTGCATTTGCACAAAACCAGGCAACTGTAATTAAAACAGAAGCATTAAAAATGGCGAAGGCTTTAGCAGCTCTTGACCTGGAAACGTATGCAACATATACTTATCCAACCCTGGTAACTGATAAAGATGGCAAAGAAAAAATAAAACAGGGAGTTGATTCAATTCAAAAGTACCGTGAACAATTTGGGGTAAAAGTAAAATCTGTTTTGCTGGGAAACCCTTCTGCAGTTGTAACCTATAAAGGTGTTCAGCAATGTACATTGCCGCAAACCATGACGATAGAAGCATTTATGGGATCAATGGAAACAGAAACAACTTTGATTGGCTTATCGAACGATGGTAAGAAATGGTATTTTGTTGATGCAGTGATGTACAGGAATAAAGAAACAAAAGCAAAATTACCTGAGCTGAGTCCGGAACTGGTGATACCTCCCATGAAACAAGCAAAGATCATTCAGGCGGAGACAAAGAAAACTAACTGATCAGTTCATTGAATGCTGCATCAATAGTTGGATAAAGAAATGGAAACCCGGCATTCTGTATTTTTGATGAACTTACTGTTGCACTCTTCAGTACTTCAATACTCAGTTCGCCCAGCACAATTTTTAAAACGAAGGAAGGAACCGGCACTGTAATAAACGTATTGCCCCTCATCTTTTTTGCAAGTGCAATAATGAGGTCTTTATTTGAAACAGGATTTGGAGCTACTGCATTATAAATTCCATTCAGTTGCTCATTTTGAATTGCCTCTTCGTACATGCGGCAAAGGTCATCAACATGTATCCAGCTGATCATTTGTTTACCACTGCCAAGAATTGTTGCCAGGCCAAAACGCAATGTGTTTTTAAATTCTTTTAATGCACCGCCATCATTACTCAATACAATTCCTGTTCTCAGTTTCACCAGGCGTTTACCAAGTGTTTTAACTGCCTCAGTTGCTTCTTCCCATACTCTGCATGTCTCACCCAAAAAATCAGTATTAACAGGATCGGTTTCAACAAACGGTTTGCCGTTATCTGGTCCGTACCAGCCAATAGCTGAAGAACAGATGACAGCTTTTACATTGTTGGGAATTTCAGTTAATGCTTTTACCAAAAGTTGACCACCCTGCACCCGGCTGTTGGTAATTTCTGCTTTTCTTTTTTTTGTCCAGCGCTTGTCGGCAACCCCGGCACCGGCAAGATGAATGATATAATCGCTTGAAGCAATAGCTTCCCTGTCGATTGTTCCTGCTTCCACATTCCAGGCTGCATAGCTGATCCCTTTTGTTGAAGACGGCTTTGCAGTTCGGGAAAGAATGATAATGGCATGACCTTTGGCAGAAAGATATTGTGAAAGAGCTGTTCCAATTAAACCTGTTCCGCCTGTAATGCAAATAGTTGCCATTAATAATGGGTTTATTTTTATAATTCGTGTGCAATATAATTTTTAACGGCATCTTTCATACGAAATGTCTGCTTTCAACGTAATTTTAAGAAAGAATAATCAACGAAATATGAAGACGATCAAAGCTTTTGGATGTTTGCTTCTGTTGCTTGCCTCTGCTGTAACCGTAAAAGCACAGCGTATTTATTATTCAGAACCCGATCGGGACGATATCCGGCAGCTGAATTTTGAAATACTGGGTAAGTACAACAATAATTATCTCGTTTATAAAAACAACCGCAGCCGTCACGTTATTGCAGTGTATGATGCTGAAATGAAGCAAAAAGATAAAGTTGAACTCGATTTTATTCCCGACCGTGCAATTAATGTTGATCTTTTTTCCACTCCTGAGCACTCCATGGTAATTTATCAGTACCAGAAAAAAAGTATTGTGTACTGCATGGGCGTAAAGATTGATGGAAACGGAAAAAAAATTGGAGAGCCACTTCAACTCGATACTACTCAACTGAGTATTTTCAGTGATAATAAAATTTACAGCACCATCATCAGCGATGATAAGCAGAAGCTGATGATCTTTAAAATGAAAAATAAAGAGCGTGATAATTTCAGTATTCAGACTCTTCTGTTAAGTAATAACCTGATACCGATACGTAAATCAGGATTTAATTATACACTGGAGAATACAAAAGAATCCATAGCAGATTTTTATCTTGATAATGAAGGAAACTTTCTGTTCAGTCATGTAGTAAGGCCGGGACAGCGGGAATACATTCAGCATGCAAAACTCGTAGTATTGCCTGTGTATGCAGACAGCATCAAAGTTTTCGATCTTACACTGGACAAAGTATTCCTGGATGAATTAAGGATCAAAGTAGATAATCTTAACGGACGATATGTGTTAACTTCCCTTTACTCTAAATCAAAAAGAGGAAATATTGACGGACTATTTACAGCAATTGTGAACAAAAGCATGACAGGTACTGATATTGAAAAGACAGTTGAATTTAATGATGATTTCCGTGCATTGGCGAAAGGAGATAATTCAACAAAAATGGCGTTCAATGATTATTTTCTCAAGCACCTTATTGTTAAAAAAGATGGTGGTATTTTGATTACAGGCGAATGCACTTACGGAAACAGCAGAGGCTCTACTTATAACCGCTGGGATAATCCGTGGATGTGGGGTAATACATATGGCCCCGGCAGTTATTATGGCTGGAACTCATGGAACAACTGGGGAATGAGAGGAATGGGTATGTATGGATGGGGTTCGCCCTATAACTGGAATAACAATCAGCAGACACGCTACTATACTGATAACGTAATGATTTTATCGCTGGATAAAGATGGCAACCTGCAGTGGGATAACATTATTGCCAAATCACAGTTTGATGATAACACAGATAATATGCTCAGTTACCAGATCATGAACAGCGGCAGCGAATTATTATTCCTGTACAATGAGTGGAACAAACGTACACCAATGCTGAATGCTCAATCTCTTGAATCAGGGGGAAGAGTGAATAAACAGCCACCATTAAAAAGCCTTGACAAAGGGTTTGAGTTCCTGATCCGTTTTGGAAAACAGGTAAGTGCAAGGGAAATGATAGTACCCTGTCTGTACAGAAATGATTTCAGTTTTGCACGGATTGAATTTTAAATCACATTGTTGGGTAATTTATTTGGTTAAATGAATTTCTTTCGGAATGTTTGTGCCCGAAATCAATTATAACTGTGATTCGTTTTTTTTCAGGTAACAATCCGCTTAATGTAATTATTCTGTTCTTTATAGGCATCCTCATTAAGTTGCCTAATTTCATTACGCCTGTTATTCCGGTGCCTGCTTCAACTGATAGTTTTCTTTATATTGAATTGCTGAAAGCATTGAAGGTTACAGGAGCAGCCTTTCCTGTTCTGTATCCCATACTTGCATTCATACTTCTGTTTACACAGGCAATAACGTTCAATGGATTGATCAATGATCAGAAACTGTTCCCATCATCCAATTACTTACTGGCTTTATCATACCTGCTTATAACCAGTATTGTTCCTGAATGGAATGTGCTTTCGCCGGTTTTAATTATCAACACTATTTTAGTATGGACATGGCCAAGAATGGTAGGATTGTACAATCACCCAAAACCAAAAACCGTTTTATTTAATATCGGATTTGGCTTTGGAATTACGTCTTTCTTCTATTTTCCTTCTGCTTATCTGTTACTGTTATTGATTGTAGCCCTCGTTTTATTTCGCCCATTCCGCTTAACTGAATGGTTGGTGGCAGTATTAGGTATTCTTACTCCATTCTACTTTTTGCTTGTTTACTTTTTTGTATGGGATCATTGGGAAATGATTGCACGGGTTGTTCCCAAACAGATTCTTCGACTGCCAGCAGTAACCTTTGACTGGAAATTCTGGGTTGAATTCGGCCTTATTACGTTCCCCTTAACCATTGGATTAATAATGAGCGCCCGGTACTCTGCCAGGATGCTTGTACAAATCCGAACCAGCTGGAATTTTATGGTGTTCTATCTCATCATTGCCCTGTTTATTCCATTTATCAACAGTTTTGCAGGTCTTACACACTGGGTGCTTGCGGTTGTACCCATGAGCTTATTCTTTGCTGCTTTTTATTTTTATCCCAAAAAGAAGACCTTTCCTGAGCTTATTTTCTGGCTGAGCCTTCTCTGGATCGTAGCAAATTATGCCGTCCTGAATAGCTAATCGGCATCAATCCTTACATTTGCACTTTCCCTTTTTACTATGAAATTTGGAATCGTTGTTTTCCCCGGCAGTAATTGCGACAGAGACATGCAGGATGCCCTGCAAAATGATTTGAACCAGGATGTAACCATGCTCTGGCATAAGGATAAGGATCTGAGCATGTTTTTAACTGAAGATTGCATCGTTTTGCCCGGCGGTTTTTCTTATGGCGATTATCTCCGTTGCGGTGCCATTGCCCGTTTTAGCCCCATGATGGAAAGTGTAATTGAATTTGCCAATAAAGGTGGCAGAGTGCTGGGAGTTTGTAACGGGTTCCAGATTTTGTGCGAAAGTCATCTTCTTCCGGGAGCTTTACTGCGGAATGCCAACCAGAAATTCATCTGTAAAAATATTTATATGAATGGTCCGGGCGGAACTGCCCTGAAAATTCCAATTGCCCATGGCGAGGGAAGATATTTTGCGGATGAGAAAACATTGGATGCATTAGAGACTAATGGCCAGGTGCTTTACCGCTATTGCGATGAAAATGGAAACGAAACAGCCGAGGCAAACCCCAACGGTGCTATCCGGAATATTGCAGGTATCTGTAATGCAGCCGGAAATGTTTTTGGCATGATGCCACATCCGGAAAGGGCAACAGCTTCTATTTTAGGCAATACCGATGGCCGTAAAATTCTCAATACATTGCTGATTAATGCAGCCGTAACAATCTGATCTTCCCGCAGATTCGTAAATGAATTGGTAAAGTTTTCCTTTGTGACCAAACTGACATTTTTGTAAGGAATTTGGAGGCAACTTTGCAGTAGAGTTCAAATAAATCAAACGAATGAAACAACTTTTAGCATCAGTTACATTTCTTCTTGTTTCTCTACTTTCTTTTGCGCAAAGCGGTACGAAGGTAAAATGGGATTATTCTGTAAAAAAGATCAGCGATAAAAAGTATGAAGTGCGGATGATTGCAACCATTCAGCCGGGATGGCATTTATACAGCCAGACACAAAGTGCTGATGCAATTGCCCTGCCTACGAAAATATCTTTCGCTAAGAATCCATTAATTACAGTAAGCGGTTCAGCAAAAGAAGTTGGTAAGGTAACAGATGCATTTGATAAAGCCACTCAATCCCGGTCACGTTTCTACTCAAATAAAGTAGAGTTTGTGCAGATTGTTACGTTAAAAAATAATATTAAAACATCCATTGTGGGTGATGTGGAATTTATGGTGTGCGACGACCGCCAATGTTTGCCTCCTGATAAAACAAAATTCTCCGTTAAGTTAGAAGGATAAGAAGTTAAATCCCGTCATTCAAAAGACGGGATTTTTTAAAATCAATTTGGAATGAGATTATTTTTACTGTCTGCATTATTATTTATAGGTGGGTTAGGTGTTTCTGTTTCATCTGTTGCGCAGGATTCATCGCTTGTTCAATGGAAGGTAAGCAGCAATAAAGTCAGCAGCAATACATACGAACTGCAGTTCAGCGGAAAAATAAAAAAAGGAAAATTTTTATACCTCTTCAGTAAGGATGCAGAAGGACTTGATTCAATTACAGTCAATTTTACTGATAGCGCCATTGTAAAGGATGGCTCCATACAGGTTAAGATGGGCAGCAAGTCTTTTACCGATCCAACTTTTGAAAACAAATCGGTTGTAATTGCTGATGATGAAGTAAAACTTGTTCAGCAAATACAAATTAATGGAACTGTTCCTGCAAAGTTGAAAGGAACAATTGTGTTTGCAACAGGAGCTAAAGAAGAATTTCTTCCGGCGCAGGAAGCAGCATTTGATGTGGAAATGGAAGGAGGCGTGGCACAAACTGCAAGAATCAAAATCGATTCAATTGATATTAATAATCCTGTAAATAATTGTGGTGACGAGGGTACAGAGGGTAAAAGCTTGTGGGGTATTTTTCTGTTAGGTTTGGTTGGCGGTTTTATTGCATTACTTACTCCCTGTGTGTTTCCGTTGATTCCGTTAACGGTTTCTTTCTTTACAAAGCGTAGTTGAAGCAGGGGTAAGGGAATTCGTAATGCAACACTGTATGGCTTTTTTATTTTCCTGATTTATATATTGCTGAGTCTGCCGTTTCATTTGTTAGATCAAACTGATCCTGAGATACTCAACAATATTTCAACCAATGTATGGTTGAACATTGCATTCTTTGTCATCTTCGTTGTATTTGCCATTTCCTTCTTTGGATATTTTGAAATTACATTGCCGGGTGGTATTGCCAACCGTGCTGATTCAAAAGCAAGTGTTGGAAGTTTCCTGGGAATCTTTTTCATGGCTTTGACGCTGGCCATTGTTTCCTTCTCCTGTACGGGTCCGATACTTGGCTCATTACTCGCAGGTGCATTAACCAAAGATGGCGGTGCCATGCAGCTAAGCTTTGGTATGGGTGGATTTGGTTTGGGATTGGCATTGCCTTTTGCTTTGTTTGCGATGTTCCCCAACTGGCTGCAGTCATTGCCAAAGAGTGGAGGATGGTTGAATACAGTAAAAGTTGTTCTTGGATTCCTGGAACTGGCAATGGCGGTGAAATTTATCAGCAATGCCGATCTCGTAAAACAATGGCATCTCTTACCAAGAGAAATCTTCTTAGGTATCTGGGTGCTGATTGGTATTTTACTGGTGATGTATCTGCTGGGCTTCATTCGTTTTCCGCATGATGATAAGAAAGTAAAAATTGGTCGCATCCGCTGGACCTTTATTGCTTTATTCGCAGCATTTACAATTTATCTTGCTCCGGGTGTAACGAATACAAAATGGGCCAACCTGAAATTGATCAGTGGCTTTCCACCACCGCTTTGTTACAGTGTCTATAAACATCCTGTTAACTGCGAAACTTCCTTAGAGCCATTAAGAGACTATGAAGAAGCATTGGCTTTGGCTAAAAAAGAAAACAAACCTTTACTGATCGACTTTACTGGCTGGGCCTGTGTCAATTGCCGACGTATGGAGGAGAATGTATGGACCAATCCTGAAGTGCTTGATCTCATGAAGAATAAGTTTGTTGTTGTTTCATTGTATGTAGATGAACGGAAAGTATTGCCAGCAGCTCAGCAGCAAACTTTCAAAACAAAAACAGGAGTTGAAAAGCAAATTATAACTGTAGGCGATAAGTGGGCAACATTTCAAAGCGAAAACTTCAATGCAGTTGCACAGCCTCAATATGCAATCATAGGGTTAGATGAAAAAGCATTGACAAAAACGAAGGGATATACTCCAACTGCAGCTGAGTTTAAATTATGGCTGGAATGCGGATTGGAAACCTTTGCCAAAAAAGCTCAATAAAGAATCAACTCTCAACTGGTGCGACGCAACAAATGCTGCGATGAAAATCAATTGCCGGTAACATCAAATTTCTTCTTCGTGTGAATTTGGGGCTGATATTTCTACAAAAAATCCCCCCGCAGGTAAAGGCGGAGGGTGTTGGGTTTTGTCAGGTTCTCTTATAGGAATGATTTTACAGAGCGATTTGTTTTTCCATCATCATTTTACGCATATTAATGAGTCCGTAGCGCATACGTCCCAAAGCAGTATTAATGCTGCAATTGGTAAGCGTAGCAATTTCTTTAAAACTCAAATCGGCGTAATGACGAAGAACGATCACTTCACGCTGCTCTTCAGGCAGCAAGTCCAGCATTCGGCGAATGCGGTCGTAACTCTGGTTTTTCATCATCTTTTCCTCAGCATTTTCATTGCTGAAATTCAGTACTTCAAAAATATCGTGGTTGTCACTTGTTTTAATAGTGGGTGTACGTTTTACCCGGCGGAAATGATCCACACATAAATTGTGAGCAATACGCATTGCCCAGGGTAAAAACTTTCCTTCCTCTGTGTAACGGTTGTTACGGAAGGTATCAATTACCTTGATAAACATATCCTGGAACAGATCTTCTGCCAGGTATTTGTCTTTAACAAGGAGGAAGATGGAAGTATAGAGCTTGTCTTTATGACGCAACACTAATGTTTCCATAGCTTCAGCAGTTCCATCTTTAAACAGATGAATGAGTTGTTGATCGGTAAATTGTTGATACTGGCGCATACACTTCTACAGTTGATGGTTTTTCAAAAATGGATTCAGCAAAAAATGTTCGAAATTACTGTGTAGAAGTTGATGCTATAGGCTGAAGTAAATTTAGATTTCTGTTGTTTGGATAATGAATTTCAGAATAAAAATAACAGAAATATTTCAAACCTCAAACATTCTGAATAATTTAACGTATTACCCCTTAAATCGCTAATGGTAATTTCCGAAGGCTGAGTAAGGGTTGTTGAACATTTATGCCGTTGGCACGCAGAATCCCACAACCCCGAATGTGAGCAATCTGTTTATCAATTACATTTGTTTTTCTATGGCTACAGCAGTTAAAAATCAGCAGATCGATCTTTCAGCAGCAATAAAAAAGGACGACATCTTCATTAAAGGAGCAAGGGTTCATAACCTCAGGGATGTTTCTGTTCGTATACCACGAAACAAGCTGATTGTTGTAACGGGTGTTTCCGGCAGCGGTAAATCATCTCTTACGATTGATACATTATATGCTGAAGGTCAGCGGCGTTATGCTGAAAGTTTAAGTGCTTATGCAAGGCAGTTCTTAAACAGGATGAATAAACCTGATGTGGATTATATCAAAGGGTTATGCCCGGCTATTGCCATTGAACAAAAAGTAATTACCAGGACTCCACGCAGCACAGTTGGAAGTATGACGGAGATCTATGATTACATGCGTTTACTGTTTGCAAGAGTAGGTAAAACAATTTCGCCGGTAAGCGGACGGGAAGTGAAAAAAGATGATGTGGCTGATGTGGTGAAAGCAATTCAGCAATGCAAAGAAGGCGAAAAAATTTTATTATTAGTTAAGTTCCCCTTCCATGCTAAACGCAATGTAAAAGAAGAACTGAATATTTTACTGCAGAAAGGTTTTACAAGAGTTTATACGAAGCTGGAAATTGCAAATGAAAAACCAAAAGCGGCCAAAGGAAAATTGAAAGTGAATGAACCGGGTGAATTATTACATATCGAAGATTTATTAGAATTAAGCGATAAAGAATTAAGTTCAAAACTCACAGCTAAGGACCCGCAGCTTAAAACATATGTTCTGATTGACCGTTTGGTGGTAAAGCAATTTGATGAAGATGATCTGCACCGCATCAGCGATAGTACAGGTACCGCTTTTTATGAAGGTGAGGGTGAAGTATTTGTTGAAGTAGATGAAAGTAAACTGATTCATTTCTCCAATCGGTTTGAATTGGACGGAATTAAGTTTGAAGAACCTGTTCCCAATTTATTCTCCTTTAACAATCCTTATGGTGCATGCCCCGTTTGTGAAGGCTTCAGCCAGATACTGGGTATTGATGAAGACCTCGTAATTCCTGATAAAAGTTTAAGTGTATATGAAGGTGCTGTTGCTCCATGGAAAGGAGAGAAGCTGGGTTTGTGGCGTGATCATTTTGTAAAAGCTGCAGGTAAAGCAAATTTTCCTGTACACAAAGCAATCATTGATTTAACTGCTGAGCAGTACGATCAGCTCTGGAAAGGTGTTGGAGCAGCATCGGGAATTGATGATTTTTTTAAAGAAGTAGAACAGAATTTATATAAAGTACAGTATCGTGTTTTATTAAGCCGTTACCGTGGAAGAACAAGTTGCACCGAATGTCGTGGTTACCGCTTACGCAAGGAAGCACTGTATATTAAAGTTGCAGATAAACATATTGGTGAGCTTTGTGAAATGCCGGTAAAAGAATTAAAAGTTTGGTTTGATGAGTTAAAGCTGAGTGCTTATCAGCTGGAAGTGGGTAAACGTATTTTACTTGAGATCAATAACCGCATTCAAACATTGCTGCATGTTGGCTTGGGATATTTAACACTGAACCGTTTGGCCAATACATTAAGTGGCGGTGAAAGCCAGCGTATACAGCTTACACGTTCATTGGGAAGTAATCTCACCGATTCATTATATATTTTAGATGAACCTTCTATTGGATTGCATCCGAGAGATACTGCAAATTTGATAACAGTATTAAAAGAATTACGTAATCTCGGAAATACAGTTGTGGTAGTGGAACATGATGAAATGATGATGCGTGAAGCAGATCATATTATTGATATGGGTCCATTCGCCAGTCATTTGGGAGGTGAGGTTGTGGCTGAAGGAAATTATGATGCCATCATCAGCAATAAAAAAAGTTTAACAGGTAAATATTTGAGCGGTGTTTTAACCATTGAAGATTTTGGCAAGCCACGCAAATGGAACCGCAGTATAAAAGTGGAAGGTGCAAGACAGCATAATTTAAAAAACATTACGGTTGAATTTCCATTGAATGTATTGTGTGTGGTAAGCGGTGTTAGCGGCAGTGGTAAAACAACATTGGTGAGAAATATTTTATATCCTGCGTTGAATAAACTGAAAGGTGAATTCGGCGACAGGGCAGGGATGCACAAACAACTCAGCGGCGATATTGAATCGATTGGGCAGATAGAAATGGTTGATCAGAATCCGATTGGAAAGAGCAGCCGGAGTAATCCTGTTACATACATCAAAGCCTATGATGAAATCAGGGATGTGTTTTCGCAGCAACCATTGAGTAAGATCAGGGGCTTTATGCCAAAGCATTTTTCGTTTAATGTTGATGGAGGCAGATGTGATGCATGTAAAGGTGAAGGCGAACAGGTAGTGGAAATGCAGTTTCTTGCTGATGTGCATTTAACCTGCGAAGTATGCGGTGGTAAACGGTTTAAAGAAGAAGTGCTGGATGTAAAGTATAATGACAAAAGTATTTATGATATTCTGGAGATGAGTGTAGATGAAGCACTTGATTTTTTTCGGTTTGAGAAGGACCTGGTGAAAAAATTATCTCCGCTTGCTGATGTTGGTTTGGGTTATATTAAACTTGGCCAGAGCAGTGATACTTTAAGTGGTGGCGAAGCACAGCGTGTTAAACTGGCTTCTTTTCTCGGTAGGGGAAACGGACAGGGAAATATCCTGTTCATCTTTGATGAACCAACTACCGGGCTGCATTTTAATGATATCAACAAATTGCTCAAGAGCTTTCATGCGTTGATTGAAAAAGGACATTCTGTATTGGTGATTGAGCACAATACAGATGTAATTAAACGGGCTGATTGGGTAATAGATCTTGGTCCCGAAGCAGGTGATGGTGGCGGTACACTTGTATTTGCAGGTACTCCTGCCGGGTTGGCGAAATGTGCAGCCAGCAGAACAAGTAAATATTTATAAAGAGGAAATAAGTGTAAAATAAAAAGGGAGCTTTTCAGCTCCCTTTTCTTATAACCTGAAATCAGATTTGATACACTTTTTAAAAAGCCAATCAGTTTTTCTGAATTTTAATTACTTCAAGTAGTTCAGCACCCTGGTTAATTTTCAACAGGTATACAGTTTGCCTTTACCACCGAATGTTACAACTGCAATTGGTGAGTATTCAAATTTACCATCAATATCCACCATTTTCAGGCGATAGTAAACCTTAGTGCTGTAATTGGCAATATCATCTGCAGTATATTTCTGTGCAGAATTTGAATTTCCTTTTGCTGCAACAATAGAAATTGTTTTCCAGCTGCTTCCATTGTTACTTTGTTCAACTTCAAAATGTGAAGTGTTTACTTCCAGTACTGTGCTCCAGTTTAATGAAACTTTACCAGCACCTTTTTGTGCACTGAAAGAACCGAGTTGAAGAGGAAGGGTCGCCTGACCATTTAAAATAAAACCAGTGCTTGTTCCGAAAGTATTTGTGAAGTTAGAAGTTCCTGTTGATGCTGCAAGTGTACCACCAGCACTTGAAAATGTGAAATTAGTTCCAAATGCACTGCCCGTGCCTCTTGCTTTTGCAACTGAAATATATGCGTCGTTATCTGTACAGTCATATAATCCCTGATATGAAAGATTAGAAACAGTTCCGCTTGTATGAGTTGGGGGAGTTACTCCGGAGTTAGCAATAGGATTTGTCGCCTGGTATAACCTGCCTGCATTAACAACATAGCTATTATCTGCAATAGCTGTGTTTGCTGCCCAAATTGCAGCATCTCTTAAGCTTCTGAAAAATATATCTGCATCATCAACTAAAGTAACTCTGCCTGTGTATAATGTGCCGCCAATATTATTTGAGCGTAGTATCATTTGGGATACAGGAGAACATGAATTAAAATTGAAATCAACATCATCTAAAATCAATTCACCATTTAAATTGGTTGTAGAACCCGGTCTTCTTCCACCAGATATCATTACAACAAAATTGGTAGTTGTAGTTGTAGTACTGGTAATGGTTAATTGAAGTCCAACTACTTTTAGAAAAGAACCGGGAGTTAAAGATGCCGGAGCAGTGTTTGAAATGACACCTGCCACTTCTTCTCTCCAGTTACTTGCAGTAAAGAAGGTGTTTCCAATTGTCTGGGTGGCATTGCCATTACCACGAAAATAATAAGTTGACTGAGAAAAGCTGAATGCAAAAGAAAGCAATGCTGTGAAAAGTGTAAAAATCTTTTTCATTTTGAAAATGTTTAATGTTTTGAAATAAATAAATAAGATGTTGGACTTGGGTACGGTTTTCAAAACAAAAAGGATAAGAGAGATAGTCGTGGAAATTTTCGAGAGGAGGATGGATTCAGTCAGAGGTAAGTGTTTAACAAAACATAATTCCGTATTTACACTTAAGAGCAAATATATAGTTATCCTTTAGTAATGCAAATTTTTTTATGTCATTTATAGTTCAGCATGCTGCCTGATTTAAGGATATTATAAACTGATAAAGTGAAAAATAGTTCATTGATAATGAATATCTTGGAAACAAATATGATGGCGAAAACGAACTGATTTTTAGCTGAACCAGGTTGTTTTGTTAGCTTGTTCCTGCGTATTTTTACTGATTTTAAGTGAAAAGCTTGGTTGTTTCATAAGTGTACTATACATTTGTCCTAAGTATTTATACCTATCTCATTATCCCCTGAAATCCGTACGCAATAACACATTTTTTTAAGAAACAAGTAATTGCAGGTTAACTAACCTCTTTTAGAATAGTATTTCCAATTCCCTCTGATGTGCCTCCTCCAATTTTTCTATGAATCCAATTGATTCATAAAAAAAACCTCGAAAACAATGAAAAAATCTTTACTCTCTGTTTTAACTATGCTGATGCTGGTTACAGTATCTTTTGCTCAAACAAACACATGGGATGGTTCATCCAGTAACAACTGGAATACTGGAGCTAACTGGTCATTAGGTATTGTACCTACTAATGCGCATGATGTTGTCATTAATATTAATGCAGCTATCCAGGTTGATGCAAGCGCAACTATCAATAGCTTAACAATCAGCGGATCAGCAATTGTTTCTTTTACTTCTAACGGTGCGTCAAGAACAATAACTATTGACAACACAGCAAGTTCAATTGGAAGTGGCAGTACTTTAACAATTCAGGGGTCAGCTGGAATGGGAACGAGATCAATGGGGATTGCTTTTACAGGAGCTGCTCGAACTATGTCTATTGCAGGTACCTTAATACTGGAAGATGCTACTGGTGATGGAGCAATTTATAATGCAACAAATAGCTTAACAACCGTTTCTGGCAGTTTAATTAAACAAGATGCGACCATTGGTACAATAACTTCAACTGCAGCCAATTTGAATTTCTTATCTGGCGGCACTTATAACCATGCAATAGATGGAGGGACTATACCAACTGCAACATGGAATGCAGCATCTACTTGTAATATTACTGGAATTACAACCAATGCACCAGGCGGTTTAACACAGGCATTTGGAAACTTTACATGGAACTCAATTTCTCAAACTGGCGATGAAAGCTTTGCAGGAGCATTAACCACTGTTAACGGCAACTTTACTGTCAGCAGCACAGGTACTGGAAGTATTCGTTTGGTAAACGGTCCCGGTGGAGCAGCTTTAGTAACAAATGTTGCAGGCAATTTTGTTCAATCCGCTGGAGAATTTTATGTAATGGGTACAAGTGCATCTACTGGTTCATCAACTTTGGATGTAAACGGTAATGTCACTATTACAACCGGTACTTTTTTTATGAGTGGAAACAGTCTTATTGGTACATTGAATGTAGCAGGTAACTTTTCACATGCATCTGGTACGATTACAGAATCAAGCACAGGAAGTGGATTAACTGTATTTGATGGAGCAGCAGCACAGACACTTACTGGTGGTGGTACTGTAAGTAATACTATCAATTACAGGATCAATAATACAAGTGCTACAGGTGTTACACTTGCAACAGCTTATACAATCGCTAACACACTCACATTTACTGATGGATATCTTTATACAGCTACAGGTACTCTTTTAACAATTTCTGCTGGTGCTACTACACCCGGAGCTTCAAACGCTTCTTTTGTACAGGGTCCAATCAGAAAAAATGGAAATACTGCTTATACCTTCCCTGTTGGTAATTCAGGAATCTATGCAGCTCTTTCTATTTCAGCACCTGCTTTAGCTGGTGATGGCTTTACTGCAGAATATTTCCGTGGTCTTCCTCCCGATCATGCTAACCGTATTTCAGCTTTAACTCAACTTAGTACAGTTGACTACTGGAGGCTCGATCGTCCTGCAGGAACTTCGGATGTTAATGTTACTCTTAACTGGACTCCAACAAGCTATGATGCTTCCTTATTACCTTACGGTGCAAACTCAACTGTTGCATTACATTCTACTGCAGCAAGTAAATGGAACTCTCAAACCAGAAGCGCTTTTACAGGAGGCCCAACAGCGGGGACTGTAACCTGGAATGCTGTTTCAAATTACGATGACTTTTTTTGCTATTGGTGTTTCAACAATTGGAGCTACAGGTTTGCCGGTAACATTTTCGAATGTTAACGCTAAAGAAACCAATGGCAGCGTATTGGTAAACTGGAGCAACTTAACTGAAAGCGATGTTAATTTCTATGAAGTAGAACGCAGCACCGACGGCAGAAACTTTACTGCAATTGGAAAAGTTCAGCCAAAAGGAAATGACTATGGTAAATGGGATTACAGCTTTACTGATGCTAACCCTGCCCGTACGAACTACTATCGTGTAAAAGCGGTTGAGTTTGGTAACAGCACAAGAAGCAGTGTAATTCTTAAAGTAAGCAGTGAAAGAACAGCAAATGCATTCGTGGTTTACCCTAACCCTGTACAGAATAAAGTGGTTACATTGCAGGCAAACAATATTGCTGCGGGTGCATATTCTGTAACAATTGTTAATTCAAACGGACAGCAGGTATTTGCTAAAACAATGAATTTCCAGGCTGGTTCTGTAAGTCAGAGCATTGAATTGCCTTCCAGTGTTAAACCCGGCATGTATATGCTGAGGATTGAAAATGCAGGAACAAAGTCAGTAACAAGCCTATTCGTACAGTAAAACTTACATCCTTATAAAATAAAAGCGGGTTCATTTAATGAACCCGCTTTTTTATGCAGTCACCTCAAGTATTCCTGTGAATGAATGAAAAAGAGCAATTATGAACTGATTGTGGAATTTGGGCATTGGCTCTCTCATTTTTTATCAAAAAACACATTATCACTGATTGTCATATAGGTATAAACGGAAGGAGTAAAGCAGATTTTCATTTATTTTTCAAAAACTAAGTGTTTCCCCATATCTTTGTCTACGTACTACTAATCGATACCTTTTGAAACCAAACCCAATGAGAACCGAAAACTCTTTTTCGATCACCAGTAATGGTGTAACGCCTTTGGGCTGTTTCCCCTCATTTTACAGCAACAACTCATCTTTTTTTCAAGCGATTAAGATAAATCGTATTCTGCCACTTGCCTGTATTGGGTTTATTTTACTTCTTATTTCTCTTTTTCCTTACATAGTGTTTGGGCAGTCAACCGGAGATTACAGAACCAATGCAGTGAGTTTAAACTGGAATGCTGCTTCTAACTGGCAAAGATGGAATGGGTCAACATGGGTTACAAATCCATCACAGGGTTATCCGGGACAAAATACAGGTACAGGCACAGTTACTATTCTGAATGGGCATTCAGTTGCATTGAATGTATCACCGGCACAAAATATCGGATCCCTCATAATCGGCGGCGGAACTTCGGGTTCATTAACCATTGGAAATAATAATACTAACCGGAGTTTAAGAGTTACCGGTAATGTAACTGTAAGCAACAATGGTACTCTGATTTCGGCCGGCAATGGCGGAAATACTTTGAATATTGCAGGAAACCTTATCAATAATGGAACATTTGATCTGCGGATTGGAGCAGCAACAACCGATGTTACGTTTAACGGATCATCGAACCAAACAGTAAGCGGAACCGGTTCAACAACTGATTTCAATGACATTACTATCAATAATACCGGAGCCGCAGCTAATAATATTATTGAACTGATGCCTTCAAACTTAACGGCTGCAGCAGGATTTCTTACACTTACAAGGGGTATCATTAAGATGTCCGGCACTTATACTTTTTCAAATACATTCTTTTCAACAGCCGGGCCAACTATTAATTCTGATGAAGGGATCTGGTTGAATAATCCGAATGTTACTGTAACCGGACAAAACGGAGATACTCAATTATCAGGTCTCTTAAGAATTTCAGCCGGTACTTATAATGTGGGTGTATCTGCAGATTGGTGGCTTAATTACAATTCAGGAGCAATAATTACAATAGATGGTGGCGCATTAAATGTAACTGGTGCATTGTTTGGCAGCAGCACTTCATCAACGGTTACCTACAGCCAATCTAATGGAACAGTAACTGTTTGCACAGTTGAAAATACTTACAGTGTTCCTTCATTCGGGTTACAGGCTGCTGGCTCAAATTTTACTATGAGCGGAGGCTCGATTATTGTTCAATATGCAGCAACCAGCTTTGATGATTATATCAATAATGCAACCACTTCTTCCGTAACCGGCGGAACTGTTCAGTTTGGAAATGCATCAACTCCTGCCAGTTCATTTTTTTATATGAGCAGTACACCTGCCTTTTATAATCTGCAGGTTAATTCAGTCAATAACCCATCGCTGCTTTTATTTACGGCAACCACTTATTTGAACGATCTTACCATTGGAGGTGTATTAGATGCTGCCACCAACAATGTAAATATTACAATCAACCGTAACTGGATCAATAACGGCAGCTTTTTACCGGGTACTGCAACGGTAACCTTTAACAGTACAACACAGGCTCAATCTATTGGGGGGTCGGCAAATACAAGCTTTTATAATTTAACCAACAGCAATACAAATGCTGCGGGGCTTTCCTTAAGCCGTGATGTTACAGTCAGTAATACACTTTCTCTTTCCTCTTCTTCTAATGGAAAGATTTCTATTGGAGCAAATAATCTTACGATAGGATCGGGAGGAAGTATTACCGGAGCAAATGCAAGCCGGTATATTGTTACTGCGCCAACATCAGTAACGAATGGCCGTCTTCGTCAAAACAACTTAGCAGCATCTGCAAGAGTATTTCCAATCGGCACTGCTTCAAACTATTTACCTGCAACGGTAACTCCATCCAGTTCCGGGTCTGACTTTTCTATTTCTGTATTCAGAGGCACAACAATCAATGGCGATCCAGCCGGGACTGCTTTTGGCAGCAGAGCACACCAGGCTGATGCAATTTGGCAAATCGACAGAGCCAGTGGCAGTTCCAATGCTCATATAAGGCTCGATTGGGCAACAAACAGCATTGAAGGCGCTACTTTTACCAGTCTTGCAAATTCAGCAATCGGAGTCTGGAGATATACAGGATCGAACTGGTTGCTGATTCCTTCGCCAACAGTTCTCTCAATTGATAACTCGGCCAATTATGCAGCAACAGCATCAACAGCTATGAGTTCATTTGGTACAGCAGGAACAGGTTATCCTTATTTGGTTGGAAACGTTTCGGTTTTACCATCTGCATTAAAATCTTTTTCAGCAAGTAAAGCAAACAGTGGAAACCAATTAACCTGGGAAGTGGAGAATGCAGATCAGTTTCAATTTTTTGACCTGCAAGAAAGTACAAATGGAATTGACTTTACCTATAAATCATCTGTTGCACCGGGTTCAGCCTCACGCTATTCATATCTTGATGCAGGATCGTTTACTGCAACTAAATACTATCGTTTGAAATTAACTGACAGGCAGAGAAATGTCAGCTACAGTCATGTTGTTTCAATTGGTGGAAAGAAAGATACAAAGATTGTATTGCTGCAAAACCCAGTTCAGCATCAATTGAATTTCCGTCATCCGGAAGCGGTGAATGCACAGTATTCTATTGTGGATTTATCGGGAAGAATTATGATGCAGGGAGTTGTGAGCAAGCATGCAGTTATTTCATCAATCAATACCACCACACTTAACAATGGAGCTTATGTACTCAGGTTTACTGAAGGCAGAGATAATTATTCACAAACATTCATTAAGCAATAATTCAGTGACAAAATTTCCAATAAAGCAAACCTTTTTACTTACCGTCTTACCGGCAGATATCCAAGAAATAATCTTTTAGAGAGACTGCTTTAGATATTATCTCAACCGGTCCATGCTTTTGATAAGCTTTTCATCTTTTCGTATACCAATGATTGCAAGAATAAAAAAAACAGGAATAGCAAATGAAACAGCAGAGGTTAAAGTGAAATTTCCTGCTACAAATTTTTGGGTTTGCAGAAAATAAAGAACCAATGCTCCAACCTGTAATAATAATCCAAGTAAAGAAAGTTGTGTCTGCACTTTACGGTTCTTAAACAGGAAAAGAGCTGCAAATGCTGCCAATGCAACAGCAACAGCCAGTATCAGCAAAAGAAAATGTGATGTGCCATTTAATTCTTCAAATAAATTGTTGTCTTTATTGCCACTGTAAAACGACAGTTTTAAGGTAGCCAGTGAACCGGCTCCTGCCAATAAAAGCCAGATAGATTGTATGCGTTGTATCATTGATAAGTTATAAGTATCAGGTAATATGTTTTAAGTTAATAGTCATTCAATGAAACTTCATCACAATTCAGGATACAATGGAAACTGTTCCATGAAAGCATTCACTTCTTTTCTGATTGCTGTTAAAATTATTTCGTCGTCTGCATTCATCAGGCTGCGGTCAATTACATCAACCACATAATCCATATGATCTTCTTTCATGCCTCTTGTAGTGATAGCTGCAACACCGGTACGGATGCCACTTGTTACGAATGCACTTTTATCATCAAACGGAACCATGTTTTTATTGGTGGTAACATCAGCTTTACCCAACACCTGTTCTGCTTTTTTTCCACTGATGTTTTTATTGCGGAGATCAATCAGCATTAAATGATTATCTGTTCCATCAGAAATGAGTTTGTATTCCCTGCTTACAAATGCTTTGGCCATTGCCTGTGCATTGAGCTGAACCTGTTTGGCATAAGCTGTAAATTCATCGGTAAGAATTTCGCCAAACGATACTGCTTTGGCCGCAATTACATGTTCCAAAGGACCTCCCTGCTGTCCGGGGAAAACGGCCATATCCATGAGGTTGCTCATCATTCTTGTATTGCCTTTTACATCTTTCAATCCAAATGGATTTTCGAAATCTTTATGCATTAAAATAATGCCGCCTCTTGGCCCACGTAAAGTTTTATGTGTTGTTGAAGTAACGAAATGACAATGTTCAAACGGAGAGCCCAATAAACCTTTTGCAATCAATCCGGCAGGGTGAGCCATATCGCACCATACAAAAGCGCCAATTTCATCAGCTACTTTACGAATGCGTACATAATCCCAGTCACGGCTGTAAGCACTGGCTCCACAAATGATGAGCTTTGGTTTTACTTCCCTTGCTTTGGTTTCCAGCATTTCATAATCAATAAGACCGGTTTCTTTTACCACCCCATAAAAATGCGGTTTGTATAATTTGCCGCTGAAGTTAACTGCTGATCCATGTGTTAAATGACCGCCCATGCTCAGATCCAGTCCAAGAATATCATCTCCCGGCTGAATAATGGCACTCATTACTGCTGCATTGGCCTGGGCGCCGCTATGTGGCTGCACATTGGCATATTCGCAACCAAAAATCTCTTTTAAGCGATCGATGGCTAATTGTTCAGTTTGATCCACAATTTCGCAACCGCCATAATAACGACGGCCGGGGTAGCCTTCAGCGTATTTATTGGTTAACACACTGCCCATTGCCTGAATCACCTGTAACGATGTGAAGTTTTCAGAGGCAATCAATTCAATTCCGTGGCGCTGACGTTCTAATTCCTGGTTAATGAGGTTGAAGATGGCTGTGTCTCTTTGCATGAGTATTGATGAGTTTATTTGTTGCTTGGTTATAAAGAAGCTGGATTTTCGATCCGTTTATCAAAATCCCCCTGTTTCTGCTTTCGAGCCGCAAAAATAAGCCGTGCGGTTTAGTGATCTGTTAATATGGCCATTTTTTTATAAACAAGCTTCTTACATGGGTCGCTCCGTTTATTCAAAAAGTCCTACATTGCCGCTTCGATTACACGAAGCTTATATTAATGAAAGCAATAATTCCGGTGGCAGGTGCAGGAACAAAACTGCGGCCACATACATATACACAACCCAAGGCCCTCATTCCCATTGCGGGAAAAACGGTGCTGAGCATCATTGTAGATCAACTGCATGAAGCCGGTGTTCATGAATTTGTATTTATCGTTGGCTATTTGGGCGATAAAATTCATGATTACATTAAGGAAACCTTTCCTCATATTCACAGCACATTTGTTACACAGAATGAACGGCAGGGGCTGGGGCATGCAATTATGCTGTCGAAAGAACATGTTGCAGGTGACGAAGCCATCATTGTACTTGGTGATACGATTTGCGAATATGATGTAAAAGAAGTGCTGCAGAGTGAGCAGTCAATGCTGGCTGTAAAGAAAGTGGATGACCCAAGAAGTTTTGGTGTGGCTGAAGTGGATGAAGACGGAAAGATTTTAAAAGTGGTGGAAAAGCCGCAAATTCCAAAAAGCAATCTTGCTTTGGTAGGTATTTATAAAATCAGGGATACACATATGTTGTACGATTGCCTGGAACTGAATTACAGGGATGGGGTAAAGAACCGTGATGAATACAGCTTGACTGATGCATTGCAGTGTATGATTGAAAAGGGCTCGAATTTTAAATCGTTCAAAGTTTTAAACTGGTTCGATTGCGGTAATAAAGAATCCCTGCTTGAATCAAATTCAACATTGCTGAAGAAATTCGGCACATCTATCTCACCCGATCACCGTTTTGAAAATGTAATTGTAGTTGAGCCGGTAAGCATCGGCAAGAACTGTGAAATTAAAAACTCCATCATCGGTCCCAATGTGGCTGTAGGTGATAATACAACCATCAACTATTCCATTGTTAAAGATTCCATCATTGGCTCCTATGCCGATCTGTTTGATATTGTGCTGGAAGATTCACTCATTGGCAGCGATACAGAAGTAAAAGGTGAAACACGAAGTTTGAATATTGGTGATAACACCGAGATTGATTTGGGATAAGCAGAATTTTGTGGTTTATAGTTTGTAGTTTATTGCTTTCTTTTACTTAAAACTTATTACTTACGGCTTATAACTCTCCTTCATGTTCAGTAACAGAATCACTCAACTTTTTGGTATTGAAAAACCCATCATCCAGGCAGGAATGATCTGGGCCAGCGGATGGCGGTTGGCAAGTGCAGTAAGCAATGCAGGTGGTTTAGGAATTATCGGCAGCGGAAGCATGTACCCCGAAGTGTTGAGAGAACATATTCAAAAATGCAAAGCCGCAACTTCAAAACCTTTTGCAGTAAATGTTCCATTGCTTTATCCTGATATTGATAAACATATTTCCATAATCATTGAAGAAGGAGTAAAGATTGTTTTTACCAGTGCCGGTAACCCAAAAACATGGACATCGATCTTAAAAGAAAAAGGAATTACTGTTGTGCATGTAATCAGCAGCAGCAAGTTTGCACTCAAAGCACAGGAAGCAGGTTGTGATGCAGTGGTGGCAGAAGGTTTTGAAGCAGGTGGACATAACGGGAGAGAGGAAACAACCAGTATGGTATTGATTCCGGCAGTGAAAAAAGCCATTGATATTCCATTGATTGCTGCAGGAGGTATTGCTACCGGAAGACAAATGCTGGCAGCGATGGTATTTGGTGCAGAAGGCGTTCAAATAGGAAGCAGGTATGTTGCCAGCGAAGAAGCAAGCAGCCATTTGAATTTTAAACAGGCAGTGATCAACAGCAATGAAGGAGATACAATACTTACATTAAAACAACTGACGCCGGTACGGTTGATAAAAAACGATTTTTATAAATTAGTACAGGATGCTGAGCAAAAAGGCGCAACTCAACAGGACCTGATACAATTACTGGGAAGGGCAAGGGCTAAGAAAGGAATGTTTGAAGGCAATCTTGCAGAAGGTGAACTGGAGATTGGCCAGGTAAGTACGTTACTCGATACTATTTTACCTGCTGCGGTAATTACGGAAAGTATCTGGCGTGAATTCCGGGAAGCATTGGCAAATCCAATAGGTTGATTAACAATTCCAATACTTTCAGAACAATTTAACAGGTTCATGTGTCATAAAAAGACGAAAAAAATGTTTTAAGTTCTGTAACTTTAAACCTCTTATCATCGTAAAACAATTGTTATGAAGAAAATACTTCTCGCTGCCGTTTTAATGACCGGCTTTTCAGTTGTTAGTCGTGCAGGTGTTGACGACAGAAATGAAACAGGCTCTGTTCAGGGTACCATCTTTGATGCAGAAACCAAAAAGCCTGTTGCCAATGTAACTTTTACAGCAACAATTAAAAAGGCATCTTTCCAGAAGGAGATTATGACAGATGCCAACGGAAACTTTAAGATCAGTAATGTTCCCGTAGGTGAGCAATCAATTATAATTGACAAAGTAGGATATAAGGCTTCCAGGAAAGACGGGATTATTATAAAGGAAGGAATAGTTTTAAAAGTTGACTTTGAAGTAATTGAAGCAGAAGAAGAAATACATCAGCCTTTTATTGCACCCATTACGATTCATTCTTTTTAGGTAATTATCAAATAAAAAAATGCCTCAGCAATTGCTGAGGCATTTTTGTTTCCGGTTGTTTCCGTTTATGATTTTTTGAAAGCCCATTTGGCCATTTCTTTCATGGTTACTTTTTTACCGTACAATAAAATTCCGGTTCTGTAAATTTTTGCACTCAGCCATGTGGTACACAGGAACCCACCAATGAGTGAAATCATTGATAAACCCAGTTGCCACCACGGAACTCCAAATGGAATTCTCGCCATCATAACAATGGGTGATGTAAATGGTATAACACTTCCCCAAAATGCAAGTGAACCACCGGGATTTTGAACAGCATTCATCATAATAAAAATGGCCAGGATAATTGGCAGCATAATCGGCATCATCAATGACTGTGCTTCCTGCGGATCTTCATTTACTACACTTCCTACTGCTGCAAATAAGGCTGCATAAAATAAATATCCAAATAAGAAATAGAAAATAAAGCAGGGAATAATTAAACTCCAGTTTGGAGTTGATAACGTTGTTGTTACATTTGCTATCATGAATTGAATGGAACTGCCTTGGGACATTGGTGACATTCCTTCGTTCATATGTTTTGCCTGTTCCAGGATCTCTGGTGAAATAAACAAACTACTGAGGAAGGACAGTGCAAAAATGAGAATGATCCATAAAAACAACTGTGTTAATCCTACAGCTGCAATACCAATGATCTTACCCAGCATCAGTTGAAATGGTTTTACACTGCTCACCATTACTTCTGCAATACGATTTGTTTTTTCTTCCATTACACCACGCATTACTGCTGCACCATAAATAAACAGAACAATATAGATGATGAAACCGCTGATATAACCAATGGCCAGTGCAAGCATCTTGTTGTCTTCCTTTATTTCAGTTCCCTTTACCTGGTAAGAACGGTAGTTGAGCGATTCTTTGCTTTCACTTTGCTGGCGAATGGAATCAAGTGTGGTTCTTGTTACGCCACGTTCCATCAGCATCTTGTTTTCATTGATCTTCTGTATCTGGTTTTTGATTGATTCGTCAGTACCAAGACCCAGCTGCTTTTCAGTATACAATCTTACTGAATCGGCTTTTTGTTTATCAGCAGAATAAATAATCAATACCCCTTCAAAGCCTTTTTCTTTATAATTGCTTCTGTCAACTCCGTCAGGGTAACCAAAGTCAACAGCTGAACCGGTTTTGAAATTGTTCTTATACATTCCGCTTTGATCATTCACGGCAATCTTGCGTTGTTCGGTTCCATTGGCGCCAATGAATGCACCGCCAAAAATGAGTGCAAACATGAGCAGTGGAAACAAGAAAGTAGAAAGCAGAAATGTTTTGTTACGGACTCTTGTAACATATTCTCTTTTGATGATGATGAGTATCTTATTCATGTAAATGAGGTATTAAGCAGTAATGTGTTCAAATTGTCTTGCAGTGGGTGTTCCTTCCACCAGTCTTATGAAAATTTCATTGAGTGAAGGAAGTATTTCATGATAGGCAATGATGCCGCTTTGCTGGTTAATGAAATGCATCAGCACATCATTTGATTTGTAACCTTCATTAATTTTTACAGTAAGGTTATTCGCCTTCTGTTTTACAATGGAGAAAGAAGCATGTTGCAATACGGCAGGTAAATGATCCACTTCCGCAGTAAAAATATTTTGTTTAAACTGCTGCTTGATATCTTTCACTGTTCCGTCAAGAATTTTGCTGCCCCTGTTCACCAGTACAATATGATCGCAGATTTCTTCCACCTGTTCCATTCGGTGTGTACTGAAGATGATGGTGGTTCCTTTCTGTGCAAGGTTGTAAATTTCATCTTTAATGAGGTTTGTATTTACAGGATCCAATCCGCTGAAAGGTTCGTCCAGTATCACCAGCTTTGGTTCGTGCAGAACAGTTGTAACAAACTGAAGTTTCTGGCTCATTCCTTTTGAAAGGTCTTCTACTTTCTTATTCCACCAGCTCTCCATTTCAAATTTTTCAAACCATTCCTTCACTTTCACAAAGGCTTCTTTCTTACCCATGCCTTTTAATTGCGCCAGGTACATTGCCTGTTCGCCCACTTTCATCTTTTTGTACAGTCCACGTTCTTCGGGCATGTAACCGATATTAATAACGTCTTCAGTTGCGTCGAATTTTTTTCCATTGAGGTTGATAGTACCTGCATCAGGATAAAAAATTCCTGTGATCATCCTGATCAATGTTGTTTTACCTGCACCGTTGGGGCCAAGCAAGCCAAAGATGGATCCTTTGTGAATGGTAAAGCTGATATCATCAACAGCTTTTTGCGAAGAGAAGTATTTCTTCAGGTTCTGAACTTCTAAGATTGTGCTCATATTGATAGTTAGTATACTGAGTTGGAAATTTGTTACAAGGTAAGCGCAGGAAAATCAGGAAAAAATATTTGTTGATGAATGGTTCATCTGCTGCGCAATCATATGGGCAACCCGTTCACCATCCATGGCAGCACTCACAATTCCGCCTGCATAACCTGCCCCTTCACCACAGGGATAGATTCCTTTTATCTGGGGATGCTGCAAGGTTTCATTATCTCTTGGAATACGCACAGGGGAGGATGTTCTTGATTCTGTTGCCACTGCAATGGCTTCATTGGTAAAATAGCCCCGCATCTTCTGGCCAAATGCTTTGAAAGCAAGACGAAGATCTTCAAAAACAAAATCGGGCAATACAGTGGCCAATGACACGCTGTTGATACCGGGCAGATAAGAACAATCGGGGAGTGACGAAGATGTTTTCTTTTCAAACATGTCCACCATTCGTTGAGCAGGAGCAACAAATTTGCCACCACCTGCATCAAAGGATTTTTGTTCAATGGCCTGTTGAAACTTCATCATCAGCAACGGATCATTTTCTGAAATAGCTGAATCAGGCTTTTGTTTTTTGAAATACTGTACAGCATCTTTCATCTCAATCGTTACAACCATTCCACTGTTTGCAAAAGGATTGTTGCGTTTGGAAGGACTCCATCCGTTTACGACCAATTCGCCTGCTGAAGTTGCTGCAGGAGCAATAATGCCACCGGGGCACATGCAAAAACTGAAGACGCCTTTTCCCTTTACCTGTTCCACCAAACTGTAAGATGCAGGAGGTAAAAACTCATCACGAACAGGACAACGGTATTGAATAGAATCGATTAATGTCTGCGGATGTTCTATTCGCACACCTAATGCAAAGGGTTTTGCTTCAATTAAAATATTGTTTTGATGAAGTAATTCAAAAATATCTCTTGCACTGTGCCCTGTTGCAAGGATTACAGCATCGGCATGAATTACTGCTGAATGATTCACCTGAATTCCTTTCAATGTGTCTTTCTCAACAATAAAATCAGTAAGCTTTGTTTCAAAATGAATTTCAGCGCCGCAGGAAAGAATAAATTCTCTCATAGCAGTAATGATATGCGGCAATTTGTTGGTGCCGATATGCGGATGACTCTGGTATAGAATTTTTTCTTCAGCACCAAAACGAACAAACAGTTGCAGAATACGGTCTATGTTTCCTCTCTTACTGCTGCGTGTATATAATTTGCCATCACTATAAGTACCTGCGCCACCTTCACCAAAACAGTAGTTGCTCTCCGGGTTAATTTCTCCTTCCTTATTTAACAGCGCAAGATCCCTTCTTCTTGATCGAACATCTTTTCCTCTTTCAACAACAATTGGTTTAATACCAAGCTCAATTAATTGTAAAGCAGCAAAAAGTCCTGCCGGTCCTGCACCCACAATAATCACTTTGAACCGTGCATCATGCACATCTTTAAATGTAAAATCAATTTTTTCCCTTTCCTGAACAGGCTCATTGATGAAAGCTAATACACTAAGATTAACCCAAGGTTGCTTACTTCTGGCATCAATTGATTGTTTAATGATATGGAATCCATTAACAGAAGCTGCATTTACACCGGCATATTGTGCAATTTGCTCATGTATAATGTCCTGATTGGATGCCTGTGAAGGCAGAAGGCGAAGTGTAATTTGCTGTTGCATGTGTCGGGTAATTAACCCAAAAACATTAAGTGAAGGCCAAAGATAGCTTTTGTTTTATGTTTGAAAAATTTCCATGTATTTATTAAAAAACTGTTTTTTGTGCTGGTAAAAACAACTACCTTCCAATTGTTACAACCTGCATATGAACAAGGCTACTATCCATTTAATTTTTGCATTCTGCATTGCATTCTTTTTTTCCTGCAATCCATCATACAGGGCGGCAGCAGTTCAATACAAAGATTATCCTGTTGCAAACACAAAAACTGATTCATCTTTTATTACATTTCTTCAACCCTATTCTGACAGTGTGAATGGCAGCATGAATACTGTGATTGCAACATTGGCAGTGGATATAGAAAAAAAACAACCCGAAGGAACATTGGGTAACCTGATGGCAGATGCAATGAAGATAACAGCTGAAAAATATTATGCAACACAGGTTGATGCTGCTTTTGTGAATTATGGTGGCATCAGAATACCCAGTGTTAAAGCAGGAAACATTACAAAAGGGAAGGTGTTTGAGTTGATGCCATTTGACAATATCATTGTGCTGCAAAAAGTACCGGGAAAAATATTTAAGCAATTTTTAGATCATATTGCATCAAGAGGCGGATGGCCGGTTTCAGGATTAAGCATGGAAATCAAAAATGGGAAAGCTGAAAATGTACTAATCAATGGAAAAGCATTAGATGTAAATGCTGTGTATACCGTTGCCAATTCAGACTATGTGACTAATGGCGGCGATCAATGCGATATGTTGAGACCAATTCCACAGATCAATAAAGGAGTCTTGCTGCGGGATGGGTTAATTGAATATTTTACATCATTTACTAAAGCCGGAAAACAAATTACTGTAACAATTGAAAACAGGGTGATCAATGCTCAATAGAAGAAAATTTATTCAGCAAACAGCTTTTACTGCAGGTGCCATCATGGCTTCCCGCTGGGCGGAAGCTGCTGATCCGGGAGTTCAGCGGTTGACGATTTTGCATACGAATGATGTACACAGCCGACTTGAACCGTTTCCAATGGATGGAAGCCGCAACCAGGGTTTGGGTGGAGTAGCTGCCCGTGCAAAAATGATTGAAGATATCCGTTCACAGGAAGAGCATGTGTTGTTGCTTGATGCTGGTGATATTTTCCAGGGCACTCCTTATTTTAATTTATATAAAGGTGAACCTGAAATAAAGGCCATGACGAAAATGGGGTACGATGCTTGCACTATGGGTAATCATGACTTTGATGGCGGACTTGAAAACTTTGCAACACAATTGAATCATGCAGAGTTTCCTGTGCTGTTATGTAACTATGATTTTACAAACACAGCAATGGAACATAAATCTGTACCGTACAAAATATTTAAGAAAGGAAAACTAAAGATAGGAGTTACAGGTGTTGGTATTGAAATGAAAGGGCTGGTTCCGGATAATTTGTTTGGAAATACAGTTTATCTTGATCCTGTTCAGAAAGTAAATGAAACGGCAGCAATGCTGAAAAAAGAAAAGGATTGTGATCTGGTGATCTGTTTATCACATCTTGGGTATCAGTATAAAGAAGATATCAACAGAATCTCAGATTTGATCCTGGCAAAAGAAACCGAGCATATCGATTTAATAATCGGAGGACATACACATACTTTTTAAGTGAACCGGTGTTAGTAAAGAACAAAACCGGAGCTGATGTTTTGGTGAATCAGGTAGGCTGGGCGGGCATTCAGCTGGGAAGATTGGACTATGAATTTTCAAGGTTTAAAAAGAAAAATCTGGCGCAATCAACCCCACTTGTAATAGGTAAAAAATCAGGGGAATAAAAAATTTTTTTTTCCACAAAAAGTGTTGATATTCGCTGTCCCCCCTAATTTTTTTATGATGGTTTCATTATAAGAAAACTGAGAAAATAACAGTAAAATTATTAACTCATTATATAAACTGCTTTAGGAAAAATGACGACAACGGCTGATCAGGTATGGAAAAGTTGTTTAACCATAATTAAGGATATCGTAGAATGGCAGCATTTTAAAGACGTGGTTTGAGCCGATTAAACCGGTTGAGCTGAAAAATAAAATTCTTACTATCCAGGTTCCCAGTCAGTTCTTCTTTGAATACCTGGAAGAACATTATGTAACACTGCTTGCCAAAACGCTGAAAAGAGAATTAGGAAAAGATGCGAATCTTGAATACCGCATCATGATGGATAGTGGCAATAATAACAACCAGCCGATTACAATGGATGTACCCGGTCATGGTTATAAAACTTATACAAATAACGAAATGGATTTTCCGCTGGTGATAAGCAATCCTGTAAAGAACCCGTTTGTAATACCGGGTTTAAAAAAGGTTCAGATTGATCCTCAGCTCAATCCTAACTATACATTTGATGCATTTATAGAAGGTGACTGCAATCGTGTTGCACGCCGTGCCGGTAAAACCGTTGCCGATAAACCGGGTGCTACTTCTTTCAATCCATTGGTTATTTATGGTGGTGTTGGTTTAGGAAAAACGCATCTTGCCCAGGCAGTAGGTAACGAAGTAAAACGTCAGCATCCTAATAAAGTGGTGTTATATGTAAGCTCAGAAAAATTCATCAATCAATTTGTTGATCATAGCCGTAACAATGCCATTAATGATTTCATCCATTTTTACCAGTTGGTAGATGTTTTGATCATTGATGATGTGCAGTTCTTTAACCGTGCAGAGAAATCGCAGGATGCATTTTTTGCCATCTTTAATCATCTTCACCAGAGCGGTAAGCAATTGGTGCTTTCATCTGATAAACCGCCAAAAGACCTCGAAGGTGTTCAGGAGCGTTTGTTGAGCCGTTTCCGTTGGGGTTTGAGTGCTGATCTGCAAATGCCCGATTATGATACCCGTATTGAGATACTGGAAAAGAAAATGAAGAATGACGGGCTGGAAATGCATAAGGATGTGGTAAAGTACATTGCTTATAACATTAATACCAATGTAAGAGAGCTGGAAGGTGCATTGATTTCATTATTGGCACAATCCTCGCTGAATAAAAAAGAGATCGATCTTGATCTTGCTAAAAAAGTGCTGAAAAACTTCGTTAAAACATCATCCAAAGAAATTACAATCGACGCTATCCAGAAAATGGTGTGCGATTACTTTGATGTGCCTTATGAGAAGCTTTTGCAAAAGACCCGTAAAAGGGAAATCGTTCAGGCAAGACAGATTACAATGTATTTGGCTAAAACCTTTACAAAGAATTCGCTTAAAACCATTGGTGAACATTTTGGAGGCAGAGATCATACAACGGTTATCCATTCCTGCCAAACAGTAAAGGATTTGATGGATACAGACAGCATGTTTAAAGAAAGTGTACTGGAGTTGCAGCAGAAAGTTCAGCTGGCTGCCATGTAACTGCATTATAATAAATTATCGATCCCAAATTTCATCTGCGGAATTTGGGATTTCTTTTGGCACTTTACCAAGAGTCGGCTATTTTTGCAGCCCCTTAGGGGAAACTGCTTTCGCTAAAGTTTCAGCAGTTTATTCGGGAAGTAGCGCAGGCCGGTAGCGCACCTGGTTTGGGACCAGGGGGTCGCAGGTTCGAATCCTGTCTTCCCGACAAGCTTTAAGCCTCACAGAAATGTGGGGCTTTTTGTTTTCATTCATCTGCTGAGGTGAAACTAAGTCGTAAACAGCCTGAAAAGCAAGTTTTAGATACTGATTTATTCAATTCTTACACCGTAAACAGTTATTCATATACCCATCATACCGTTTGGAAGACTGTTATTGATAATTACTTTTTTTTATTGCAATTTTAAGAATGAAAATCTCCGTAAAGCAGCATGTTATATTCTGGCTTGGTTTTATTACATGGGATATTTTGCAGGCCGTCGTTTCTTACTCAACTTCCCCGCAAACATCGTTTTCGCCCGATATAATGCTGGCAGTATATGCTACTCTTATCAGCGTTATCTGTAAAATCATTCTGTTCTATGCGGTGTTCTTTTTTACATTAAGGCCAATGATTTCCGGGAAGAAAAAACCTTACCTGCCCGTTTTCTTAGCGGCAATTTCAGTATTATTTACCCTGCTGCTGTCAAGGGCAATTATGTTGTATATATCTCTTCCATACATATATGATATTCACCCGAAAAAATTCGTTTTTTTAATCTGGAGGGATTGATCTTTAATCTTTTGAGTTGTTGATCCCGGTTTGTTTACTGATTATTTTTGAGTTGTTCAGATATTCAAAATCAACAAAGGAAAAAGAAAGTAAACTGGAGAAAGAGAAACTAAAAACTGAACTGAATTATTTAAAAGCTCAGATCAACCCTCATTTCTTATTTAATGTGTTAAGTACTGTTCATGCGCTTACACGGCACCAGGCACCTGAAGCAGCGAATGTGGTTGTAAAGCTCTCTCAATTGATGCGGTTTATGCTGTTTGAAGCAAGGAATAAACAGGTGAGTATTGAAGATGAGGTAAAAGTGCTCGAAGATTATATTGAATTGCAGCAAATACGATTCAAACAAAAACTTACAGTAAACTTTACAAAGAGTATGGATGATGAATCACAAAAAATTGCCCCTTTAATTTTGCTTCCATTTGTTGAAAATGCATTTAAGCACGGAGCATCCGAAAGCAGGTTTCAATCATTTATACATATTCAACTCAGAGTTGAAAAGGAAAAACTCAACTTTGTTGTTGAGAATTCTTATGAACCGGCTGAAGATGTTATTATTAAAACAGGAATTGGACTGGCAAATGTAAAACGGCAGCTGGAATTGATTTATCCTGGCCATATCCTGAAAATTGAAAAACAGGAAAATATATTTAAAACGGCACTAACGATTAATCTTACCAGCAATGAGGAAATTGGCGTGTTTGATAATTGAAGATGAACAGATACTGGCTGAAGTATTGGCTGAGTATGTCAGTAAGGTTCCCTTTCTGGAATTGAAAACAATTCTGAACGATGCCATTACTGCATTGGAATACCTGGAAGAAAATGAAGTGGATTTAATTTTTATTGATATCAATCTTCCAAAATTGAAAGGAATTGATTTTATTAAAATGGTACCTGTGTCAGCAAAATTTATTATCACCACTGCTTATCATGAATATGCGCTGGAAGGGTACGAATTAAATGTAGTTGATTACCTGCTTAAGCCTGTTGAGTTTAACCGATTTTTGATGGCAGTTAAAAAAGCAGCTGAGATTGAAAAGAAACATGTTCCAAAGGGAGCAGTTGAAAAAAGTGAAGGCCACGGCTATCTGTATATTAATATGAATAAAAGAAGGGTAAAGGTTAATTTTTCTGAAATTTTGTTTATTGAAGGAATGAAGGAATATGTGAAGATTCATATATCAAAAGATAAATGGCTGATGACAAAACTTCAAATTGGCCAGATACAGGAATTATTAAATGAAGAATTTGTACGTATACACCGTTCTTATATTGTTGCTAAAAGTAAAGTAACATCCTACAACCATATGGAAGTTAATGTTGGCACTATTGTATTACCTGTAGGAACCAACTATAAGGAATCTATTTCAGGCGAACTGGAGAAATAAGTTTTCAATTTCTGACAACCTCTCTCAAATAATTGAAAGTCCTTTGTCTGTTCTTTGTACACTTCAACCTGCTATTCGTTGAATAGTTGAAAATTCTGTAGTACTCACTGTTATTTTTACTTCTTGGTTTAGATTAATTAATGATTTATGTTCTTTATGCCCACGCATTTTGTTTTTTAGCAGAAGTACGGGTATAATGTTTTCTCATGTTGTGCAGGTGGTTTCTACTACCTGCTTTTTTTTGTTATTAATGACATCTGTACTCTGAATGAATATTAATTTCAACATAATAAATGCATAGGTAAATAAGGTTCTGCCTGTCTTCCAGTCATTTCTTACACTTTGACTATCTGAATATACATTCAAATAAAAAAGATAAACAGGAATAATTACACACACAATCTCTTTTCATACACAATAAAATGGGTTTCGTTGAATAGCTGTTTTTGAAGTGCAGCACATGCATCAGTTCAACTCTCTTTTAGTTTTATCTATTGTTCAAACTAAATACTATCTGTATGAGAAAATTGTTTTTAATTATTCTGTCACTGGTGATCTGCATCAGCTTTCTGCAAGCACAGGTCACAACCGTTTCAGGAAGGGTGGTAGATTCTGCAGGCAAACCTGTTTCAGGAGCTTCTGTAACAATTACAGGTTCTAAAAAAGGTACTGCAACAAATTTAAATGGTGACTTTTCTATTGAAGCTCAAAGAAATCAAACACTGAGAGTTTCCGCTGTTGGATTTGAACCATTAACTTTTTCACCCGGAACAAATCTGCTGTTAACACTCACACAACTTTCAACTGCTTTGCAGGAAGTTGTTGTTACGGCATTGGGTATACGGCGTGAAAAAAAGGCGTTGGGCTATGCTGTTGCTACCATTGATAAAAAGCAACTGGAGCAAAGACCCGATGGTGATATTGCCCGACTTCTCAGTGGTAAAGCACCGGGCGTTGATATTCTTGCTTCCAGCGGTATTTCAGGAAGCGGAACAAATATTCAGATACGGGGCGCTAATTCTATTACAGGTGGAAGTGATCCGTTATGGGTAGTTGATGGAACACCCATCAGTGGTGCAACCAATCAGCAAACAAATGTGATTTATGGTAACCAGACTTCAAGCAGGTTTATGGATCTGGATCCAAACAATGTGGAAAGCATCAGCATCCTCAAAGGATTAAGTGCAACCGTATTGTATGGTGAACAGGGACGGAATGGAGTTATTCTGGTTACTACAAAAAATGGCGCAGGCAGAAGAACAAATAAAAAAGCGGAGGTAACATTCACGCAATCTTATTTTACAGTTCAGCCTTCCAGTTTGCCAGAGCTTCAGAATACTTATGGTGGTGGATTTTCACTTACCGGGGGGTTTGCATTTTTCAGCAACTGGGGACCAAAGTTTACGACTACCTATAAGCGCTTGCCTCATCCGTATTCGCAGGGAATTCAGGCAGGATCATTTCCTCAGCTGGCAAATGATTCAATTGAGTTTAAACCGCATGATAATTTCAAGGCTTTTTTTAAAGACGGGAAGGTGTTAAATACTGCTGTAAATGTTTCTGCCGGGTTGGGTGCAAACGGAACGATCAATGCAAACTTCAGCCGTTTAAGCGACCAGGGATTTCTTGCAACAAATAAAGTATCAAGAAACAATTTTGGTTTGGGAATTAATACAAAGCTGCTGAATAATATTACAATAGGAGGAACCATCAACTATGTAATTAATAATTTTCAAAGTCCAACAACTTCACAGGGCGGAGCAAGTGGTGCACAATCAGGTGGCGCAGGTGTGTTTGCCGATTTAATGTATACACCAAGAGCAAATGATCTGGCAAACTGGCCATATCAAACTCCTGACGGCGCATCAGCATATTACCGTCCGGATAACAGTATTCAGAATCCCGTATGGACTTTGCATAACTCCTTAAACTATCAGCAAACAAACCGTGTATATGGAAACTTCAATGTAAAATACAGTCTGCTGAAAAATCTCGACCTGTTATACCGGGTAGGATATGATTACTACAATGAAAATCACATCTTAACCATTAACAAGGGTGGAGTAACCAGATCAGCAGAGCTTGAATATACAAAAGGGATCTACCGTACCATCAGCGCAAACAATAAAATATGGGATCATTCTCTTATTGCACAATATCAAACCGATTTCAGTTCAAAGCTGAGGTTTGACTTAACCGGTGGGTTTAATGCGAATGAAGAATTATATGATCAAACAGGGATGAAAAGTACAGATCAGCTTGTATTTGGATTATTTGATCATTCCAATTTTATTAATCATGATACAAGAGCCGAGGACGGCACTGATATGGATCTGAAATCTGCGGTTCAGAGTGTTGGAGTTTTTGCGCAGGCCGGCCTCAGTTACAATGAGTATGTTTATTTTAATATTGGTGCAAGAAATTCATGGTCTTCAACACTTGAGAAAGCAAACCGTTCCCAGTTTTATCCAAGTGCAAGTATTTCATTTGTTCCAACTTCAGCACTTGCTTTCCTGAAAGGAAACAGAATAATAAATTATCTGAAGCTGAGATCAGGTTATGCAACAAGTGCAAACTTTCCGGCTCCATACCGTACAAGACCATCATTGATTATTTCAACCAATGATTTTGTAACAAGAGGGGGTGCGGTTGTAAATACAAATACAATCAGTAATACATTGGCAAATCCAAACCTGAAACCTGAGTTGCTAAGAGAATTTGAAACCGGTCTTGAAGCAAGGCTGATTAACAACAGGGTATCAATTGATTTTACCTGGTATCAACGTACATCCAGTGATCAGATTCTTACAAGACCACTCGATCCATCAACAGGTTTTGAAACAACAACGATTAATGCGGGTGATTTAGTAAATAAAGGAATTGAATTAGGTGTTGGAGTTACTCCTGTTAAAACAAGAAATTTAACCTGGCAGGTTGATGTGAATTTTTCAAGAAACAGAAGTATGGTAAAAAATTTACCTGCTGAAATTGCACAGGTTCAAACCGGAGGTTTGTTCAGTAATATTGGAAATTTTGCGATCAATGGTCAGCCATTTGGAGTTATCAAAGGAACTTATTATCAAAAAGATCCTAAAACAGGCTTACGAATTGTTGGCCAGGACGGATATTATATTCCTTCAACTGAATCAGTGATCATTGGCGATCCAAATGCAGACTACCGCTTAACAGCTATCAATACCGTTTCGTTTAAAGGATTTGAGTTCCGTATGCAGTGGGATTTAACAAAAGGCGGAGTAATCTATGCCAATTCTGTAAACACACTGATTGCCCGTGGGCTTTCAAAGTCAACAGATGTTGACAGATCCATTCCAATCATATTACCGGGAGTAAAACAGGATGGAACGCCGAATGATATTCAAACTTCTATTGACCGTGCTTATTTTAATACCTATCTCGGAGCACATGAACAATACCTGTATGATGCAACAGTGTTCAGGTTAAGAGAACTGTCATTATCATATGCGTTGTCATCAACCATGTTATCGAAAACTCCTTTCGGAGGAATATCATTCTCTATCAGCGGACAGAATCTATGGCACAAAGCACCTTATTTTCCTGAGGGATCAAATTATGATCCTGAATCATCAAGTGGCGGTGTAAGTAAAACAAGAGGGTTTGAATTTATGACAGGTCCGCAATCACGCAGAATTGGTGCAACAATTAAAGTAACCTTTTAAAACAAACAGCAATGAAAAAATTTAAAATATTCTTACAGCTGGCAATTGCATGTTTCCTGTTACTTGCCAGTTGCAAAAAACTCGACAACAGATTGACCAATCCAAATTTACCAGCCCCTGCAACGGCTGATGTTGATTTGTATTTAAACTATGTGCAAATTTCTTTTTCCAGTTTTTATGCAAATAACGGGGCAACCAGTAATCAGCCCGGTCTATCTGAAAATGGAGAAGAGATGACACGTATGGAATATATGGCTTCCAGAACGTATAAAGATTTATATGGCCCTGGGTCATTTGACGGAGCATGGCGTGATGCTTATCAGAATGTATTTAAAAATGTAAATGCATTGCTTCCCATTGCACAGAAATCAAACAGGTATATTCATACAGGTATGGCAAAAGTGATCAAAGCATATACCGCTGCCACACTGGTTGATTACTTTGGTGATGTGCCTTATAAAGAAGCTAACCTTGGTATTGACAATACAAATCCTGCTGCTGATCCCGGAAGGCAGGTGTATGATTCTGTTTTTGCATTACTCGATGATGCCATTGCAGATTTTAATAAAGTAACAGCACTTACACCGTTGCCAACTAATAATTTGTTTTACACTGGTACCGCTCCAGCGCAGGCTGCCAGCTGGAGACGTGCAGCAAAAACAATAAAACTAAAACTGCTCAACCAGGTAAGACTGGTTGATAATACAGCGAAAACAAAAATTGATGCATTGTTAACCGATGGCGAATTAATCAGCACCGATGCGCAGGCACTTGTTTACAGGTACAGTTCAAAAGCATTAAACCCCAACAGCCGTCATCCAAAATACAGTATTTATTATACCGATAACGGAGCAGGGGATTATATCAGTAACTACTTTATGTATGTTGTATATGAAGAAAAAGGTATTGGGCTTGATCCACGCTGGCGTTATTATTTCTACAGGCAAATTGGAAATGTAACAGTGTTGCCTGTAACAACATTGGAATGTGCCAACAGTATTGCACCTCCGCATTATCCTGCAGGCACACCTTTTTGTTATGCAAATATTGCTGGTTTTTATGGCCGTGATCATGGAAACGACAGGGGTATTCCGCCAGATGCATTGCAACGCACAGTATGGGTCATTTATCCTGCCGGTGGAAAATTTGATAATGATGAAAGGGCAAAAATCAGCGGCTCAAATGATGGTGCACAAGGGCAGGGAATTATACCATTATGGCAACCGGCTTTTACAGATTTTGTAAAAGCAGAAGCAGCACTTACTTTAGGAACAGCGGGTAATGCAAGAACATTACTTGAAGCTGGTGTAAGAAAATCTATTGCAACAGTAATTGCATTCCCGGCTACAATAGGTACAGCAATTCCTGCAGCAAGGGTACCAACTGAAGCTGCAAAACAGGCTTATGTTGATAAGGTTTTACAGTTGTATGATGCAGCAGCAGATAATAATGCAAAACTTAATGTGGTGATGAAAGAATATTACATTTCTCTTTGGGGGAATGGCATTGAATCATACAACAATTATCGCCGTACAGGAATGCCAAAAAATATGCAGCCGAATCTGAATCCTACTCCCGGGCCATTTATGCGTTCCATGTTTTATCCTGCAACATTTGCTGACAGAAATAAAAATGTTACACAAAAAACAGTAACCAACATAAAAGTTTTCTGGGATAATAACCCCGATGGTATCTATGTCAATTAAACTATTTCAAGAAAAAAATATGGATATACTATGTGGCCAAAAAATCAATAAAAATATACACATGAAAAGAAACTATTCTATATCAATCTGGCTGCTGCTGTTACTGCTGTCATGCAATAAGCCAAAAGATTTTTATAACGAACTGGGGAAAGGTGCTTACTTAACATTTGTAAGCTCCAACAACCTGTTAAACGGAACAGATGCTGCAGCAAGTGTAAATATTGTTGTCAGTTCAGTTGGTGCTGAAATTGCAAGTGTAAACCTGTATGTTGCTGCAACGGCTACAACTGATAAAACAAAATGGAAGCTGATCAAGAATGTGGCATTTGCCGGTGAAACAAATATTACCGCCACCAATGCTCAAATAGCTTCGGCTTTAGGTCTTACAGCCGGAAATCTTCCACCTGGAACGGTATTTAATTTTTACAATGAAGTTGTTACAAAAGACGGCAAAACATATTCTTCCATTAATACAAGTGCCATTGACTTAGAAAATCAACTTGCATTTAATACAGCTCTCAGATGGACAGGTACTGTTGTTTGTCCCTATAACGCAGCTTCCATAGCCGGTACATACACTGTAATTAGAGATGACTGGCAGGATTGGGTGCCCGGCGACCTAGTACAGGTAACAGCCGGAGCCGGTGCCAACCAGGTAAACTTAAGCCAGGTTTGGCCAAACCCTGCTTTTGCTGCAGTGGTAACACCATTAACGATTAATGTAGATCCAACGACTGGTGTTGTTACTGTTCCAGATAATGTAACATTTGGTGATTACGGAGCATATAAAGCAATCACCCGTGGAGGCAGTACAGGTTTTGTATTTTCCTGTACAGGCAGGATAACGATCAGGGTACATATTGATGCCCCTCCATTTGGCGACCAGGGATTTTCACAACTTATTTTAGAAAAATAAGAACCCCGGTTTCTTGCAACGTTCAGTTTAATAAAGAAAGTGGGCCTCACAGAAATGTGGGGCCCTGTTTTTAAGAATTCTGAATAAAAAAAGAGTTCATTGCATAACAATGAAGGGTGATGTAATGAAATAATAAGGGTTTAAAGTTTTATTGATGATCCCCTTATCTGCAGTTCAGGGGTAAGCACTCGTTTTTCAAATTCTTTCACTGCCCGTTTGCTTTCTACCAGCTGCAGTAATAATTCTGTTGCTGCTCTTCCCATTTCTTCAGCAGGCTGACGGATAATAGTAAGCGGCGGATCAACCAGCTCAGCAATATCTGAGTTAGAAAAACCAACCAGTGCAATATCTTTCGGAACATGCATGCCTCTTCGTTTTAATGTGCTTAAACAACCTGTTGTGAGTTTATCGCTTGTAGTAAAAAGGGCATCTGGTTTTTGTTTTAAAGTCAACAGGTTATTAACGGCTTCTTCCACTTCAGAAAAAACCATGCCGCCATAAAAGCAGTGCTGAATAAATTGTTTATTGGGAGTAAGATTATATGCTTTTAGTGCATCCTGGTAACCGGCAAGCCTTTCAGCAGTAATGGATAAAAACTCTGAACCCGCAATTGCTGCAATTTTTCTGAAACCGTTTTTTATGAGATGCTCGGTGGCTTCATATGCACCTTTATAATTATCAATAATGACTTTATGTGTATTAATTTCATCATGCACCCGGTCAAATAAAACAATGGGCATACCTCTGTCGTGCAGTGCCATCAGGTGCGAAAGATCGCTTGTTTCAGTTGAAAGGGAAATCAGGATGCCATCTACTGATCGGGAAGCCATGTATTGCAGATCAATTACTTCCCGGTCGTATGATTCCCTGCTCTGGGAAACAATTACATTATAACCCTTGTCGTAGGCAATGGATTCAATTCCATTAATAATCTGTGAAAAAAAGTTATTGGCAATTTCGCAAACAATGACACCAATGGAACGGCTTCTTTTTTCTTTCAGGCTGAGGGCAATGGGGTTGGGCTTATAGTTCAGTTTCTCTGCACAGTCAAGTACAAGCTGCTTTGTTTCTGAACTGATTTCATAACTGTCACGTAAAGCCCGTGAAACAGTTGAGGTGGAAAGGCCAAGTGCTTTGGCAATATCTTTAATTGTTACAGCTTCAAACTTCATGAGCAGTCATAATTCAGGGTTAAAGGTACTTGTTTCGGCTTTCTAATGCTCATACCGGATGATAAATGGTAAACAAGCTATTTTCTATCCCCTTTTACAGAGGGTTTTTGCCTGTTTTACATGACATCGTTATCGGGAACGATTGCGTAAATAAATGAATTTAAATCCTTTTGCGGTAATGAAATTGTGCATAGTCTTGTTCCGTTAACAGGACGGATTTGCTTGCAGAAAAACGAATATATCATTCTACACATTTGCCAAATCGGTTAACGATTCAATTTCAAATTCATTATTTAAAACTTGTTTCAGCTGTATGTAAGTGCAGTGAAAAACAGGTAACACTTTAAACCAAAGCACACAGTATGAAAAATTATTTCTTCCTGCTTATGCTTCTAATGTGCAGCACAACCCTATTTGCACAAACAAGACAGATAAAAGGAAAAGTAACTGATGAAAATGACGCACCCCTTTTTGGTGTTTCGGTTGTAGTTGCGGGTTCTAAACAGGGAACTCAAACAGATGCAAACGGAAATTTTAAACTTGATGCTCCCGGTACAGGAAAGGTTTCATTGGTTTTCTCTTTTACAAGTTATAAGCGGGTTACAGTAGTGAGTGATGGAACCAGTGAGGTTCAGGTGAAACTGGAAAAGGATGTAACTGCATTGGAAGATGTAGTTGTAGTTGGTTATGGAACAAGTAAGCGAAAAGATCTTACAGGAACCGTTTCATCAATAGGAGGGCCTGAGTTATCAAAAATTCCTGTTTCCAGTGCAGCAGAAGCTATCACAGGGCGTTTGCCCGGTGTACAGGTAACAACCACTGATGGTGCCCCCGGGGCAGAAATCGTTATTCGTATTCGTGGTGGAGGTTCTGTATCTCAGGATAACTCACCGTTATATATTGTGGATGGTTTTCCGGTGAACAGTATCAATGATATTGCTCCTGCCGATATTGCTACTATTGACATTTTGAAAGATGCTGCCACTTCAGCTATTTATGGTGCAAGAGGTGCCAATGGGGTTGTAATCATTACCACAAAATCGGCCAAGCCAGGTAAAACAACCATTTCTTATAACGGGTTTGTTCAGGCACGTACTCTCCCAAGAGAACTGGAAGTATTATCTCCTTATGAATTTGTTCTGGCAAACTATGAATATGCCAGGTTGAGATCACAGACAGATGTAGATAATTTCTCCAAATACTTTGGTGTGTATGAAGATTTAGAATTGTATAAATACCAGAAAGGAACAAACTGGCAGAAAGAGTTATTTGGCAAACCTGTTTTTTCACAACAGCATAACCTGAGTATTACAGGCGGTACAACAAAAACAAAATTCAGTTTTAGTGCAACAAATAATACCGACCAGGGTTTGATGCCCGGATCTGGATATCAGCGTAATTATCTCAACTTTAAATTAAATCATGATGCTTCAAACTCGTTAAAGTTTGATTTCACTTCACGTTTTGTAAATACTGTAATAGACGGGGCCGGTTCTTCCGGTACATCCAGTTTCAGAATTGGTGATGCAATCACAACCCGTCCGGTAAACGGTCTGGCTGACATTATTGAACTTGATCCTACCGGAACTGATGATGATTATGAGCAATTCCTGAAAAGTTTAATTAATCCATCAAAATTAATTGAACAGGATTACCGCAAAAGATTAAGCAACACCTTAAATATGAATGTTGCATTAACATGGGCAATCCTTAAAGATCTTTCTTTCCGTTCAGAGTTTGGTCTTGATTTAGGAATGGGCCAGGCCAAACGGTATTACGGGCCATTAACCGGTGAATCAAGAAACGCAGGTGGAAATCTTCCTTTAGGCGAAATCACCAATTCAAATACAAGAGGCTACCGGTTCACGAATACACTGAACTATAAAAGTCATATAGGAAAGCATGATTTTTCAGTACTAGGCGGGCAGGAAATTTTGGCTACCGGTATGGGATTTTCAGAATTTAACCGTGCAAAATATTTTGCTGAGAATATTCAACCTGAGAATCTTTTTGCAAACATGACGCTGGGTACTCCTGACAGGCATACAACAACTGTTTTTGCAGGAGCAAAACTGGCTTCTTTTTTTGGACGGGCAACCTATCAGTATGATTCAAGATACCTGCTTACTTTAACAGCAAGGGCTGATGGTTCAACTAAATTTGCGGCAGGCAAGCAATGGGGCTTGTTCCCTGCTGCTGCATTTGCATGGCGCATGTCAAGCGAAGAATTTATGGAAGACGTAAAATGGGTGGATGACTTAAAATTCAGATTAAGTTATGGCGAAGCAGGTAATAACAGGCTCGATAATGATTTATTCCGTGTACTGTTTCAGCCAACAGATAACCGGCCTATTGGCTTTGGTGATGTAGCACAACCTTATTACGGATATTCTTCATCCTTGCTGCCAAACCCTCTCATAGCCTGGGAAACAACCATTACACGAAATGCCGGATTTGATTTTACCCTTTTCAACAGCAGATTGAGCGGAGGACTTGATCTTTACTGGAACACAACAAAAGATTTGCTGGTTGAATCCGATATTCCTCAAATTACGGGGTTTTCAAGACAGCAGCAGAATGTTGGTCAAACATCTAACAAAGGTGTTGAGCTGGCTCTGAATGCAGTGCTGATTCAAAAGAAAGACTTTCAGTTATCAGCTAATTTTAATATTGGTATAAATAAAGCAAAAATTGACAGGCTGGATGGTGTGAATGAAAAACCATTTATGTCGAACTGGGCAGGAACTGATTTGAAAACGCAGGATGATTACAGGGTATATGTAGGACAAACAATTGGTTTGATGTATGGATATGTTACAGATGGAATGTACACAACAGCAGATTTTGACAGTTATAATTCTGTTACAAGAGCATATGTTCTGAAAGCAGGAGTACCAAGTATAGGATCATTCCTTGGTGGTATAAGTACAAGGCCCGGTGTTACCAAAATAAAAGATTTGAATGGGGATGGTGTAATTACAGCTGCTGACAGGCAGATAATAGGAAGTGCACTGCCAAAACATTCAGGTGGTTTCGGGTTAAATGCAGTGTTCAGAAATTTTGATTTCATGGCACAGTTTAACTGGGTGTATGGCAATGATATTTACAATACAGGAAAAATATCTTTCAACCAGTTTTACAGAACTACTTATGGTAATATGCTGAATACAGTGAACTCTGACAACCGCTTTAAATACATTGATGCTGCCGGTAACCTGGTTACAGATTTAACCGAGCTGGGGAAATTAAATGCCAACGCTACAATTTGGTCACCATTTTCTTTTGGTAATGCCACACCTGTATTTCATTCATGGGCTGTTGAAGATGGGTCCTTCTTACGTTTGAATAATGTGTCGCTTGGATATTCACTGCCGAAGAAAGTAATTTCAAGAGTGGGGATGACGAAATTGAGAATTTATGCAACAGTTTATAATGCGTTATTATGGACAAAATATTCAGGTTATGATCCGGAAGTAAGTTCTATAAGAAGCAGTTCGTATTCACAGCTTACACCGGGTGTTGATTATTCTTCATACCCAAAAAGCCGGAACTATACATTGGGACTTAACGTAACGTTCTGATAATAAAAACTCAAATAATTAATATGAAAAAATTATTCATTATACTGACAATTTTTGCGGGAGTAACGCTTTCTTCCTGTAAGAAATTTTTAACAGCCGACTCCCCGTCACTGTTCACTCCGGAGTATGTATTCGGCAGTGAAACAGATGCTAAAAAAACGGTCAACAGCGTATATGCACTCTTTAACCAGGATGCATACACTTCAAGACTTTCAAACAATTTTACAGGGAATACCGATGTTGAGTACGGAGGTGTTGCAGCTTCGCCTGATAACTCCCGCAGGGATATCTGGTCATTTGAATGCACACCGACAAATGCTGATTTGCTTACGGTATGGAACAATGCCTATAATGCAATCAACAGAGCCAATGAATGTGAAAAAGGACTGATGGAAGTATCACTGGCAAAAGACCCGACCAATGCCGTTTATAATAATCTGCTGGGTGAAACAAGAGCACTGAGAGCTTTATGGTATTACTGGCTCATGAATCATTGGGGCGATGTGCCGTTTAAAACAACACCTTCAAGAGCGGGTGATAATTTTTATTTAGCAAGGACAGGCCGGGATACAATTCTTACTTTCCTCATCAATGATTTAATTGATATTGAACCCAAAATGTCATGGGCCGAAAATCTTGATTATGGAATAGAACGGATCAACAGGGAATTTGTAATTGGTTTGATTGCACGTTTATCCATGATGCGTGGAGGTTACTGGTTATATCCTGATATGACGATGAAACGTAAAGATGATTATCTAACTTATATACAACTGGCAAATACATATGCAAAAAACCTGGTTGATCAGAAGCCCAGAGCACTTCCTGAGTTTGCCACTGTATTTATGAATCAGAACAAATATATAAAACCACTCAACAGTGATATTTTATATGAAGTGGCTTTTCATCCCGGCTTTGGAGATGTTGCCTGGAATAATGGTATCAGGGTAGATGGTGGTACACATCCTTATGGTGCCGGTTCAAATTATCTTTCTTTTCCTCTTACCTATTATCATTCCTTCGATACACTTGATAAACGTTTACCGGTAACATGCTCTCTTATCTATTTTGATAAAGATTTGATTCAGCAACCAGCTGGCTCTGGATCAATTGCACCGGGTAAATGGAACAGGATGCTGGTGCCTTCATCACTCGGTCCCGCTTCTGCAAAAGGAACAGGTATTAACTGGTCTGTAATGCGTTACTCTGATGTGTTATTGCTTCTTGCTGAAAGTGAAAATGAAATAAACGGACCAACTGCAGTAGCTCAGAGTGCGTTGCGTAAAGTTCGTCAGAGAGCTTTTGATGCATCACAGTGGACTGATAAAGTTGAGAACTATATTACATCTGTATCATCCAGTAAACAGGCGTTTTTTAATGCGATCGTAAATGAACGGGCATGGGAATTTGGCGGAGAGTGCTTACGCAAATATGATCTTGCCCGTTGGAATCTTTTCAGCAAAAAAATAGCCGAAACAAGAAATGCATTAACTGAAATGGGTATTGCTGCAAATTCAGGAACAGGAGCTTACTCGCAACTTCCCGATTATTTGTATTACAAAAGAGATTCAACAACTGTGAGCAAGAATATTATTTGGTTTAATAAGTTTACGAAACCAGCCGTGGCGCCGCCAATTATTAATTCACCGGCACCGGGCGATAACCCAAATGGTTATACAAGATTAAGCTGGACACTGTCAATGTATAACTCAACCACAGCAGGTCCGGCTGCTTTTATTCTAAACACATGGAGGGGATATACAGATAATACAGGTTCTGCACCATTGCGGTATATTTTGCCATTGCATAATTCTGTTCTGTCAAGCAGCCAGGGTGTTTTACAAAATCAGTACGGATACTAATTAACCATTTCATTCACGACTAATAACAAAACGAAATGAAGAAAATAATATATATATCAATGGTTGCAATACTGGTGATTGCTGCCTGCAAAAAGGTAGAGGATCCGGGTGAAGCACCACGATTATTCAGACCCGTACTAAAAGAAGCGCTTGCCTCTGAAGGCAACTGGATTAAGGCTTCCTGGCAGGCTGTAAAATGAGCAGATTCTTATACTGCACAAATCAGTACTGATACATTTAAGACAATTGCTGCTACATTGGTTGTTGATACCAATTATGTTTTATTTGAAAATCTGAAATGGGAAAAATTATACCAGGTACAGGTAAAGGCGAATGCAAAAGATACGAGCCACAACTCTGGAATTGCAAGCCTTGGTGCAATAAAAACAGCACGTTTCCCGACAATTTTAAATATCCCTTCTTCGGGTGAAATTGCTGATAATGCAGTGAAAGTAAGCTGGGCAACAAGTGGAGCAGTTGTAACCGGTATCAAAATACTACTTGCATCCGACAGTTCTGTTGCAAAAGATATTACACTGCTTCCTGCTGATGTTACCAATTCTTATAAAGTAGTATCGGGTTTAAATGCAGCCACTGCTTACATTATTTATTTATACAGCGGTGCAACCGTTCGTGGATGGGCTGATTTCTCAACCAAAATTGCATTAACAGGTAACCTGATTGACTTGCGTGAAATTACAGGGGTTCCATCAATTCTGTCAGATACAATTCCTGATGTTCCTTCAGGCAGTATTATCTTATTAAAGAGAGGAGAAACCTATACCATAGCTTCGTCTATAAGCTTAAACAAGTCGCTCACTTTTATGCCGGGAACTGACCTGCTGAATCCTGCGAAGCCAATTATCAGTATGCCTGCTAATTTCAATATTACTTCAGGCAGTTTGATTGATTCAATTGTATTTTCAGATCTTACGCTCAGGGGTACTGATTATGCTTCGAAGTATGTATTCAATATAAATACGGCCTGTACCATTGGTAAAATTCGTTTTGATAATTGCTGGGCAGAAATTTTCAGAGGAGTGGTTCGCACACAAAGTCAACCCGCCATCATTAATGCATTTGAGGTAAACAATTGCATTATTGACAGCATTGCAGGTTATGGACTTTTAACAGTAGACGTTGCTACCAGTAAAGCAGATGTGATTACTGTTACCAACAGTACATTTTATAAAATGGAGAAAGTTATAACCAGTCGTAATAATTCAACTTCTTTACTGATTGACAACTGTACATTTAATGAAGCACCCACCGGCAGCAGTTCAGCTTACTATATTGATTACAGCATTGCAGGTACGAACAATGTTACCAATGGCATTACTGTAAACAACTGCATATTTGGTATTGGAAAAATTACTACAGGAGGATTGTTAACCGTCAGAGATGTAAGAGCAAATGCTGCAACAACAATTAACGCAAGTAACAATTATCGCACATCCGATCATTTATCTGCCGGTAATGATTTTCCAAGTATTCTCACACACACAAAAACAGCCATTCAATTGTGGCAAAACCCAGTGGGTGGTGATTTTAAAATTATCGACAATACCTTCCCCGGAAGAAGTTCAACAGGTGATCCACGCTGGAGACCCTGATAGATCAAGACTTAGTTTTTAACATTATAAAACCCACAGGCTTTCATCAGCCTGTGGGTTTATCCAAATCTGCTCTTAGAGAAATGCTGTTTTAAAAAGCAGTAATACATTTTTTGCCATTCATTGTACTCCTCAGGATTAAATAAACAGAATGAAAACAAAACAGGTTACTATAGCACTGAGCTATCTTTTGATGTTTACTGTTACGGCCTGCGCACAGCAGAAACAATCTGCAGTGAACAGCAGTGTAAGTGCAATTGCCTTTCCCGGAGCTGAAGGTTTTGGTAAATACACAACTGGCGGTCGTGGAGGTAAAGTAATGATAGTAACCAATCTTAACGATGATGGCCCGGGTAGTTTTCGTGATGCTGCTGAAGCAAAAGGTAATCGCATCATTGTGTTTGCGGCATCAGGTACTGTTCATCTAGAAAAAAGACTCTTCATTAAAGGCGATGCAACAATAGCAGGACAAACTGCTCCCGGCGATGGTATTTGCCTGGCTGATCAACCGGTTAGTTTAGCTGGTGATAATATCATCGTTCGTTACATCCGTGTACGAATGGGTGATAAATTTCAACGGCAAAAAGGAAAGGTGGATGGAAGTGGCGGTGATGATGCGTTTGGTGCATCGGGCCGCAAACATATCATCATTGATCATTGCTCATTCAGCTGGAGTACTGATGAAGTGCTTTCTGTTTACAAAGGCGACAGCACTACGTTACAGTGGAACATCATTACCGAACCTTTAAATTATTCCTATCACTTCGAAACAGGTGATACCGATTGGGAACATCATGGTTATGGAGGTATCTGGGGCGGACAACATTTATCGGCTCATCATAATTTGTTTGCACATTGCATAAGCCGTAACCCTCGTTTCAACGGAGCAAGATTGGGCGCAAGTGCAGAGTTTGTTGATTTTCGGAATAATGTTATTTATAACTGGCAACATAACAGCGTGTATGGCGGCGAAGGAGGAACATACAACGTGGTGAATAATTACTACAGGTACGGTCCTTCTACAAATAAAAATGTGCAGAGCCGGATTGTCAATCCATCCAAGGTGGACAAACAACCTTTCGGACAGTTTTATGTAGATGGGAACTATGTGGATGACGCACCTGATGTTACAAAGAACAACCTGGCCGGAATTCATGTAGATAATAAAGGCACGGAAGAAGAACGGAAATCAGCGGTAATGACCACAGCTTTTTCTACCGATGCAATTATATCGCAAAGTGCAGAAGATGCCTATAAAGCAGTATTGCGTTTTGTTGGCGCTTCGGTTAAAAGAGATACCATGGATCTGCGTATTATTAAAGACGTGGAAAACAGGACAGGAACAATCATTGATGTACAGGGTCATTATCCGCATCACTCACCTTTTGAAATCACTGTAAATGCATGGCCAGCTTTGAATGCCTCAACAGCACCTGTTGATGCAGATAAAGATGGGATGCCTGATAAATGGGAAAAAAGAAATGGCTTAAATCCAAACGATGCATCTGATGCAGCAGGGAATAAACTGGATAAGCATTATACGAATATTGAAATGTACATCAACAGTTTGATTAAATAGAAACAGATATTAACTGATCAGTGTTCATCAGCCAAAATCTGTATTATCCCGCCTGAATGAAGAAGTCGGGCAGGAGTGTTTTTATAAATAAAATGCATGAAAGCAAAACTGGTCTTATTACTGGCAATTCCGGCAATGGCATTTCTCCTGCCGCAAAAAAAGAAAATTAAAATTTTTATTGCAGGCGATTCTACAGCCAGCATCAAGGAAATAAAAGCTTTCCCCGAAAATGGATGGGGAATGCCCTTTGTGTATTTCTGGGACTCAACTGTTACTATTGTAAATAAAGCAAAGAACGGGAGAAGCACCAGCTCATTCCGCAATGAAGGACTTTGGAAACAAATCACAGATGAAGCAGGAGAAGGAGATTATGTGTTCATTCAGTTTGGGCACAACGATGAAGTGCCAACCAAAAAAACGGCTACAACCCCGGATCAATTCAAATTTAACCTGAAGAAGTATATAACAGAAGCAAGAGAGAAAAAAGCCATTCCTGTTTTGCTCACATCCATGGCAAGAAGAAAATTCGACAGTACAGGAAAAATTGTTGGTACACATGATGAGTATATGAAGATTACAAGAGCTGTTGCAAAAGAAGAAAATACAATATTGTTCGATATGGATCTGCTTACTCAGCAACTCTATCAGCAATTTGGCCCCGAAAATTCTGCGTTGCTGTTCATGCAATTGAAACCGGGCGAGCATCCCAACCATCCAAAAGGGAAAGATGATAACACTCATTTCAATGAATTTGGTGCAAGGCTGGTTGCACAATTAGTTTTGAAAGAGATCCGTAATCAGTTGCCTGAACTCGCAGCAAGAATTGTGAATACAAATGAATAATCAATCGTATAATGAAACTTCCTGTTATTGTTAGCCGGCCAAAACGTATTATTGGTTTTCTTATTTTGCTTTTGTTGCAAACACTTTCGTTAAATGCACAGCAGATCGCTTTCCCGGGTGCAGAAGGTGCAGGAAGATTTACTTCAGGCGGCAGAGGAACAGCAGCTGTTCCTTCAACAGTGTTTGAAGTAACAAACTTAAATGATGATAATAATCCCGGCAGTTTGCGTTATGCATTAGGTCAATCTGCCACACACCGTACCATTGTGTTCAGGGTTTCAGGAACAATACATCTTGCTTCAAAACTGAATATTCGAAATAACACAACTGTTGCAGGGCAAACAGCTCCCGGCGATGGTATTTGCATAGCTGATTATCCTGTTGTAATCAGCGGTGATAATGTAATCGTTCGTTATATCCGTATTCGTATGGGCGATAAAAATCAACTGCTCACATCTCCTGCTAATTGTGGTGTGCCTGTTGCGCCTTTTACTGCGGCCTGTATGCCATTGGATGGTAGCGGTGGTGATGATGCATTTGGAAATCTTGGAGGTAAAAATATTATTATTGATCATTGCTCCATCAGCTGGAGCAGTGATGAAGCTTTAACTGTTTATCGTGGCGACAGTATAACGCTGCAATGGAATATTGTTTCAGAGCCATTGGATTATTCTTATCATTTTGAAACAGGTGATACAGATTTTGAACATCATGGTTATGGTGGAATCTGGGGATCAAAGCGTGGTTCGTTCCATCATAATTTAATTGCCGATGCAAAAGGACGTAACCCACGCTTTGCTGGTATCAGTACCTATTCGCCTGCTGTGATTGGAGTTGAAAATGCTGATTTCAGAAATAATGTGGTGTATAACTGGGGCAGCTACAGTACTAATGGTGGAGATGGTGGTAATTACAACCTTATAAATAATTATTATAAGTATGGTCCGTCAACAGGTACAGGTAATTCAGTTTCTATTCCTGTTCGTGGTATGATTGTGCAACCTGGTCAAACAACCGGAGCCACACCCATTCCTTACGGAAAATTTTATTTATCGGGTAACTATGTTGATGGCTATACTAACATCACAGCAAATAACTGGCTGGGTGTATCAATGAGCGGTGGGGTACAGGCCGATACAACAGTAGCGAAAGCAACAGTTGCACATGATATATCGCCGGTTACCACGCATACAGCACAGGAAGCATACGAGCTGGTATTGCAGAATGCCGGTGCCAGTTTAAAACGTGATACACTTGATGAACGTATTACCAATGATGTTCGTAACCGTACTGGCCGCTTGATTGATGTGCAGGGTGGTTATGCGCATGGTACTCCTTATGCCAATACTGTAAATGCGTGGCCAACATTAAATTCAACAGCAGCACCAGTGGATACTGATCATGATGGTATGCCTGATACATGGGAAACAGCAAATGGTTTAAACCCGAATGATGCAAATGATCGTGGCATCTTTGCAACGAATGGTTATACGAATCTTGAAAACTATTTGAACAGCCTTGTTAATTCTGCTGCAATCATTTCATCAACGACCAGTCTAAGTCCCTTTTCACAAATAACAGGGACAGCTTCTTCTAATCAAACTTATACCTTATCTGCTTCGAATCTTACAGATAATATAACGGTTACTCCTCCTGTTGGATACCAGGTATCGGATAATGCAGGTACTACCTGGTTCAGCAATGCATCGCCATTAACAGTTGTTCAATCTGCAGGGTCGGTAACACCAAAAACAATCACTGTAAGATTGAATGCAGCAGCTCCGGGAAATTACACAGGCAATATTGCGCATACCAGTACAAATGCAGCAACAGTGAATGTTGCTGTTTCGGGTAATACAGTAAATTCTGATGTACCTGCAGGAACGAATGTTATTGTTGCATTGGATGGTTCAGGAAATTTCACAAGTATACAGGCTGCAATTAATGCAGCTCCAGCCGGATTAACTGCTCCTTATATTATTTACATTAAGAATGGCAAGTATATAGAGAAGGTGAACATTCCTTCTAACAAATCTTTTATTCAGCTCATCGGACAAAGTGCCGCCAAAACCATTGTTTCATGGGCCGATAACGGCATTAACGTTGGCACATTTAATTCATACACAGTTTATGTTGCAGCGAACGATTGTGCATTGATGAACTTGACGATTGAAAACAGTTATGGCGATGGAAGTCAGGGAGTGGCTTTGCGAACAGATGGTGATCGAATCATTGTCCGCAGTTGCCGGATAATAGGTAACCAGGATACCTTATTAACGAATGCGAACGCTGGCAATCGTCAGTTGTTTAAGAACTGCTACATTGATGGTAATGTTGATTTTATTTTTGGCAGTGCAAGAGCCATTTTCGATTCAACAGTTGTGTATGCCAAAGGCAGATCAAGTGCAGGTAATTCTTATATCACTGCTGCTAACACACAAGCCGGGCAAACCTATGGTTATGTCTTTCGTAATTGTATACTACCTCCTAATCTTGGCGTAACAAATTATTTTCTTGCAAGACCATGGCAAAACTCAACAGGTTCAAGTCCTGTTGCCAATAACAAGACGGTGTTCATTAACTCAATTATGAGCAGCAGCATTTTACCTGCAGGATGGAGTGTATGGGATGCAGGTACCAATACTTCATTGATCTATTATGGTGAATACAAAACAAAAAGTTTGATGGTTCATTGGTGAACATTGCTTCACGTGCAGCATGGTCTTTCCAGTTAACTGATCCTGAAGCTGCAACTTACAGCGATGCAAATTTGTTCAATGGCTGGGATCCCTGTTCAGCAGGTACAGCTTTTTGTACAGCAAAAAGTCCGGAGATTGCCATTTCCAACTTTCGTGTAACGAAATCACCAACTGCATCGACGTTCAACTGGAATATCAGTTGGGCTATGCCGCAGATCAAATATGAATTGTATCGCTCAGCTGCAATGGGAAGTGGTTATACAAAAGTGGCCGAAATAACTTCATTAGAAGACACTACGTATAATTTTCAATTAACGGATGCATTACCTCCGGCAGGTTCTGTTTATTATTATTTTGTAGCGGGTTCAAAGGCAGGGTTTCTTGCATACAACACCGATACACTATCTGTATCGAATATGCAGACTGCTTTTGCAACAGGAAGTTTGAACGCATTTTCGCAGAACTATGGAGCTCCGTCAGGATCGCAAAACATTACCGTATCGGGTATGAACTTAACTGATAATGTAATTGTTACTCCGCCTGCTTCGTATGAAGTAAGTGCAAATGGTACAACATGGTTCACATCAGCGGCGCCGCTTGTGCTTGCTCCAACTTCAGGTGCATTAGCAAATACAATCGTGCAGGTACGTTTAAATGCTGCATCAATGGGAACATATGCAGGCTCTGTTGCAGTAAGCAGTACAGGTGCAACAACTGTGAATGTTGCAGTTACAGGAACCTGTTCCATTATTCCGCAACCAACAACAGTTGTATTACATCATTATCCTTTTACTCAAAATGGGAATGACAGTACAGCTGTACGTAATGCAGGTGTTGCAGCAAGTTCACCAACGCTGAATAAAAATGTTTTGTCTGATGGGATAACGGTAGCTGCTGCACCGGCTTATTCAACTGCCTATGGAATGGCTTTTGCACCTTTAGCAACAGGGTTATGGACAACTGCATCAGGTGGTAATGGTAGTAATCTCAACCGTATTTATTATGTACAGTTTACTGTAACAGCCAATACAAATTATAAAGTACAGGTTGACTCATTGCTGTTTAAATCGGGTTTCCTCAGTTCATCATCAAACACAAAAGTGGGAATTGTGTATTCAAAAACCGGGTTTACCACAAACGACTCAACAGATATTTCAACTGTACCCGGCACATTTGCATCGCCCATTGCATTAACGAATCAAAGCGGCGGATCAACAACATCAGCTTATGCTGTTGCATTTAATGGTACAAGCGGTGTTCTGATAAACGCAGGGGAAACAATTACCTTCCGTATGTATTTCAGCTGCGGAAGTACAAGTACCGGACGTTATGCATTTTTGAAAGATGTAATCATTAAAGGAAGTTCGTTGAATACAACTGCTCCTGCTTCAGTTGTAACTGTAACCGGAACAGTGAATCCGTTTGCACAGGTTATAGGTAATCCTTCAGCCGCTCAGTCTTATACAGTAAGCGGAACAAATTTGAATGGATCGATTTACTTAATTGCTCCGGAAAACTTTGAACTGTCTGCTGATGCCGGCACTACATGGAAAAACAGTACGCAACCCTTGTTACTTGTACCGTCAAGTGGCATTGTTGCGTCAACCGGTATACAGGTTCGCCTGAATGCTTCAGCTGCAGGAACGTATAATGGCAATGTACAGCACAGTTCATCAGGAGCTGCGCTGGTAAATCTTGCAGTAAGTGGTGTGGCAAGCATTAACACAGCTGTTCGTGATAATACAGTAACGGCTGGTTTCTCGGTTTACCCAAGCCCTGCTGCAAATAAAGTGTATATCAAACATCCACGGAGCAGCAGTAATACAAACATTGCTTTGTATTCTTTGCATGGTGTTAAAGTTGCCGAATGGAAAGCAACTCCCAATACCATACTTACGTCAGTAGATGTACAGGCCTTACCACAGGGACAGTATTTCATTCACTACAGTTCAGGAAAAGATAAAGCAGTTTTAAAATGTATCATAATACATTAGTTAACATGAAGAAAAGTTTAATCATTGTTTCGTTGATAATGATCAGTGCATTACAGTTATTTGCACAAACAGGTAATCCCCAGCAATACAAATATATTTTCACTGTTGCCAAAGATGGCAGCGGCGATTTTAAATATATTCAGGATGCTATTGATGCCATGCGTGTGTATCCATTAGCCCGCATTACGCTCTATATTAAAAACGGAGTTTATAACGAGAAGGTAGAACTGCCTGCAACAAATACGGATGTAACATTTATTGGTGAAAGTGTGGAGAAGACGATCATTACATTCAACGATTATTCAGGAAGAGGAAAGCATACCACCTTTACTTCATTTACTGCAAAAATTTCCGGCAATCGTTTTTATGCAGAGAATATTACGTTTGCCAATAGTGCCGGTCCGGTTGGGCAGGCATTGGCTTTATATGTTGATGCAGATAAAGCAGTGTTTAAGAATTGTAAATTCCTCGGTAACCAGGATACTATTTTCACAGCCGGAGAAAATGCAAGACAACTGTTTGTTGATTGTTATATTGAAGGAACAACTGATTTTCTGTTCGGTCCTTCAACAGCAGTGTTTCAGAATTGTACCATCAAAGCAAAATCAAATTCATTTGTAACGGCGGCAAGTACAACGCCCGGTAAAAAATTCGGTTATGTATTTCTTGACTGCAAAATCATTGCAGATTCAGTTGTTACCAAATTGTATTTAGGCAGACCATGGCGTGCACATGCAAAAACTGTTTTTGTACGCTGTGAACTTCCGAAGGTAATTGCAGCTGAAGGATGGAGTAACTGGAGTAATCATGCCAATGAACAAACTGTTCTTTATGCCGAATATAAATGTACCGGCGAAGGTGCTGTAACGGCACAGCGTGCCAGCTGGAGCAAACAACTCAGTGATAAAGAAGCAAAGGAGTATACACTGGAAAATATTTTCTCGAATAACAGTTTAGTGAAAGATGAAGCTGGTTGGTTTCAGCAGGGATCAAAAGTGTTTGAATGGCCCGTTAAAAAGTAAGACATGAAAAAGATTTTATTCTCTCTGCTGTTTATTCAACTGTCACTGATTATCCAGGCACAGGATTTTTATCCGTTATGGCAAAACGGGAAAAAGCCAAACTATAACGGTAAGAAAGTAACCGATAGTTTATTTCATGAACGCATCTGGAGAGTTGCAACCCCGGGCATTTATGCATTTGTTGTTCCTAAGGGAGAAAATAAAGGCACTGCTGTTTTAATTGTTCCCGGAGGTGGTTACGAACGTCTTTCTTATTTGTACAATGGTTTCAACCTGGCCAAATGGTATAACAGCATTGGGGTAAGTGCATTTGTACTCATTCACCGCTTACCGCACCAGGCCGATTTGATCAATAAACAAATTGCGCCTGTGCAGGATGCACAACGTGCCATAAAGCTGATCCGTTCAAAAGCTGCTGAGTGGAATATTTTGGCAGATAAAGTAGGTGTAATGGGATCAAGTGCAGGCGGACATGTGGCAAGTACATTGGGTACACATATAAAAGATGAATCACTGGTGAATGACACGATTGATAAATACAATTACCGCCCTGATTTTATGGTGTTGCTTTCTCCTGTTATAACAATGGGTAAGCTTGCACATCCGGGAAGTAAAAAGAATTTTTTGGGTGCAGATACAACTGCTGCCAATATTGAATTGTTTTCAAACGAACTGCAGGTGACATCGTTTACGCCACCAGCATTTATAGTACATGCGTTGAACGACAGTACTGTGAAGGTGCAGAACAGTTTGATGTTTTATGAAGCACTGATAAAAAACAAAGTCAATGCAAGCATTCATATTTTCCCGCAGGGCGGACATGGAATAAGACTGGACGATAATCCCGGCTCAACTGATTTGTGGATGAATTTGCTTGAGTTGTGGCTAAAAGAAATGAATTTGGTTATCCCAATCAAGTTTAAATAATGAAGAATAAACTTGCCATCATATTTTCACTGTTGTTGTATTCTGTTGCAAACGCTCAGTTAACTTCTGGTTTAACCGGGATAAAAGATACTTCCTACAACATACAGAATGAGTACAGGAAGCATATCAAAAATTATCCGCAGATAAAAATTGCAGAAGGCTTTTCTTATCCGTATGTGAAGGAAGAACAAAATATTGTTTACTGCACAGTTAATAAACGGCAGTTAAAGCTGGATGTATTTTCTCCTGTTGCAAAAACATCTTCTCTCAAAACTGCAGTTATTTTTATTCATGGCGGAGGATGGAGAAGCGGCGATAAATCCATGCATCATCCGCTGATGCAGGAACTGGCTGCATTGGGTTATACATGCTTTACACCTGAATACCGATTATCAACAGAAGCACTTTATCCTGCAGCTGTTTATGATGTAAAATCTGCCATTCGCTGGGTAAGAAAAAATGCAGCAAAGTATCATGTTGATCCAAATAAAATAGTTGTAGCCGGTCACTCAGCAGGCGGAGAGTTGGCCGCTTTTAGGGGAGCTACCAACGGAATGAAAGCGTATGAAGGAAATGGTTGTTACAAAGAAGTATCCAGCAAAGTTAATGCGGTGATTGATCTCGACGGAACATTGTCATTTTATCTACCTGCATCTGCTGTACCTGATGAAAGCAAGGGTCCTTCGGCAGGAACCTATTGGTTCGGGTATAAAAAAACAGAAAACATTGAATTGTGGAAACAGGCGAGCCCGTTGCAGCATGTTGGCAATCATACGCCACCATTTCAATTTATCAACAGCAGTGTTGAACGCATGCATACAGGAAGAGAAGATTTTATTGCAGTGCTGAAAAAGTATCATACTTATTCAGAAGTAAATACACTCGAAGGTTCACCGCATACTTTTTTATTATTTCATCCCTGGTTTGATACAACAGTTGTGTACATGGACAGGTTCCTGAAACGGATTTTTCCTTCAAAACAAAAAGCTGCAAAAACAATTGTTGTGTCACAAAATGGTGACGGTGATTTTTCAACAGTACAGGCTGCTGTAAATTCGATTCCTTTAAAGAACACAAAACCTGTAACCATTTTTATTAAGAAAGGAATTTATAAAGAAAAGATTCTGATTGATTCATCAAAAGAATTTATTACGATAGTTGGAGAAGATAAGTTAAATACTGTACTTACTTACAATGATCATACAGGCAAGGTTGCTCCCAATGGTGAAGTGATTAATACAAGAACTTCCTGGAGTTTTAAAATACTTGCCGCTAACTTTACTGCAAAGGATTTAACCATTCAGAACGATGCAGGCTTTACTGCAGGACAGGCTGTGGCGCTTGAATCGGATGGAGACAAAGCGGTATTCATCAACTGCCGTTTTATCGGTTTCCAGGATGTACTGTTTACCAACAATGAAAAAAGCAGGCAGTATTTTGAACATTGTTATATAGAAGGCACAACCGATTTTATTTTCGGATCGGCTACTGTTTGGTTTGAGAAATGTCATATCCGCAGTAAGAAAGATTCACATGTAACGGCTGCGTCCACGCCGCAGGGAAATAAGTTCGGTTATGTTTTTAATGAATGTGTTTTAACCGGCGATACTTCAGTTCGAAATGCATCTTTGGGTCGGCCATGGCGTCCGTATGCATCTGTTACTTATATCCATTGCTTTATTGGTGAACATATAAGACAGGAAGGCTGGAGTAACTGGAACAATACAGAGAACTATAAGACGACACGCTATGCTGAGTATAAGAATTACGGGGCATCGGCAGATCCGTTAAAAAGAGTTCTCTGGTCAAAACAGTTAAGTGAGGAAGAAATGAAGAACTATACAATTAAAAATATGTTTGGTAACTGGAACCCGGTAAAGTAGTTTTCAGTTTGAGGCAGTTGTTGAATCATCACTCTTCACTTGAATAAAAGAATGATCTTTAGAAAATGAAATCTTAGTGAATTGAAAAATTTAATTATGAAATTACTTCTTATTACAGCAATCATGTTTACTGCATCAGTTTTGCAGGCACAATCTTTTACAGAAATGCCTTTGTATAAAAACGGCGTGCCTAATTCAAAACAGGCACCCAATAAAGAGAATTCAACATTTAAGGATAATGTAACAAGGATTGCAAAAGTAAGTGTACCCACTCTTACAATGTATAAGCCGGAAAATCCAAATGGCATGTCCGTTATCATTTGTCCCGGTGGTGGTTATGGTATTCTTGCATTTGATAAAGAGGGAACAAGGGTTACAGAAGAAATGAACAAGTGGGGTATTACTGCTTTTGTATTGAAATACCGCTTGCCCGATGATACAGCGAATGTTGACAAAAGCCTTGCGCCATTGCAGGATGCACAACAGGCCATCCGCATGGTTCGCAGTAAAGCAACAGAATGGGGTTTGAGAAAAGACAAGATCGGCATCATGGGTTTTTCAGCAGGTGGGCATCTTGCATCAACATCCGCAACACATTTTACATCGAATGCTGATGCAACAGAAAAAGACACAATATCTGTTCGCCCTGATTTTGCAATACTAATTTATCCCGTGATCAGTTTCGACAGTACCATCACACACAAAGGATCAAGAAATAATTTAGTTGGCGCAAATGCATCTGCAGATGTCATCAAACTTTTTTCAAATGAATTACAGGTATCAGCAAAAACACCGCCATCGTTTTTAGTACATGCGGGTGATGACGGTGCAGTGCCGGTTGAAAACAGTATCCGTTATTACCAGGCCTGTATAAAATACAAAGTGCCTGCTGAAATGCATTTGTATCCAAAGGGCGGACATGGTTTTGGTATGTATAATAAAACAACAACCGATAACTGGATGGAACGTTTATCAAACTGGCTTAGTTCATTAAAATAATATTAGAACGGAATTTAACAATTACAGGAAATGAAAAAGATACTCATTATTTTATTTTCAGTTTTCAGCTACGCATCTGCACAAACTGTTTCAAAAGTGTGGGTGGCAGATAATGGAAACGGAACCTATAAAAATCCGGTGATTAATGCTGATTACAGCGATCCTGATGCAATCAGGGTTGGTGATGATTACTACATGATTTCTTCCAGCTTCACACATATTCCCGGCTTGCCAATTCTTCATTCAAAAGATTTGGTTAACTGGAAATTAATTGGTCATGCATTAAAACGTCAACCACCTTTTGAACATTTTTCAACTGTTCAGCATGGTGGTGGAGTATGGGCTCCTTCCATCCGCTATCACAACAATGAATTTTATATCTATTACCCTGATCCTGATTTTGGTATTTATCTTACTAAAGCAAAAAATATTAACGGACCGTGGAGTGAGCCTGTTTTGATTGAAGCAGGTAAAGGGTTAATTGATCCATGTCCGCTTTGGGATGATAATAATAAAGTTTATCTGGTACATGCTTATGCAGGCAGTCGTGCTGGAATCAAATCAATCCTCGTTGTAAAAGAATTAAATAAAGAAGGAACAAAAGTAATCAGTGACCCGGTAATGGTATTTGATGGACGTGTAACTGATCCTACACTTGAAGGTCCGAAGTTTTATAAACGTAATGGGTACTATTATATTTTTGCTCCCGCTGGCGGCGTAAGTACCGGTTGGCAATTGGTTCTCCGTTCAAAAAATATTTATGGTCCTTATGAACGAAAGGTTGTAATGGATCAGGGATCAACAACAGTCAATGGTCCGCACCAGGGAGGATGGGTAAATACACAAACAGGTGAGGACTGGTTCCTGCATTTCCAGGATAAAGATGCTTATGGAAGAGTGGTGCATTTACAGCCAATGAAATGGGTGAACGACTGGCCTGTGATTGGAGCAGATAAAGATGGTGATGGTAAGGGCGAACCTGTTCTTGCATATAAGAAACCAAACGTCGGAAAAACTTATCCTGTTGCAACCATTGCTGATGCTGATGAATTCAATTCAACTTCATTGGGTTTGCAATGGCAATGGCAGGCTAATCCGCAGCAATTCTGGGCCATGCCAACGCCGAATGGTTTTTTAAGAATGTTTTCTGTATTAAAGCCGATTCAATTACATCAGCATGGAACTACCCGTATATTCTCGGGCAAAAAACTCCCGCCGATGAATTTACTGCAACCGCAAAAATTTCTTTTCAGCCAAAATGGGAAGGAGAACGGTTTGGGATGATTGTATTGGGATTGGATTTTGCATATATATCTATTGTAAAAAAACAGGATGGTAACTATCTTTCATTTGTTTACTGCAGGGATGCAGATAAAGGGAAAAAAGAAACAGTGCAGGACGGTGAAAAGCTCAACAATAGGGATATTTATTTTAGGGTAAAAATATCCAACGGAGCCGTTTGTGAATTCAGTTACAGTGAAGATGGAAACAGCTTTAAAACTGTTGGCGAAAAACTAACGGCAAAGCCGGGCCGTTGGGTGGGAACAAAAGTGGGGCTGTTTTTTACAAGACAGAATAAAACCAATGATGCCGGTGTTGCAGATGTGGATTGGTTCAGGATAGAAGGCCCCCTCTAAATCTCCCCCGAAAGGGGAGACTTGCCAACACACAGCTCTTGCTTTGCAAACGAGTAAGAAAGTTGAATGGAGTACAAATGATGATGTGGAAGATTCATTGTTGAGTTAGTTCATAAAGCACCGTCCCTTCTCTATTGGAGAAGGGAATGAGGGATGAGGCTAAAAAAATTGTAACGATCGCTTATTTATAATACAAATAAAAAATTGCCATATGGAAAGAAGATCATTCGTTAAATACACTGCCGCAGCCGGAGCATCTTTAATGCTGCATCCATTCACTTCACTTGCGTCAGGCTCAGCCAATAAATTAAAACTTGCTCTTGTTGGTACGGGTGTCCGTGGTACAGGTTTGTGGGGCAAACAAATTGTAAGTCAATTTAAAGATGCCTGCGAATTCGTGGGATTGTGTGATATTAATCCCGGCCGTCTTGCGTATGGCAAAGAATATATGGGTGTAAGCTGCCCCACATTTGTAAACGTGGATGAAATGCTGAAACAGATTAAAGCTGATTATGTTATCGTAACCACCGTTGATGCAACGCATGATGAAATTATTATTAAAGCTCTTAATGCAGGCTTTAATGTAATTACTGAAAAACCAATGACCACCGATGAAGATAAATGCAGGAACATTTTAGCAGCAGAAAAAAAATCAGGAAAAAAAGTAACCGTAGCCTTTAACTACCGCCACAGCGTACATGCTATGCAATTAAAAGAACTGCTGGCTGCTAATCGTGTTGGAAAAATTACTTCTGTTGATTTCAACTGGTATTTGAATGTGAGTCATGGTTCCGATTATTTCCGTCGCTGGCATGGCCGCATGGCAAAAGGTGGCTCGCTGTGGGTGCATAAAGCAACCCATCATTTTGATTTGCTCAACTGGTGGCTCAATAGCGAACCGGTTGAAGTAAGTGCTTATGGTTCGCTCGAACATTACGGAAAGAACAATGAGTTCCGTGGTACCAAGTGCCGTGGTTGCGAACACAAATCTAATTGCAAATTCTTTTGGGACATCACTGCCAATAAACACAACGTCAATTTATATGTAAACAATGAGCAGCACGATGGCTACATCCGTGACGGTTGTGTATGGAGTAACGAGATTGATATTTATGACAAGATGAGTGCACAGATCATTTATGCAAATGGTGTAACGGTGAATTATTCTCTCACTACCTATTCGGCATATGAAGGCTGGCAGATTGCTTTCAATGGAATGAAAGGAAGAATTGAAACCTGGGAAGATATTACTTACCTGCAAAAAACACCCGACGACCAAGCAAAACGTCCTGCAATAGAAATGAGCAATGCAGATGATGCGGTTGCCGGTGAGGTTCGGGAAATTCTTGCATGGGATAATTTTGGAAAAGATTACGAAGTATATACAACTCCAAAAATACGTGGTGGACATGGTGGCGGAGATGTTCGTATGCAACGCAGGATGTTTACAGATATCAACGACAATCCGCATCATGTTATGGCAGGAACAAGAGAAGGTGCAATGTCGATATTGATTGGTATTGCCGCAAGGAAAAGTATTCAGTTAAAACGGCCTGTAAAAATCAGTGAGTTAACAGACCTGGTACCTTTGGCTAACAGATTTTAAAAACAGTACAGTCATTTTAAGAATTAAAAAAATCAAACATGAAGTATAAGAACTTTTTTTTGCTTTTGTTTTTTCAGTAACCTCTTTATGTTCTTTCTCTCAATCGAAAAAAGAAAAGCAGGTAGCAGCTGCTGTTGAAAACCTGAGACTGGCAATGATCAGCGGCGAAAGGAATGCTCTTGAAAGCATAGCTTCTGATCAATTGAACTATGGACATAGCGGTGGCAAGGTTGAAACAAAACAGGAATTTGTTGAAGCAATTGTAAGCGGCAAATCTGATTTTGTAACCTGTGATTTTACTGAGCAGAAAATAACCATGAGCGGTAAGGTTGCAGTTGTGTGCTTTAATTTGTCGGCAAAAACCAATGATAATGGCAAGCCCGGTGAAGTGAATTTAAAACTGATGACGGTTTGGCAGCTGGAAAAAGGTGGCTGGAAAATGCTGGCACGCCAGGCTGTAAAAGTTATAAAATAAATGACCTCGTTCCCGGTATCGATTGCGTAAATAAAGCACCCGAAATGCTTGAATATGCTGCCCCATAAAGGTAAACTTGTGAACCGTAAACCAGTGTAAATAATATCTTTTAACGATTCAACGCTTCAATGAAAAAAGTAATTCTCATAGTATCTGTTCTTACAGTTGGCTTATTCTCTTTTGCTCAGTTCAATGCAAAAATGCCGGTGATCATTGCTCCCAAATTTAAAAAGGATACCAGCAGTATTGTAAAATTCGGTGCTGTTCCCGACGGACATGTTCTCAATACGAAAGCAATCAACAATGCAATAGATGCCTGCAATAAAAAAGGGGGAGGTGTGGTATTGGTTCCTGCCGGTTTATGGTTAACAGGACCTGTTGTGTTGAAGAGTAATGTAAACCTGCATTTGGCAACAGGTGCTACATTGTTGTTCACAGCCGATAAATCACAGTATCCATTGGTGAAAGCAAACTGGGAAGGTTTACCACAGATGCGTAACCAATCTCCTGTCTCAGCAACAGGTGCAAGTAACATCGCTATTACAGGTAAAGGAATTATTGATGGCAATGGTGATGGATGGAGATCTGTAAAAAGTGATAAACTGACTGCAGGTCAATGGAAAAAATTAGTTGAGTCAGGTGGTGTTTTGAGTGATGATAAAAAAACATGGTATCCATCAGAAGCATTTTTGAAAGCAAGCAAAGGCCCTGCTAACCCCGGCGAGATAAAGCCGGAAAGAGATGCACCCTATTACGAAAGCATTAAAGATTTTCTGAGGCCCAACATGGTACTGATTACAAACTGTAAATATATTTTACTCGAAGGTGTTACATTTCAAAACTCAGCAGCATGGTGTTTACATCCGTTGATGAGTGAGCACTTAACCGTTCGCAATGTTTTTGTAAAGAATCCCTGGTATGCGCAGAATGGTGATGGTATTGATGTAGAAAGCTGCAGCAATGTACTCATTGAAAATTCTGTGTTTGATGTTGGGGATGATGCATTGTGTATGAAGAGCGGTCGTGATGCAGAAGGCCGCAAACGGGCAATGCCAACGCAGAATGTGATCATTCGTGGTTGTACTGTTTATGCGTCGCATGGTGGTTTTGTAATTGGAAGTGAAATGAGTGGTGGTGCAAGAAACATGTACATCAGCAATTGTACATTCATTGGTACAGATATTGGTCTTCGTTTTAAAACAACAAGAGGTCGTGGTGGTATAGTAGAAAATATCTTCATTAAAGATATCTACATGAAGGATATTCCTGCTGAAGCCATTTTGTTTGATATGTATTATATGGCGAAAGATCCTGTTCCCCTCTTAGGTGAAAAAAGAGAATTACCTAAAGTGGAATTAAAGCCGGTTGATGAAACAACACCGGTGTTTAGAAATTTCCATATCAGCAATGTGTATTGCAATGGTGCTGCTAAAGGCATTTTTGTAAGAGGACTTCCTTAAGTGCATGTAAAAGATATTGTACTTGAGAATATGGTGCTGCAAGCCGACAAAGGAATTGATGTGCAGGAATCGAGTGGTATTACTTTCAAAAACATTCAGATCATTTCAACTGAAACCAGCCCTGTTGTTGATATTCTCAACAGTGATAATATTACGTTTGATAAGATTACTTACAAAGATGGAAGTGAATTACTGTTTCGTATAAGTGGCGACCGTGTAAAGAACATCACTATAAAAAATACAAATGGCGCTAATGCAAAGGAAAAGTTGCTTACAGAGTTTGGTACCAACGCAAAAGAAGTTAAGTGGTAAGATTGAACTTAGTATAATTGACTCATATAAAAAGAAACATGAAGAAACTGATCATAATAGCATTGCTTGCATTCACATTACAGTCAACCGCTCAAACAAAATACAGTGAAAAGGTTGCTGCAACAGTAGATAAAATCTGGCCCGACAGTTTGCCCATTGGCAGCCGCACCAAATGGAGCTACGATATGGGTGTGGTGCTGAAAGGGTTTGAAAGTTTATGGATGCGTACAGGTGATGTGCGTTATTACAATTCACTCAAATCGAGAATAGATTATTTCGTACAGAATGATGGCAGTATTAAAGGCTACGAACTGGAAGAATACAACATCGACCATGTAAACAATGGCAAGTTGGTGTTAATGCTTTATCGAATAACCGGTGCAGAGAAGTATAAAAAAGCAGCCATGCATCTCCGTGATCAGTTACGCACACATCCACGCACCAATGAAGGCGGTTTCTGGCACAAGAAAATTTACACCAACCAGATGTGGCTCGATGGCTTGTACATGGGCGCTCCGTTTTATGCAGAGTATGCAATGTTATTTCATGAAGACAGCGCCTTTAATGATATTGCCAACCAGTTTATCTGGATGGAAAAACATGCAAGAGATCCCAAAACAGGGTTACTATATCATGCATGGGATGAAAGTAAACAACAGCAATGGGCCAATAAAACAACAGGCACTTCACCACATTTTTGGGGCAGGGCAATGGGCTGGTATGCAGATGCATTGGTTGATGCACTGGATTATTTTCCTGTCAATCATCCCAAACGTAATGACCTGATCGCAATTCTCAACCGTTTGGTAAATGCTATCGAAAAACAACAGGATCCGGCAACTGGTTTGTGGTATGATGTAATGAACTATAACGGGCCAAACAAAGAAAAAAATTATTTTGAAGCATCTGCTTCCTCTCAATTTGTATATGCTGTAGCAAAAGGTGTACGCAAAGGTTATTTACCTGCTGCTAAACTTTCTATTGCTAAAAAAGGTTACGATGGAATTGTAAAGCGTTTCATCAAAGAAGAAAACGGTCAAACGAATTTACATGGAACAGTAAAAGTTTCCGGACTTGGAGGCAAACCTTACCGTGATGGCAGCTTTGCTTATTACATGAGCGAAGATGTAATTGTGAACGATGCAAAAGGTGTTGGCGCTTTTTTATTGGCTGCTGGCGAAATGGAACAGTTACCCACGCAATCAACAGGCAAAGGAAAAACAGTTTTACTCGACCGCTGGTTCAACAGTGAGAAAAAGAAAGATGCAGGCGATGAAATGAGTTACTGGCATTATACATGGGAAGAAAGAAGTCATGGTGGTTATTATACATTGGGAACTATTTTTGAACGCTATGGTGCAAATCTTAAATCATTAGATGTTGCTCCAACTGCAGCCAATCTCAGTAAAGCATCGGTATATGTAATGGTTGATCCTGATCATATCCGTGATAATCCAAAACCGAATTTTGTTTCTGCAACAGATGCAACAGTTATCAGCAATTGGGTAAAGGCAGGCGGTGTGTTGGTGATCATGGCCAACGACAGTAACAACTGCGATCTGCCGCATTTAAACCTGCTTGCAAATAAATTTGGGATCACATTCACCAATACCAGTTTAAACATGGTGAAGAATGATACGTATATGCAGGGTGAAGTATTACCCGGCACAAACAATCCTGTTTTCAAAACAACAAAAAGAATGTTCCTGAAAGAACTCAGTGAACTGAATATAAAAGCTCCTGCAAAAGCATTGGTAACAAAAGATAATGCGGTGATCATTGCTGTTGCAAAGTATGGCAAAGGAACCGTGTTTGCTGTTGGCGATCCATGGGTTTATAATGAATACATTGATAACAGGAAACTGTTGCCTGCAGAATTCGAGAATTATAAAGCGGCAGAAGATCTTGTGAAATGGCTGCTTCAGCAGGCAGTTAAGAAATGAGGTGATATCGGTAAAAGCCCGCTCATAAAATAAACGCTCACCGGGTATTTGGAGAGAAATGGAAACCAAATGGATAAGCAAATCAACATCGGGCAGAAATAAAGAGAAATGCAATTATCAAAAAAAATACTGTCTCAGCTAAATGGTACGGTTCAATCAGTACCTGCTAAAGAGTTGTTTGAACTGCCTGAGAAAGTATTGCAGTTTGGTACAGGCGTTTTACTGAGTGCCTTACCCGATTATTATATTGATAAAGCGAATAAACAGGGAATTTTCAACGGACGTATAGTTGCTGTAAAATCAACCGACGGAGATATCGATGTGTATAAAGCACAGGATGGATTATTTACTCATTGTGTAAGAGGAATCAGTCAGCAGAAAATTACAGAAGAATATATTATCAATGCATCTGTCAGCAGGGTATTGTCAGCCAAATCACAATGGAAGGAAGTGCTGGCCTGTGCTGCCAATCCTGAAATGCAGATCATTATTTCCAATACAACAGAAGTAGGAATTGTGTTGATTGAAAATGATCAGATCAATGGCAACCCACCTGTTTCTTTTCCGGCAAAACTGCTGGCGTTTTTGTATGAACGTTATAAAGTATTTAATGGTGATGCAGCAAAGGGAATGGTGATTGTACCAACAGAACTCATTACAGATAATGGAACCAAACTTCAATCCATTGTAATGGAGCTGGCACATCTCAATAATTTTGAGTATTCATTTATTGACTGGCTGGAGAATGCCAACTGCTTCTGTAATTCACTGGTTGACCGTATTGTTCCCGGTAAACTTCCTGATGCACAGAAAAAAGAAACAGAAGCAAAACTTGGATATACTGATGAGCTGATGATCATGAGTGAAGTGTACAGCTTGTGGGCCATTGAATCTGCAAAGCCAGAAGTAAAAGAGATTTTAAGTTTTGCTAAAGCAGATGATACGGTTTTGATTACCCCCAACATAAAAAAATACAGGGGGCTGAAACTCCGTTTGCTGAACGGCACACATACTTTCAGCTGTGCACTTGCTTACCTGGCTGGGTTTGAAACGGTGAAAGAAGCCATGGAAAACAAGTGGATGGCCATGTATATTCACAACCTCATCTATCATGAACTTGCTCCCTGCTTAAACAGTGAACTGATTGCTGAAAGTGAAACAGCTGACTTCTCAAAAAAAGTACTCGACCGCTTTCGGAATCCTTTTCTCGATCATAAATGGATCAGCATATCACTGCATTATACACATAAAATGAAAATGCGGAACGTACCACTGCTTCAACAGCATTTTAAACATGATCTGTATGTTCCGGGCTTAATGGCCATGGGCTTTGCTGCTTATATCCTGTTTATGAAATGTGCACCCGGCGAAAGCGGCACATACTATGGTGAACTGAACGGAGTTGCCTATCCCGTACACGATGAACGGGCCGGTTATTTTCATCAGCTCTGGAATAACAATGAGGCAGCCGACGTTGTGAAGAAAGTGCTGGCTAACGAAAACTTATGGGATGATGACCTTACTTCACTTCCCGGGTTTACCTTTGCTGTGCAGAACTGCCTTGAGTCAATATTGGAAAGAGGCGTGTTACTGACGATGAAGGATCATCATTTAAACAACGAAAAAGCAGAAAGAAATGAAGCATAAAGTATTAAAAGTGCATCCGGCGGATAATGTAATTGTGGCTTTAACAGATCTGTCAAAAGGAGAAGTAATTTCCTTCAACGGGAATGAATATACATTACACGATAATGTAGCATCGAAGCATAAATTTTTCGAACGGCTGATGCAGCCTGGTGATGAAGTGATCATGTATGGTGTGTTGGTTGGTAAAGCACAAACATCCATTCCTGCAGGTGGCGTAATGACAACAGAGAATGTAAAACATGCAGCGCTTCCTTTTGCATACAGGGAAGCAAAATATGAATGGACCGCACCTGATGTTTCAAAATTTAAGAATAAGACCTTTAATGGATATTACAGATCTGATGGACGTGTAGGCACTGCCAACTACTGGCTTTTTATTCCCACAGTTTTTTGTGAAAACAGGAACATGGATGTGATTCGTGAAGCCATGCAGAATGAACTCGGTTATGCAGTTACTGCGAAGTACAAAAGCTATACACATCAGTTGCTCGAAGCTTATCAAAAGGGAGAAGATGTTTCATCTGTTGATCTTTCACCTTCCGCCCAGCAGCATAAGAATCGTCCGTTTAAAAATGTTGACGGCATTAAATTTTTAAATCACCAGGGTGGTTGCGGCGGTATTCGTCAGGATGCAGCCGTGCTGAGTAAATTACTCGCTGCTTATGCAGATCATCCAAATGTTGCCGGTATTACTGTATTAAGTCTTGGTTGCCAGAATCTGCAGGTATCGGATTTTACAAACGACCTGAAACAGCACAACCCCAACTTTGATAAACCGGTTTATATTTTTGAACAGCAGCAATCACAGAGTGAAGAACTGTTGATTGCAGAAGCAATCCGTAAAACCTTTGCAGGGTTAATTGAGATCAATAAACTTGAACGCAAACCTGCATCACTTGATAAATTATGTATTGGGGTTAAATGCGGCGGCAGTGATGGCTTCAGCGGTATCTCAGCAAATCCTGCAGTTGGTTACTGTTCTGATCTGGTCGTTGCATTAGGGGGTAAAATATTACTGGCTGAATTTCCTGAGTTATGCGGTGTTGAACAGGAACTGATTGACCGTACCATTGAAAAGGAAAGTGCAGAAAAGTTTATTCATCTCATGACGGCGTATAACGACCAGGCTCTAAAAGTTGGTTCCGGTTTTCATATGAACCCATCGCCCGGAAATATTAAAGATGGATTAATTACTGATGCAATTAAAAGTGCAGGTGCTGCCAAAAAAGGCGGCACATCGCCCATTGTTGATGTATTGGATTATACTGAACCTGTTACAAAACCCGGCTTAAGTTTGGTTTGTACTCCGGGCAATGATGTGGAAGCAACAACAGGTAAAGCAGCCAGCGGAGCAACTTTAATTTTATTTACAACCGGATTGGGAACGCCAACAGGTAATCCTGTTTGTCCCACAATAAAAGTATCAACCAACAGCAAACTCACCAAACGCATGAAGGATATTATTGATATTGATTGCGGTCCGGTGATTGAAGGCGAAAAAACCATTGAAGAAATGGGAGAGGAAATTCTGGAGTACTGCATTAAAGCTGCCAGTGGTGAAGTAACACCCAAAGCTGTACTGCTGAATCAGGACGATTTTATTCCATGGAAAAGAGGTGTGTCCCTTTAATCTGTCTCTGCTAATTTTTATTTCTGTTTTTACTGTAACTGCAATGTTTCTATTGCTGAAGAAGTTGTGTTGATACTATGCAGGCGGAAAGTTTTGTAAAACATTTACACAGTATAATTCTCTGTCTTCCTAACTTAGTCTAATCAACGAACTCTGTTAGCAGCAACATTATGGTAACCATCCCTCAAGTAACAACAGCTTTTATTGTAATGCTACTTTTAGGTTGTAACAATCAACCAAGGGATACAATTAACAGTCGCATAAAGGACACAGGAATAAATAATAACAAAGCAGTAATATTAATTGACACCCCCCGAAGCTTTGTAAAGAATTATGGTGTAAGCGACAGCAACCGATTGTTTGCTTTTGTAGGGGAAAAAATATCAGTTGAAGAGTTGCCTCATGAACGGGGTTCTATGGATAATGGTTTCATTGCGAGATATTCAATTCTCAAAAAAGTGTATGGTAACTTTGCTGAAGATACCATTGAATTTGTAGCCTATGATCATTATGGTGTGCCGCCTTTTTCGAAATTCAAAAATGTACTATTGTATGTTTCAGCGGACAGGGGGGTGTACTATCATCAGAAATACACTTACAACGATGTTTACAAAACTAAAGATGCACGTTGGGCAGGCACATATGCAGGGGATGATTATGAACATCCATACAATAAGCGTACAAAAATAAAACCTGTAAGAATTGACTTTGCTGAAAGAGTTGTTTATCCTGCAAATGATGCATATCCCAAGCCTTATTTTAAGATAGTTGGTGACAATGCCATTGCTATTTATGGTAATTATGTTGAGGAATTATTTACTTTAAAGAAAAACGGTTTTCTGACAGCAAGAGGATTGTTTGAAGCTACTCCTGAGCAGGAAGAATATATGGTAGAATCATTCCAACCGGAACCACCCAAAACGCCACCGAATGCAGATGATTTAAAATTTCTGGCATTCTGGAAGACTTTTGTAGCATCACTAAATGAATCTGGACTAAAGAACTTTAGAAGCATTGCACTGGATACCTTATACGTATGCGACCAACTGCTTTCTTTAGATAAGTTTATTGATAAATGTTTTAAACAAGTGATTGACGATGAGGTAAGGAAAAGAATAGTCGACCATACCAAACTTGAATATACATCCACAGGGGTAGAATTTTATAACCTCCTCACCTCTCAGGTTAAAAAAGAAATTATGAGGGTGGGTGACAGCTACAGGCTAAGGAAGATGTTGGTAACACGGAATACTAAAAATGGTAACCCTCCAACGATCTACTTTGCTTTTATTGAGACCAAAAAAGGGTACAGGCTTTATGAAATAAGCCATCATTGGTTTAAGGAATGTTGTAAATAGATTTTGTGCTTCGAAATGCTGACCCAAACATTAGTATTCCTGCAAGTGAGGCTGGATGTTGAAACTTCTGCTGTTTGCATCACATTACTTTAGTTCGGGCAAGCGAGTTTCAATTTGGCTTTTTGTTGTTAACTTCAATTTTATATTTTCAAGTGGGCAGAAGTTCCGGATCTGTCTGGTTAGAGCTTCAATGATTATTTATAACTTAACGAAATCATTCATATAAATATCTTGCCATGTCAACAAACCGCCGTGAGTTTATCAAGAAGTCAGTAAAAGCATCAGCTGCTGTTTACGCAGCAAGCCTGGGCTTTAGTGCAAAAAGTTATGCCAGTATCATTGGCTCCAATGACCGGGTGCGTGTTGGGGCAATTGGTTTTTCTGACCGTTTCAGGCAGGCACTGTTTCCATCTTTCAGCAATCATTACAAAGAATTGAATTTCGATATCGTTGCCGTATATGATCTATAGAACAAACGTCGCAATGAAGGAACTGATTTCCTGAAAGAAAAAATGGGTCATGATATTATTGGCTGCAGAAATAATGAAGAGCTGTATAATCTCAAAAATATTGATGCAGTGTTTGTTGCCACTTCCGATTTTCAGCATGCCCTGCATGCCATTGAAGCGGTGAAAGCAGGTTGCGATGCCTATGTTGAAAAACCTTTTGCAGAAACAATGGAAGATAACCGTGCTGCATTGAAAGTGATTAAAGCATCCGATCGTATTGTGCAGATTGGTTCGCAAAGAAGAAGTGGTGCTAACTATCAGTCAGCCGAGCAATTTATTAAAGAAGGAAAGTTTGGCGCTATTACTATGGTAGAATTAACATGGAATGTAAACCAGCCCGGACGCTGGCGCCGACCTGCATTGGTTGCGCAGCTGAATGAAGCTGATACCGACTGGAAACGTTTCTTACTTAACAGGCCCTTTGAAAAATGGGATCCGAGAAAATATTTAGAGTACCGTTTGTTCTGGCCTTATTCATCAGGCTTACCGGGTCAGTGGATGAGTCACCAGATTGATACAGTGCATTGGTTCACCGGTTTAAAACATCCACGCAGTGTGGTTGCCAACGGCGGTATTTATATGTGGAAAGATGGAAGAAAGAACTGGGATACAATGACGGCCGTATTTGACTATGGCCCGCAGAATGATTTATCAAGCGGTTTCAGGTAACCTTTGGTTCACGGATGCATAATGGAGATGAAAACCCTTCTGAGATCTACTATTCAAACGGAGGGGAACTCAATCTAATTACCAACAAAGTATCATCTAAAGGTGGCTCACTCAAAGACTGGCAGAAGCCATGGGAATGCAGGCAAACCTCTTACCAGAATATAACCTGGCCAAATCCGAAAAAGTTGTTGCCTCGGCGAATACTGGTGGTGACGCATTAACATCGGCGCATGTACGTAACTGGATGGAATGTATCCGCAGCCGGAAACAGCCAAATGCTCCTGTAGAAGCGGGGTATTATCACTCCATTGCCAATATCATGACTACTGCTGCATCACGCACAGGTTTTAAAGCAACCTTCGATGAAAAGACACAGGAAGTGATGGTTGGCGGTAAAGTATTCAGGTACTGATCTTTGTAAATAAAAAATAACCGGCAACGTTATCGGATTTTACGGTAACGATTGCACAGATTTTAAACCTGCCCCAAAGCAGATTTCATACTTTAGCATTGCTTTTTCCGAAAGCTGCTGGTCCTTTATTTGTCTTCGTTATACAGTATCAGGCTTCCTGTTTGGATTGTATAAAAAATACTCCGGTGAGGGATTGCATTTTATCACTTAATGAAAGTGCTATATGAAAAAAATTTTTAGACGAAAACTTCCTGCTCCAAAGCAAAACAGCCCAGCAACTCTATCATGAGTTTGCGAAAGGGATGCCGATCATTGATTATCATAATCATTTGATTCCTGACCAGGTAGCCAATGATATCAATTTTGAAAATTTAACGCAGGTTTGGTTGTATGGCGATCATTACAAATGGAGAGGCATGCGTACCAATGGTGTAAATGAACGATTCATTACAGGTGACGCCAGCGACTTTGAAAAATTTCAGCAATGGGCCGCAACGGTTCCTTATACATTACGTAATCCTCTTTATCACTGGACTCATCTTGAACTGCAACGTTATTTTGATGTGCATGATATCCTGAATGCAGACAGTGCAAAGAAAATTTATGATGAGTGTTCGGCAAAATTGCAAACCAAAGAATACAGCGTAAGGGGTTTGCTGAAAAAGATGAATGTAAAACTCATCTGCACAACTGATGATCCTGTTGATTCACTGGAATATCATCAGCAGTTAAGAAAGGAAGATACGTTTACAAAAATGAACCCTGCCTTCCGTCCCGATAAGGCAATGAATGTGGATGATACAGTTACATTCAATGAGTATCTTTCTGGCTTGGAAAAAGCATCCAATATTTCTATTGGATCTTATAATGATTATATCGCAGCGTTAAAAAACCGCCATGCTTTCTTTGCAGAAAACAAGTGCGGTGTTTCCGATCATGGACTGGAAGAAATTTATGCAGAAGATTATACCCAAACAGAGATTGTTGGCATTTTTGCAAAAGTCCGTTCTGGCGGCACACTCTCATTAGAAGACAGAAAGAAATTTAAAAGTGCAATGCTGGTGAATTTTGCAGAGTGGGATTGTGAAGCAGGATGGGTGCAGCAATTTCATTTAGGAGCTCTCAGAAATAACAACGCAAGAATGTTGCAGCAGTTGGGTCCTGATACAGGCTGGGACAGTATTGGTGATTTCTCACAGGCAAAAGCATTATCGAAATTTTTAAACCGTCTTGATACAAACAATCAGCTGGCGAAAACAATTATCTATAATCTCAATCCCGCCGATAATGAATTGATGGCAACCATGATTGGTAATTTCAATGATGGTTCTGTTGCAGGAAAAGTACAATGGGGCAGTGCATGGTGGTTCTTAGATCAGAAAGATGGAATGATCAAACAGATCAATGCGCTCAGCAATATGGGTTTACTCAGCAAATTCATTGGTATGCTTACTGACAGCAGAAGTTTCCTTTCTTTCCCAAGGCATGAATATTTCAGAAGATTGCTCTGCAATTTGTTTGGTGAAGAAATTGAGAATGGGGAACTGCCAAACGATATTGCATGGGTGGGTCAGGTAATTCAGGATATCTGTTACAACAATGCAAAGAATTATTTCAACCTGCAACAATTAGACGAACCACAGAAACTTACAGCTAAAACTTTATAACAATCAATATGAACACATTAAAATCATTTGATCTTTCCGGTAAAACAGCATTGGTAACAGGTTGCGATACCGGTTTAGGAATGGGCATAGCAACAGCATTGGCAGAGGCAGGTGCAGACGTTGTTGGTGCATCAATCGTTGAAGATTATTCAGCAGTTAAAAATGCAGTGGAAGCAACAGGCAGAAAGTTCACTTATCACAGAGTTGACATTTCAGACAGAACAGCTTTGTATGCATTCATCAATAAAGTAAAAGCAGAAAATAAACGTATTGATATTCTTGTGAATAATGCAGGTATTATTATGCGTAAACCTGCTGCCGAACATCCTGATGAATACTGGGATAAAGTAATTGACATTAACCTCAATGCACAATTCATTATTGGCCGTGAGTTTGGAAAAGATATGATTGAGCAGGGGGGTGGTAAAATTATTTTCACCTGTTCATTGTTAAGTTTCCAGGGTGGTATTAATGTGCCGGGCTACACTGCAAGTAAATCAGCAGTTGCCGGTTTGGTAAGAGCATTCGGAAATGAGTGGGGAAGCAAAGGTGTTTGTGTAAATGGGATTGCTCCGGGATATATTGCAACCAATAACACACAGGCTTTGCGTGAAGATCCTGAAAGAAGCGCATCAATTTTAAGCCGTATTCCTGCAGGTCGCTGGGGTGTGCCTGAAGATTTTAAAGGACCGGTTGTATTTCTTGCATCATCAGCATCTGACTATGTAAATGGTACAGTGTTGTTTGTTGACGGAGGATGGATGGCCAGATAATGAATGATATTATACCCTGTCGGCGGTTTAAAACCCCGACAGCGGTTAAAACAAAATTTTGAAGAATGAAAAAGTCAAACAGTAAAGTTCCGGCAGTCCAATTAAAAGATTACAAATCAAGCACATTTGTTGAAGATGGAATGGAAATAAGATTTGCAGTTGGTCCGGAAGAAACAAAAGGGTTCGATACACAAAAGCTCATTGATAATTTCCTTGTAAAGGACCTGATGGTGAATGATGAGTTGAAACTTGTGTACACACATTATGATCGTGTGATCATTGGTGGTGCAGTACCGGTTAACAAAACACTCACTCTCCCCAACCATCCTGAATTAAGAGCAGAATACTTTTTAGAAAGAAGAGAAATAGGAATTATTAATGTTGGCGGTAAAGGAACTGTAACAGCCGATGGTAAAAAATTCGATCTGGAAAAAATGTCCTGTCTTTATCTTGGTAAAGGAACAAAAAAGTAAGCTTTGCATCCTCTTCCAAAAAGCACCGGCAATATTTTACCTGTTATCATCACCTGCACATGCAGTTTATCCTGCAACAGTGTTCACCAAAGAACAGGCATCACCTGTTGAATTGGGTGCAGTTGAAACAGCAAACAAAAGAACAGTATACAAATACATTCATCTTGATGGTATAAGAAGCTGTCAGCTGGTAATGGGATTAACAACACTGGCTCCGGGCAGTGTATGGAATTCAATTCCACCTCATACACATACACGCAGAATGGAAGCCTATTTCTATTTTGATTTGGCTCCTGAACATCGTCTGTTTCACTTCATGGGTAACCCGGCTGAAACAAGACATATTGTAATGTCAAATAATGAAGCAGTCATTTCACCACCATGGAGTACACATTTTGGAAGCGGCACAAGTAATTATGGATTTATCTGGGGAATGGCCGGTGAAAATTTAGTTTATACCGATATGGATCCTGCACCTGTGGCACAATTGAAATAATCAACAAAAATAAAACAAACAAAAAATGTCAAAGAAAGTAGTAACAATGGGAGAAATCATGTTGCGTTTGTCAACTCCCGATTTCAAACGTTTTGTACAGGCCGATACGTTTGATGTAACATACGGCGGCGGTGAAGCCAATGTTGCAGCAGCATTATGTAATTATGGTTTAAACGGAACCTTTGTAAGTAAAGTGCCCGCTAATCCAATCGGACAGTCAGCAATCAATCATCTGCGCCGTTATGGTGTGGATACACAATATGTTGCAAGAGGCGGCGACAGGTTAGGAATTTATTTCCTCGAAACAGGAGCTTCCATGCGTGCATCACAGGTAGTATACGATCGTGCAGGTGCATCTATTGCAGATGTAGATGCAAGTGAATTTGACTTTGATAAAATATTTGAAGGTGCTGATTGGTTTCATACAACCGGTATTACACCTGCGTTGAGTGATAAAGCTGCTGCTTTAACTGAAGCTGCATTAAAAGCTGCTAAAGCAAAAGGTATTACAACAAGCATTGATCTTAACTACCGCAAAAAATTGTGGAGCAAAGAGAAAGCAAGAGAAGTAATGACAAGACTTTGTCAGTATGTTGATGTTTGTATCGGTAATGAAGAAGATGCAGATACAACACTTGGTTTTAAAGCTGCACATACTGATGTAACCAAAGGTGAACTAAACCTGGATGGGTTTAAAGATGTATTCAAACAAATGCAGGCGAAGTTTGGATTTAAATTCATTGCATCTTCCTTAAGAGAAAGTCACAGTGCCAGTGATAATGGCTGGAGTGCATTGGTATATGATGGTAAAGAATTTTATCACACAAAACAATACAGTGTTCGCATTGTTGACCGTGTAGGCAGTGGCGACAGTTTTGCCAGCGGGTTAATTTACGGATTGGTAACAGGAATGCCGATGGGCGAAGCAGCAGAATTTGGTGTGGCAGCAAGTGCATTGAAACATACAATACCCGGCGATTTAAATCATGCAACTTTATCAGAAGTAAAAGAACTGATGAAAGGTGATGGAAGCGGCCGTGTACAACGTTAAATAATAAGAAAGTGGAAGATCGGGAAGCCCGGTCTTCCGCTTTTGTTTTTCAGTTTCTTTTCAATTTTATAATATGATCATCGATACAATACAGAACGCACCAAAATACTTTTCGGCACATCCATTATTTGCAAAAGCATTTGAGTATATTCAGCAAACGGATATGAAGAATGCAGAAGTTGGCAAGTCAGATATTGCAGAAGGATTGAAGGCAATCATCAGTAATGGTCCCGGCAAAACAAAAGAAGCAAGTCTTTCGAAGTTTGAATGTCATAATAAAAATATTGATATACAGCTTTGCATCAGCGGAACTGAAACCATCGGATGGAAGCCAAGAGAAAAATGCGCATCACCCAATGGAGAATATAATGATGAAAAGGATGTATTGTTTTTTAATGATGCACCTGATATGTTCTTTCAATTAACTGATGGGCAGTTTGCCATTTTCTTTCCGGAAGATGTGCATGCACCGATGATTGGAGATGCGGAGATTAAAAAATTAGTGATCAAAGTAAAAATATAGAAACACAGATGACACAGATTGAAACTGATTTTCGCTGAAATGATTATTAGGCAAATTCCAATCAATCCTGTTATCTATTTTTTAAACTAAAAATCTGCGCTTATCCGCTGTAATCAGCGTAATCAGCGTTTCTATTAAATTATGAGCAAAACACAACAAATAACAGATGCTATAGTTCAACAGGGAATTCTTCCACTGTACTTCAATCCTGATGAAACAGTTAGTGTTGAAGTATTGAAAGCATTGTATAGTGCAGGAGTAAAAGCAGTTGAATACACCAACCGTGGAGAAGCTGCATTGAGCAACTTCAAAAAAATGGTGGAAGTAAGAAATGCAGGAATGCCCGGTTTATTACTTGGAGTTGGTACAATAAAAAATAAGGCCCAGGCAACAGACTACATGAGTGCAGGTGCTGATTTTTTAGTAAGCCCCGGTTTTGTTGGTGAAGTGGCAGCTTATTGTATTGAGAATGATATTTTCTACGCTCCCGGATGTATGACACCATCAGAAATCATTGCTGCAGAAAACGCAGGAGTTAAATTCATTAAGCTTTTCCCCGGAAATATGCTGGGTACTGAGTTTTTAACTACTATTAAGGATATCTTTCCAAAACTGCTGTTCATGCCAACAGGTGGTGTTGATACAACAAAGGAAAGTATTGAAAGTTGGTATAAAGCAGGTGTTTGTGCAGTAGGTATGGGAAGCAAACTGGTGAGTAAGAAATTAATGGAGACAAAAGATTATGCAGCCATTGAAAAAGCAACAAAAGAAGTACTGGAACTAATCGCTTCGGTTAAAAAATAAACCACTCAATAAAAAAAGGAATCACTGTTCCTTTTTTTGTTTTGTAAAAAATAAAAATTATGACGATGCAAGCCATAGGTAAATACAGGTGGACAATTTGCGCCTTACTTTTTTTCGCTACTACTATTAATTATTTAGATAGGCAGGGTGCTTAGTCTGCTTCAACCACGGCTTGCCGAGTTGTTCAACTGGTCGAACAGTGATTATGCCAATATCACTTCTGTATTCCAGTTTGTATATGCCATCTCTATGCTATTTGCTGGACGTATCATTGATAAGCTGGGTACGAAGAAAGGCTATGTATGGGCCATTATCATCTGGTCAGTGGGTGCTTTGATTCATGCATTAGCTATTCCAATGGGGCAGGGAATATCAGTTGTGCTGGGTTGGGTTGGTATCATTGCCGTTCCTGTTTCCATTGCAGGATTTATGATATCAAGAGCTGTACTTGCAATTGGTGAAGCGGGTAACTTTCCTGCTGCCATTAAAGCAACAGCTGAATATTTTCCAAAGAAAGAACGATCCTTCGCAACAGGGATCTTTAATTCAGGTGCGAATGTAGGAGCAGTGCTTGCACCATTAACTGTTCCCTGGATTGGTGATCATTGGGGATGGGAATATGCATTTATTATTATAGGCGCCATTGGTTTTTTATGGCTGGCATTCTGGATATGGATGTATGATAAACCTGAGCAGCAGAAAAAATTATCTGCAGCTGAACTGGCATATATCAAAAGTGATAAAGATGATGAACCCGCAGCAGATCCCGCTATTAAACATGTACATATATCATGGGTGAAATTGCTGGGATATAAGCAAACCTGGGCTTTTGTATTTGGAAAGTTCATGACCGATGGTGTTTGGTGGTTCTTCCTTTTTTGGCTGCCAGCCTTTTTGAAAGCAAAATATGCTATGACCGGAACTGTCATTAATGTTCCGTTGGCTGTGTTGTACAGTATAACAATGGTAGGGAGTATTGGTGGCGGATGGTTCCCCACCTATTTTATGAAGAAGGGATTGCAGCCATACGATGCACGTATGAAAGCGATGCTCACAATTGCAGTGATTCCATTGGTGGTATTACTTGCACAGCCATTTGGTGATTATAGTTTTTGGGTTCCTGTATTATTGATTGGTATTGGTACAGCAGCACCAGGCATGGAGTGCGAATATCTTTACGACTGTATCAGATATGTTTCCCAAAAAAGCGGTTGGTTCAATTGTAGGTATTGGTGGAATGGCAGGCGGATTAGGTGGTGTGCTTGTTTCAAAATGCGGCGGTTGGCTTTTTGATGCATACCGTGCAACAGGTATTGCAAATTCATGGGTGCAAGCAAAAGCAGCAGGATTGGGTGATTATCTTTCAAGAATTGAAGGATTAAACCTGGTGACAAAATATGGCGATAAAATCGATCTGAATAAAGCAGAGTTAGGAAGTCTTTCAAAGGAAGTAACTGTACAGTTACAAACGATTGACCCAACTATGTTTGATAAACTGCTTGAGCTGCAAAAGCCCCTTGTACAGACTCAAATGGCAACTGCCTATACAATCATGTTTGCATTTTGTGCTTTGGCTTACCTTATTGCATGGTCGGTAATGAAATTGCTGGTTCCAAAGTATAAAGCGATTACTGATCTGTAATTTAGTTACTGTATTGTAAGATTAACAGGCAGTAAGCAGCAGCTCAGCAAAAAATAAAATACGCTCTCAAATAGAAGCAGAAAGCCCGGTAAGGGCTTTCTGCTTTTCTGCTTTAACCCTTACTTAATTATTGGTTGTAAGAATAGTAAACCTGTGACTTATATCACCCGTTGGCAAGCGCCATGATTTTAACTTGCATATTAAATCAGGAATTAAATGGCTCAAACATTTAAGGAGATCATTAATGGAAATCGGCCCGTTATTGTCGATTTTTCTGCTGAGTGGTGCGGCCCCTGTAAAATGATGGCGCCTATTTTAAAAGAAGCCAAGCAGTTGGTAGGTGACAGTGCTGTAATTATAAAAGTTGATGTGGATAAAAATCCCTCTACAGCAAACGCCTATTCAGTACAGAGTGTTCCAACAATTATCATTTTTCAGAATGGTGAAATTAAGTGGAGAAAATCAGGAGTAGTTTCTGCGCAGGTTTTAGCAACACAGATAAACAGTCTTAAATAAAAAATATGCAGCAACAGTTCTGGGATCAGCGTTATGCAGAAAATGAAACAGTTTACGGAAATGAACCCAATGCTTTTTTTAAGCAATTTATTGATCTGCGTAAACCGGGTTCAATTTTATTGCCAGCCGAAGGCGAAGGAAGAAATGCCATCTATGCGGCAAAGAAAGGATGGGTAGTTGATGCATTTGATTTCAGTACTGTGGCCCGTGATAAAGCTTTGTTCAATGCTACAGGTGAACAGGTGAAAATTAACTATGATATAAAAGCGATTGAATCATTCAGAGCTGCTAAATTATATGATGCAGTTGCCCTCATCTATGTACATATGGCTCCGGCAGCACGAAAGAGGTTTCACCAGGAAATTATTAATTCAATCAAGCCGGGAGGTTATTTAATACTCGAAGCATTTGGGCGGGAGCAGTTGAAATTAAATTCAGGTGGACCTAAAGATGAAAATCAATTGTATGATGCGCCTTCTTTATGTGATGATTTCCGGTCCTTACATATCCTGAGTTGTGAACAGAAAGAAGTAAATCTTGCAGAGGGGGCGTTTCATGAAGGGAAAGCTTCAGTGTTGCGATTTATCGGGCAACGTATATAATGAGCTGATTGAATTTATCCCGCCACCATTTCTTTTGCCGTAACCAATGAGGAAGCTGTCAATTTTTCGCCACTCAGCATTCGTGCAATAGTTTCAATTTGTTCTTCTTTATTTAGCAGGCGGATTTTTGTGCGTATAATATTCTTTTCTTCTTCTTTATACACAAAATAATGTGCCGATGCTTTTGCCGCAATCTGCGGAAGATGTGTAATCGTAATCACCTGGTGATTGGTTGACAAGTCTTTTAATAAGATGCCTACCTGTCTTGCTGCTTCTCCGCTGATGCCTGTATCAATTTCATCGAACAGCATAGTAGGTAATTCAATACTGTCTGCAACAAGTGATTTAATGCACAGCATTAATCTGCTCAATTCACCACCACTGGCTACTTTGCTGATGGCTTCAAAACGATTGCTCTTGTTTGCATCAAACAAAAAGCTGATCTCATCTTTTCCAAAAGGATTCAAGGCTGTTTCCTTCAATTCAACTTTTAGTTTTGCATTCGGCATACCAACTTTGTTGAGTAAGGTGTTTACATTCTTCACAAATGGTTCAGCCTGTTCTTTTCTTTTTTTATGAATAACAGTTGCTTCAGTTTGTAATTGCTTTTGTAACTCTGCCGTTTCTTTTTCTTTGGCAGCAATTGTTTGATCCATGTTCAATACAACCAGCACCTGTTCTTCCAGCTGTTGCTGAATTTTCAAAAGTTCATTTGTACTGTTAACACCATGTTTCTTTTGTAATTTATAACCAATCTCTAAACGTTCTGTAATCACCTTTATTCTTGCTTCATCCACACAGATTGCATTTTGAAGGTGATCAAGTTCATTGGCAATATCATTTAATTCTATTTGAGCAGATTGCAGACGTTCAGTAACGGATGTTAAATCACTATGCACATCTTTATACTGCTGCAATTTCAGTAGCAATGATTTCAGTTGTTGCACAAGGGGAGTATCACTTTCTTTTAATAACAGAACTGCATCGTTCAGTACAGTGGAAATCGCTCCTGCATTATTCAGCAGGTTTAATTCCTGGTCAATCTGTTCCAGTTCATTTTCTTTGAAAGATGCCTGTTCAAGCTCATCCAGTAAAAACTGTTTGTAGTCCTGTTCCTTTTTTGCCTGCAGCTGTTCTTCTTTCAGCAGCTGTAATTCTTTTTGCAGCTTGGAAAATTGTAGAAACCTGCTGTGGTATTGTTTTACTTCTTTTGTGCATCCGCTTAATGCATCCAGCACTTCACGCTGAAAATTTTCTTCCTTAGTTCAAGGGTGTCAAATTGCTGATGCAGATCTACCAGTAAAGAAGTAAGTTCTTTTAATTGTGTAAGATTAACTGGTGTATCATTGACAAATGCTCTTGACTTTCCACTTGCTGCAATTTCTCTGCGCAAGATCAATTCATTTTCTTCATCCATTTCCTGCTGCTGCAACCAATCTTTTACTTTTGAATAATTGCCCGCAGAAAAGAAAGCTTCAACCACACACTTTTTTTCTTTGTTCATTAATACAGTACTGTCAGCCCTGTTGCCCAATACTAATCCAAGAGCTCCCAATAAAATCGATTTACCGGCACCTGTTTCACCGGTAATAGTATTTAACTCCGGCTGAAATTCAACAGCCAGTTCATCAATAATGGCAAAATTCTGTATGGAAAGTTTTTGCAGCATACGCAGTTTCAAAACTAACTTAAATGAGGGATAAAGATAAAAGACAGTGAAAAATTAATCAATAAAAAAAGGGCACCATAAAGTGCCCTTTCCATTTATATCAGAAACAGATTAAAAATCAATTGAATCATTCAGGTCAGTATCAACCAGGATACGACCGCAGTTTTTCTCAGCACAATGATTTTTTTATGCTGTTTAATTTCGCTCTGACGCTGAGGAGGAATGGTGTTGAAACAACCACCACAGCTTTCCCTTTCAATTGGAACAACTGCTAATCCGTTACGGTAACTGTTGCGGATACGGTCGAAACTTGCAAGCAAGCGGTCTTCCACTGATTCTCTTGCTGTGTTTACCTGTGCTTTTAACTGATTTTCTTCTTTTTCAGTATCAGCAACAATTTTATCCAGTTCGCCTTTTTTATGATCTAAATTCTTTTCTTTTCCAGCAATTGCTTTCTTTGCTTTTTCCAGCACTTCGCTTTTTTCAATCAACTCTTCGTTGGCATCTTTTATATGCTTCTCAGCGAGTTTAATTTCCAATCCCTGCATTTCAAGCTCTTTGTTAATGGCTTCAAATTCACGGTTGTTTTTTACATTCTCACTTTGAGTTTCATATTTTTTTACGAGTGCCTGTGAATCTTTGATTGCCTGCTTGCGGCTTTCCATAAATTCCTGAATGCCATTGATCTCTTCTTCAATGCGGTTCTTACGTGCATTCAATCCTTCAATCTCATCTTCCAGGTCTTTTACTTCCATCGGTAATTCACCTTTCAGAATCTGGATCTGATCCAGCTTGCTTTCAATTTTCTGCACACGAATAAGTGTCTTCAGTTTTTCTTCAACGGAATACTCTTTTGTACTAGGCATATTTAATTTGAAATTTTTAATGTTTAATCCTCCGTGGCTTTCGCTTTGGGGGGTGACCGGCTTTCCCTCATTCTTCATCTGTTGTTGCGTCGCACTCTTATACGTTTTGTAATTCTGTTCTTCAAAAAACGCTGCAATTCAATTATCTGCTGCTGAAACAACTCATCTGAAATACTCAACCGGGTTGGTCTTTACACCGGTTTTTAGGACGGCAAAGGTAGGGAATTTCCTGCTCAAATGATCGGCCAAAAGATCAATTGTAAACTGCTCGCTTTCCCAATGACCGATATCGGCCAGCAGCAACCTGCCATCAGCATCAAAAAACTCATGGTACTTTACATCCCCTGTTATGTAAACATCTGCCCCGGCAGCAATGGCTGTTTTAGTAAGAAAACTTCCCGCCCCGCCGCAAAGCGCTACTTTTGAACCTGTTTTTGCAGGAAAGGCGTATGCCTGATGACCTGTAACCCAAACCTGAGTTTAAGCAATTGCAGGAATTCAGTTTCTGAAATTGGGTTCGGCAGCTCACCAATTAGTCCAGATCCAACTGATTGAAACTGATTGTCAAGCGAAACAATATCATAAGCCACTTCCTCATAAGGATGGGCTTTCAAAAGAGGACTGATTATCTGGCTTTCAAGCCAGGCAGGGAAGACGACCTCTATCTTCAGTTCCGCCTCTTCGTGCCGCTTTCCGGGCTCTCCAACAAACGGATTAGTATCACTTCCAGCTTTAAAAGTCCCTGTCCCGGAAGCAGCGAAACTGCATTCGCTGTAATTACCGATGTTACCGGCACCTGCTTCAAAAATAGCTGTACGAACTGCTTCTGCCTGGGCAATTGGAACAAAAGTGTAGAGTTTCTTTAGTGTTGAACCTTTGGGCTTCAGGATTTTGCAGTTGACCAATCCAAGTTTTTCCGCCATTTCACCATTCACTCCTTCTATTACATTGTCGAGGTTTGTATGGATAGCATAAACAGCAATATCATGTTTGATAGAACTGATGACTGCTCTTTCCACATAAGTTTTCCCGGTAATTTTTTTTAATCCGCTGAAAACAATGGGGTGGTGGGCTATCACAAGGTTTGCTCCCTTTGCCTTTGCTTCCAGGATCACTTCTTCTGTAGCGTCCAAACTAACGATGATGCCCGTACATTCCCAACTGGCTGAACCGGTAATTAGTCCTGCATTATCGTAACTCTCCTGAAGGGATGGGGGAGCAATTGTCTCCAGAAAATGGATGATTTCAGCAATTTGCATGCACTAAAAATAAGATAAATCAATCTTTGACCGTTAAATAGAGCAGCGAAATGATTTGAAATCTGCTCTCGTAAATTGTATGGACAGGTGGGAACGTTCAGATTGGTACAAACAATCCGGGAACAAATTGTAGTTTTATCGTTCGTTAAAATTCAAAATCTATGAAACAGGTACTATACATTTTTCTATGCTTCGCATTTCTTGCGGGCTGTAAGAAGGCCATCCAGAAAACAAAAGAACAGGTTGCAGAAGAATTGATTGTTACTGCAATGACGGATGGTAAGTGGACCGTAACAGTTTATACTGATGGAACTGATTACAAACCCGATTTCGACCCTTACGAATTTCAATTCAAAACAAACAGAACAGTTGATGCAATTAACGGAGGATCCGTTGAATCAAACGGAACTTGGCAGGGCGATGGTTATGCAATGACGATTTCTTCTAATTTTTCCGCATCTTCAACTATTACTCTTCAGCGGTTAAATGGTTTGTGGAAAATAGTTGATAACACCTGGACATGGGTAAAAGCAACCCAAACCATTAATGGCAAACTCACAACCTTAGAACTGAGAAAAAAATAAAAGAAAGATAGTAGAGTAAAAAGAGAACGGGCTTCAAATTGAAGCCCGTTCTCTTTTTAAAGAAATGTAGTGGCAGGTTCAATCACTAAATCAATTAATTTTATACATTGATAGATTTCAACTATGACTTTAACGCAACTCGAATACCTGGTGGCAGTAGATACGCACCGCCATTTTGCAACAGCAGCCGGAACATGCTTTGTAACCCAGCCAACCCTCAGTATGCAGATCCAGAAGCTGGAAGAAGAATTAGGGGTGAAACTGTTTGACAGAAAGAAGCAGCCCGTCATTCCAACTGATGCAGGGATTGAAATAATAGAACAGGCACGCAAAATTTTGCAGGAAAGAAATGCCATTCATGAATTGGCACAAAGCAAAAAAGGTACATTAACCGGTGAACTCAGGATTGGAATCATTCCAACACTGGCTCCTTATTTATTGCCGCTGTTTGCTAAAAGTTTCAACCAAAAATATCCTTCTGTTAAGCTGATTGTACATGAAATGATGACAGAATACATCATTAAGCGGTTGCGTGAAGGCAGGATTGATGCCGGGTTGTTAGTAACCCCGCTTCAGGAAAACGGAATAAAAGAAGACATCCTGTTTTATGAGGAATTGCTGGTATATGTTTCACCCAAGAACGCTGCATTTAAAAAGAGTTATGTGCTGGCAAAGGATATTGAACCTGAAAAATTATGGTTGCTGGAAGAAGGGCATTGTTTTCGGTCTCAGATTGTGAATCTCTGTGAACTGAAGAAAGCCAGTGAATCAATTACCCAGTTTGAATATGAAGCAGGAAGCATAGAAACACTTAGACGGATGGTTGAATTAAATGACGGCATAACAATACTGCCCGAACTCTCTACACTGGATATGACTGCCGAGCAAAAGAAACTTATCCGCCATTTTAAAAGCCCGGCACCATCAAGAGAAGTGAGTATGGTTGTACACAGGGATTTTATGAAGAAGAGATTAAAGAAGCATTGAAACACGAAATTATTGCAGCTGTTCCTGAAAAGATCAAGAACAATAAAAGTCAAAACATTGTACCGGTTTAATAAGTTCTCCTGCATTAAGCGAAAAATAATTTTTAGTTTAACTTTTTGGTGATTGCTTTGTTCTTAATCAGGTAAATGAAAAATCATTATAAGTATGAGTATTCAGGTTGGACAGCTGGCTCCGGATTTCTCACTATTTGGAACAGATAAAAACAAAGTAACACTCAGTGAGTTAAAAGGAAAAAATGTGCTTTTGCTTTTCTTTCCGCAGGCATTTACAAGTACTTGTACAAAGGAACTTTGCGCTGTAAGAGATGATATTGCCCGTTACAGTAATGCCAATGCAGAGGTTTTGGGCATTTCTGTTGATTCGGTCTTTACACTGGCAAAGTATAAAGAAGAGCAGGGTTATAACTTTCCCCTGCTGAGCGATTTTAATAAGGAAACCTCAACAGCCTACGATACAATTTACCAGGAATGGAAGCTGGAAATGAAAGGGGTATCGAAAAGAAGTGCATTTATTATTGACAAAGAGGGTGTTGTGCAGTATGCAGAAGTACTCGAAAAAGCTGGTGACCTGCCCAACTTTGAAGCAATTAATCAGTGTTTGGCTGATCTGAGCTGAGAAAAATTACCAGTAAATTTACTGGTGGCCATTTCAAGTACAGTCCGTAGATTTTAAACAATTGTGAAAAAAAAGCTTGTAATTTGCAGGTAATAAAATTAGATTTGTTTCGTTGAAGCAATTTTTACCATATTATCCTGTATCCTTTTAATAGCTACTGCAGCATCTGCACAGACTAACAGGCCATCTGTAGATAATTCTGAAGGACTTATTAAACAGGTTCGTTTCTTTCCCAACCCCGCTTCATCTTTCATCAATTTTGAGTTTAAGGATAACAGTAATCTTTCTAACTATTCGTTAAAAGTGTTCAACTTTATCGGTAAGAAAGTTTTAGAGAACAACAACCTCTCTCCCCGTACTGTAGTAAATCTCAATGATTTTTTCCGTGGTGTTTATATCTTCCAGTTAACCGACCGTACCGGTAAGGTTGTTGAAAGCGGAAAATTTCAGGTAGTAAAATAATCCCTTCTTTTTATTTATTTGATCAGTCGCTATAAAACGATTTTTTGCTGTGATTATCAGTTTTGCAAATGCGAACTGCATCCTGCCTCATACTTCTTACTTCATACATCCTTCTCAAAATACCTGAACAATCAAAAACTTCAAATAGTGTGTATTCTCCCAGCCCCAGATAATCGGGTGATCAGAACTCTGGGTTTGAAAAGTAACCTGTCTCAGTTGTCTTTTTGCATCATTGGCTGCCATTTGAATGGTTTGCAGATACATGTCGGGCTGTACTAAGTTGGTACAGGATGAGGTAACTAAAAATCCCCCCGGCTTTACCAGTTTCATTCCACGTAGATTGATTTCTTTATATCCGGCAATCGCTTTCTGAATATTTGCTCTTGATTTAGTGAAAGAAGGTGGATCGAGCATTACCACATCATATTGCCTTCCTTCTTTAACCCAATTTTCAATACATCAAATGCATTTACACATTCAAATGTGCATTTATCAACAACTCCGTTCAGCTCAGCATTTTTATTGCACATGGCTATTGCACTTTCAGAAATATCAAGTCCGTGAACACTTTTTGCACCATAATGTGCAGCATGTATTTCAAAGGTTCCGGTATAAGTAAATGCCCCTAATACATCTGCATCTTTTACAATATGCTGAATGGCCCGGCGGTTATCCTGCTGATCAAGAAAATAACCTGTCTTTTGTCCATTAGCAATATCTACGTAAAACTTCAATCCATTTTCATTAATGATAATATTGGTATCAAAAGGCTCACTCAGAAATCCTTTTTTCTGTTCCATACCTTCCAGTTCACGGATAGGCACATCGTTACGTTCATAAATCCCTTTTGGCTGAAAGATTTCATGGATGGCTTTTACAATCGCATTTTTCCAGCGGTCAATGCCTAATGCCAGCGTTTGAATCACAAAATAATCGTTGAACTTATCAATGATCAGCTGCGATAAACCATCAGCTTCGCCAAAGACCAAACGGCAATTCTCTGTATAACCCAATTGCTGCCGCTGTTTCCATGCTTCACTCAGTTTTCTGAGAAAAAATGCTTCGTTGATCTCTTCTGCTTTATTTCTTGTAAGTATGCGGACAAGGATCTGTGATTTAGGATTGTAATAACCTCTGCCCAGAAATTTATCATCATGCATATGCACATCAACAATATCGCCACCTGCAGCTTCACCTTTCACCATGTTTACCTCGTTGGCAAAAACCCATGGATGACCGTTTAAAACACGTGGCGAAATCTTCCTGTTTAAAATAACTTTTGTCATAGCTGCCAAAGGTATCTGTTATATCTTTTCTTATCCAAACAGATTGAAAATTCACGGAATTGTATGTTTTAAAACTGCTTTTGGCTATTTATCAAGACAATTTGTCCCATCTTGCCCATTGGCAATATTCTTGTCCAGCTTACCTTTGCCGACAATTTTTCGCATAAAAGAACAAAAGACGAACGAAATGACAGAACAAAATAACAATGACCTCAATACTTCTGAATTCAGCACCGACGAAAGTGCAGCGGGTACAAATCTCCTCAATGAACAGATTGCCGAGGAAACCGAACTGGAAAAACTGAAAGAAGCGGTGGAAGAAGAAAAGAACAAATATCTCTACCTGATGGCTGAGTTTGATAATTTCCGCCGCCGTACTGCGAAAGAACGGAATGAGTTGGTGCAGACTGCAGGAAAGGATGTGATCATTTCCATGCTGGAAGTTGTGGATGATGCAGACCGTGCTGAAGCCGAGCTTTCAAAAACACTTGACCCTAAAGAACTGGAAGGAGTGAAACTGGTATTTCATAAGCTCCGCAGTATTCTGCAAAGCCGTGGCTTAAAGGCAATGGATACAAAGGGCCAGGAATTTGATGCAGATAAACATGAAGCCATTACTGAAATCCCTGCTCCAAATGATAAGATGGTTGGTAAAGTAGTGGATGAAATTGAAAAAGGATATTTGCTCAACGATAAAATCATCCGCTTTGCAAAAGTGGTAGTAGGGAAATAATTAGTTGATTAGCTGATGCGGTAATGTGCTAATGAAGGCACCCCACATTAGCTCATTGGCACATTAGCATATCAGCACATTATTATGAAAAGAGACTTTTACGAAATACTTGGAGTAAGTAAAACTGCAACTGCGGATGAGATTAAAAAAGCTTACCGTAAGGTGGCCATGCAATTTCACCCCGACCGTAACCCCGGTAATAAAGAAGCGGAAGAAAAATTCAAGGAAGCTGCAGAAGCTTACGAGATATTGAGTGATGCGGATAAAAAATCGCAGTATGATCGTTATGGTCATGCTGGTGTTAGTGGCAATGGCCGTGGTGGATTTGGCGGCGGCCATAACATGAACATGGATGATATCTTCAGCCAGTTCGGTGATATTTTTGGTGATGACAGTCCCTTCGGCAGTTTCTTTGGCGGTGGTGGCGGACAACGCAGAGGCGGCGGTGGAAGATCCAGAGGTGTAAGAGGCAGCAATCTCCGTGTTCGTATCAAAATGAATTATGAAGAAATTGCAAAAGGTGCAAGTAAGACTATCAAAGTAAAAAAATATGTGAGTTGTACTACCTGCAGTGGTAGTGGTGCAAAAGATAAAAGCAGTATGCAAACCTGCGGTACCTGCGGCGGCAGTGGGCAGGTAAGAAGAGTGCAGAATACTTTCCTTGGTCAAATGCAAACGGTAACAACCTGTCCAACTTGTAATGGAGAAGGTTCTACCATCGCAAATAAGTGTACTGCCTGCAAAGGTGAAGGAAGGGTTTATGGCGAAGAAAATATTTCTATTGATATACCGGCAGGTGTACAGGAGGGAATGCAGTTAAGTGTTTCAGGAAAAGGAAATATGGGCGAACGTGGCGGTGCTCCCGGTGATTTGATTGTGTTGATTGAAGAAGAAGCACATCCGCATCTGCACCGTGATGGTTTGAATGTGGCCTATGATCTGCACATTTCATTTCCTGATGCAGCATTTGGAATCCAGGCCGAAGTGCCAACCATTGATGGTCGTGCAAAAATTAAAATACCACCCGGCACTCAAAGCGGAAAAGTATTCCGTTTGAAAGGAAAGGGATTCCCTGCTTTGCAGAGTTATGAAAAAGGTGATCAGTTGATTTATGTCAACATCTGGACACCGCAGCATTTAAGTTCAGAAGAAAAAGCAATGCTTGAAAAAATGCAGCAGAGCCAGAATTTTCATCCAAAACCTGAAAAAGGCGACAAAGGCTTTTTTGAACGAGTGAAAGAAATGTTCAGCTAAATGTATCCTTACAATAATTGAATGGCGGGTCGGTTTTCGATCCGCCATTTTTTATTTCTTATTATATTTACCCGTTCCCGGCAACAGCTGCATTACTTCACTAACTGCATTTAAACATGAGTGATAAAGACAACTATTCCATTCCTGCAAAGTTTCGGCGTATTGAAAACCTGCATATTCTGTTGTGGCTGCTTAAAGATGCCTGCTGGGCATTGAACCTGCGGATCCCGGCACTGATCATGATTGTTCCAACTATCCTGGCAGCACTGATTATTACCTGGCAAACAAGAAAGTTGTTTTCAGAAGTCATGCATAATCTCGCTGTTGTATTCTGGATTATTGCCAACTGTACCTGGATGGTCGGTGAGTTTTATGGGATAGATGAGGGTATTTATGGGCTGCGGCGCATTGCATTGATCCCTTTTTCTATCGGGCTTCTTATTCTTGCTGTTTATTATTACCTCCATTTTACCAGCCGCAGATTCAGGGACAAATGATTCAGAAAACAGTTTAATTCCATCTCAGTTGGTTGGCTCTCAATAATTATCTTTGCGCCCTGCATTTAGCCACAAAGACTCAAAGACAGGAAGTTCACAAAGGAATCCTTTGGGTGTTCTTTGCGACTTGGTGCTTTAGTGGCAAATTCAATCATTATCAAAATCAGAAGTTTACATGTACCGTTCTCATACCTGTGGTGAATTAAGAAGCAATCATGCCGGCAACACCGTAACATTAGCCGGATGGGTGCAAACAGTAAGAAAGTTTGGAAGTATCACCTTCGTTGATCTGCGTGACCGTTATGGTATTACTCAGTTATTGTTTGGAGAAGATTTGAATAAACTGCTGGACGAAAATCCACTTGGTCGTGAGTTTGTGTTGCAGGTTACCGGAACTGTGAATGAACGCAGTAATAAAAATGCAAACATTGCAACAGGTGATGTTGAAATTCTTGTACAATCATTTAAAGTATTAAATAAATCAGCTGTTCCTCCTTTCACGATACAGGATGATACAGATGGTGGTGATGATTTAAGAATGAAGTATCGTTTTCTTGATCTGCGTCGCAATGCAGTGAAAAGAAACATTGAACTGCGTTATGCTGTAAACCGTGCTGCAAGAAATTACCTGCACAATAACGGGTTCATGGATATTGAAACACCGTTCTTAATTAAATCAACACCTGAAGGTGCAAGAGATTTTGTTGTTCCAAGCAGAATGAACCCGGGACAGTTTTATGCATTGCCACAATCGCCGCAAACATTCAAACAGTTGCTGATGGTAAGTGGTTACGACCGTTACTATCAAATTGTAAAATGTTTTCGTGATGAGGATCTGCGTGCCGACCGTCAGCCTGAGTTTACACAGATCGATTGTGAAATGGCCTTTGTTGAACAGGAAGATATCCTGAGCATGTTCGAAGGAATGGTGAAAGCCATTTTTAAAGACGTTAAGAATATCGATTATACTGAAGTTGTTGAACGCATGACATGGGAAGAAGCCATGTGGCAATACGGAAACGATAAACCTGATATCCGTTTCGATCTGAAGATCTGCAATATCAAATTCCCTGCACATACATTCCCAGCAAAACAAAATCAATCAGCATTGATTGATGGAGTTGATTTCAAAGTATTTGATGAAGCTGAAACTGTTGTTGCTATTGCTGTTCCCGGTTGCAGTGAATATACACGCAAGCAAACGGATGAATTAACAGAGTGGGTGAAGCGTCCGCAGATTGGAATGAAGGGGCTGGTGTTTATTAAAGTAAATGCTGATGGAACATTCAAAAGCAGTGTAGATAAATTTTACAGTGAAGAAAAATTGAAAGCTATAGCTGAAGCATCGAATGCAAAAGCCGGTGACTTGATTTTAGTTCTTGCAGGTGCAGAAGAACGTACACGTAAAGCCATCAGTGATCTGCGTATGTATATGGCCGATAAACTGGGTATGCGTAAAGCAGGTGATTTTAAATTACTGTGGGTGCTTGACTTCCCGTTGTTTGAATATGCGGAAGAAGACAACCGCTGGGTTGCAAGACATCATCCGTTTACAAGTCCCAAGCCCGACCAGATTGAAACAATGATCGATAACACCCCGGTTATTGAAAATGCGGCTGAGTATCTGAAACATCCTTACGCCACTATCAAAGCCAATGCTTATGATATGGTGCTGAATGGTAATGAAATTGGTGGTGGTTCTATCCGTATTTACCAGCGTGAACTGCAGGAAAAAATGTTTGCAGCTCTTGGTATGGATGCAGAAGAACAGCAGCATAAGTTTGGATTTTTACTGGGTGCATTTGAATATGGTGCACCGCCGCATGGTGGAATTGCATTTGGTTTCGATCGTTTGTGTGCTATCCTTGGCGGCAGTGAAAGTATCCGTGATTTTATTGCTTTCCCGAAAAACAATTCAGGAAGAGATGTAATGCTGGATGCCCCGAGTACAATTGATGCAAAACAATTTGACGAATTACAGATAAAGCTTGATTTGAAATAGTGTCTGACAACTCAGGTTGTCTGACACATAAACAGAATGTATTTTATGAAATCATTAGTGCTTTATCGCATCTTCTCTTACTTTCTTATTGCTATCGCTGCTCTTCTTGGCATTGTATCCTTTTTTTTATTACTTGTTGGATTGAGTAACCCGGAAATATTACTGGAAGTGTTTGTTTTGGTTGCAGCTGTAATTTATAGTTTCGCCAGTTTCTTTTTTCTTCTTAACGGAATAGATGGCAAGCAGCAGCTTAAACCGAAAACAAAAGACCTGATTAATATAAATGCCTATTTATCATTTGTATTCGTAATGATGCTTGCTTTTTTTTCGATCTCAGAGTTAAGTAACCCCACTGCAATAAAGGATATTGCTAAAGAAATGGCGTCAAAGCAACCTCCGAAATCACCGTTAACTATGGGATTGGCACTCAAATTTATGCAGGCGTTTCTTTTGTTCTTTCTTTTCTATGCAGTGATTCTGGGTGCTCATATTTCTATGACCTTTCGTTTGCTGAAGCAGTATGCACACCTTTTTGATGAGAAGAAAACAGATGACACACATTCTGCAGGAATTGATTGATCAGCTTATTCAGAAGCTTCATAATTTCTGTAACTTGCCTCTATGCAGCAGGCTCCATTAGCAGAACGTTTAAGACCGGCAATATTAACTGACCTTGTTGGTCAGCAGCACTTAACAGGGCAAGGGAGTATTTTGCAAAAGGCAATAGCAAGCGGTCATATTCCCAGTATGATTTTGTGGGGGCCGCCTGGTGTTGGTAAAACAACTATCGCCAATATCATTGCACATACGGTTAAGGCATCTTATTATCAGCTCAGTGCTATTAGCAGTGGCGTAAAAGAAGTTCGTGAAGTGATTGAACAGGCAAAGAAAGAACCCAAAGCCATTTTATTTATTGATGAAATTCACCGTTTCAATAAAGGTCAGCAAGATGCATTATTGGGTGCAGTTGAAAAAGGAATCATTACACTTATTGGTGCCACCACAGAAAACCCTTCCTTTGAAGTAAACAGCGCCTTGCTCAGCCGATGCCAGGTTTTTGTATTAAAAGCCCTGGAAGAAAAAGATCTGCTGCAGTTATTAAACAAAGCAATAGCAGAAGACAGCATTTTACAAACAACAAAAATTAAGGTGAAGCAAACGGAAGCAAAGCTCCGTTTAAGTGGTGGTGATGCAAGAAAACTGTTGAACCTGCTTGAAATTGTAACCGATACATCAATAGAAGATGAGTTAGTGATTACAGATGAACTGGTCTTGCACACTATTCAGCAAAAGATGGCTTTGTATGATAAGAGTGGGGAACAGCACTATGATATCATTTCAGCATTTATCAAATCTATCCGTTGCAGCGACCCCAATGCCGCTGTATATTGGCTGGCAAGAATGATTGATGGCGGAGAAGATGTGAAATTCATTGCACGCAGGTTAGTAATACTTGCCAGTGAAGATATTGGCAATGCCAACCCCAATGCATTGCTGCTGGCAAATGCAACATTTGATGCGGTAAATAAGATTGGTTATCCCGAATCAAAAATTATTTTATCGCAATGTGCAACTTATTTAGCATCATCAGCAAAAAGTAATGCTGCTGTTGCAGCTATTGGCAAAGCAGAAGAAGCGGTAAGAATGTATGGTGATCTGCCTGTTCCCTTGCATATTCGAAATGCACCAACGAAGCTGATGAAGAATTTGGATTATGGCAAAGGCTATCAGTATTCACATAGCTATGAAAATAATTTTTCTTCACAGGAATACTTACCTGATAAAATAAGCGGAACAACATTTTATGAACCCGGTAAAAATGCAAGGGAAGAAGAACTGCGTAAGTTTTTAAAACAACTCTGGAAAGAAAAATATAACTATTAAGCATTTTGAATAATGAAATTAAATTGGGCAATCAAAAAATTTGATGAATTAACTCCGCATGAGTTGTATGCCATCATGTGGTTAAGGAATGAGGTATTTGTAGTAGAACAGAATTGCGTGTTCCAGGATGCTGATTTTAAAGATCAGCAAAGCTGGCATTTAATGGGGTGGGCTGATGACAAACAACTCATGGCTTACAGCAGAATATTACCCCAGGGCTTAGCGTATGTACAACCTTCAATAGGAAGAGTAGTAACAAATCCTGCAGCACGTAAAGAAGGAGCTGGAAGAGAGTTAATGAATACAGCCATAGCTCATTGCTGTAAACTGTTTGGCGAACAGGATATTAAAATCGGGGCACAATTATACCTGTTGAAATTTTATTCATCACTGGGATTTGAAAGGTCAGGAGAAGTTTATTTGGAAGATGGAATAGAACATGTTGAAATGATTCGTTTTTTTAAAAACCAATAAGTATTTTTACGAATGGTGTTTAGTAAAAGCACCTAAAAGCCCATGCCAGTAAGGGTTTACACTAAAAATGCTAAAGAAATAATTTTGAACTTCAGAATTTGTTGTTTAATATTGCCATGTTATATCCAGTATCAGAAAAACCAAATATCCAAAACTATGAAAATTCGTACTCCTCAGTATTTCCTGTACGCTTTTTTCCTTTTTACTTTATTCATTCATTCTGCGAATGCGCAGGTAGGATTAACTACTGCTAACTCAAGATTTGAGATCGGTATTAATGCTGGTCCTATGAGCTTTCTTGGCGACCTGGGTGGTAATAGAGGCAAAGGAACTTTTGGCCCTAAAGACAATAATTTTCCAGTAACAAATATCGTTGGCGGTATCTCTGCTTCTTATTATCCATCAGAATGGATAGGTTTCAGAATTGCAGGTAACATTGGCCAGATGGAAGGCGATGACCGTTTAATTAAACAAAAGCAACCTACTGATAACTGGGAAGGTGCACGCAAATACAGAAACCTTACTTTTCGTTCTCCTTTATATGAAGCATACGCTGCAATTGAATTGTATCCAACAGCTTTTTTCAGTGTAAAGAATGGCTGGGGTTTACCAAGATTCAGGCCATATCTTATTGGCGGAATAGGAGTATTGAAGTTTAATCCACAAGGATTATATACAAGCCCTGCAGGAACAGAAACATGGGTTGATCTGAAACCATTAAGATTAGAAGGGCAGGGAATGGTTGAAACAGGTAATCCTGAATACAGCCTTACATCTTATTGCATTCCTTTAGGTGTAGGTTTCAAATATGACATTACTGAAAGACTGACATTAGGTGTTGAATTCATTCACCGTAAAACCGGGAGTGATTATATTGATGACGTAAGTACGAAGTTTATTGATCCGGCTCTGTTTGATATATATCTTTCACCGAGCCAGGCTGCCATTGCAAAATTCATGGCAAATCCGAGTTCGTTTTATCCATCAAGCTCACCAGGATATACTCCTTATGAACCGGGAAAGAAAAGAGGAAATCCCTTACGGAATGACTCTTATTTTTCAAGTACTTTCCGTTTAACCTGGAAGATCGGTGATGTATATGCTGACTGGTTTAAAAATAAAAATTCGATGAAGTGTCCGCAGTACTTCTAAACTGAGAAGAATAAATAATCCATACCCAATCCCTCTTTTAAAATGAAAACTTTAATCCAAAAATTAAATCCGCAGCTTTCTATCTGGCTACTCCGTGTAGGCCTGATAACGCTTTATGTTATCTTATTTATATTCAAAAAGAAATTATACCTGTAACTCTTTAAGCAAAGTATGTAATTAATTTTAGTCCGTACCCTCTCTTAAGTTTTCCAATCCTGTGAAAATCTAAAACGAGAACCAGTGACTAATATTCTTTTCACCATGCTTTGCTTTGTTTCTCTTGGTCCGTACTCTATCCATTGCCCCCGATGCGTCGGGGGCTCTTTTTTTATGTACTGAGTGAAAGAATTACATTTCTGGTTTTAAAAACTGTGCAGTATAACTTTCTTTACATTCTAATAATTCTTCGGGAGTTCCTTCAAATAAAATTTGTCCGCCACCATCACCACCCTCAGGTCCAAGATCAATAATATGATCTGCCACTTTAATGACATCCATGTTGTGTTCAATTACCAGAACGGTGTTTCCTCTGTCGGTTAATTTATTTAATACATCCAGCAGATGCTGAATATCCTGGAAATGCAAACCTGTTGTAGGCTCATCAAGAATATAAAACGTTTTGCCGGTATCTTTTTTTCCCAACTCAGTTGAAAGTTTTACACGCTGTGCTTCACCACCGCTTAATGTAACAGCACTCTGACCAAGTGTGATATAACCAAGCCCAACATCTGCCAGTACTTTTATTTTGCGGTACAGGTATGGAACAGGCTGAAAAAAATCAACTGCTTCTTCAACAGTCATGTCCAGTATGTCGGCAATGCATTTTCCTTTGTAACGGATTTCTAATGTTTCCCTGTTATATCGTTTGCCATTACATTTCTCACAATGGACATAAACATCGGGAAGGAAATTCATTTCAATAACACGCATGCCTCCGCCTTCACAAACATCACAACGCCCGGTTTTTACATTGAAAGAAAACCTTCCTGCATTGTATCCACGAATCTTTGCTTCAGGTATTGCCGCAAATAAAGTCCTGATCTCAGTAAAAAATCCGCAATAGGTGGCAGGGTTACTTCTTGGCGTACGGCCAATAGGTGACTGATCAATTTCAATTACTTTATCAATATGTTCCAATCCCTTAATGGATTTATAAGGCATTGGAATCGCTTTTGAATCGTAACAATATTTGTTGAGAATTGGATAGAGTGTTTCATTGATGAGTGTACTCTTGCCACTGCCACTTACTCCTGTTACAACAATCAGTTTGCCGAGAGGAAGTTTAATGTTTACATTCTGCAGGTTGTTACCTGTTGATCCTTTTAATTCTATAAATTTCCCATTGCCCTTTCTTCTTTCAGCTGGTATTGCAATCTTCTTTTCACCATTCAGATATTTAGCTGTGTCACTGCCTGATGCAAGAACTTGTTTTGGAGTTCCTGCTGAAACAATTGTACCACCATGTTTCCCTGCCTGCGGTCCAACATCGATCAAATGATCAGCAGCAAGCATAATATCTTTATCATGTTCAACAACCAGCACACTGTTGCCTACATCCCTTAGATTTTTCAATGCATCTATTAAACGGTGATTATCCCTTTGATGCAAACCGATACTCGGTTCATCTAAAATATAAGTGATGCCCTGCAGTTGAGATCCGATCTGTGTTGCCAAACGGATACGCTGGCTTTCACCACCACTCAATGATTTTGAAGAACGGTTTAATGTGAGATAAGTCAACCCAACATTCAAGAGAAATTGTAAACGTTCCCTGATTTCTTTTAATACATCTTTTCCAATTGCTGCCTGCCTGTTACTGATACGGAGTTCCAGTCCATCAAACCATGCAGCAAGATTATCGAGGTTCAATTCACTTAACTCAGCAATATTTCTATCTTCAACTTTAAACCATAAACTTTCTTTCTTTAATCTTGCACCATTGCAGCTGCCACAGGTTTGCAATGTCATAAATTGTGTTACCCAGTCACGCAGAGCTTCTGTACTGTTTGGTGAAACGAACCAACGTTTCAGCATTGGAATAATACCCTCATAACTTCCTGTATATTCCTGGGGTACTGTTTCATCGCCCGGATCCACTTCAAGTGACGCATTGATATTTTTATCACCAAACAACAGTAATTCTAATTGTTCTTTCGTTAAATCTTTTACAGGTAGATCTAATTTGATCTTATACTTTTTTGCAAAAGCAATCACTTGCTGAAACACACTGGCTTCCCGTTCTTCACCTAAAGGAGCAATACCACCTTCCTTCACTGTTTTTGTTTTGTCTGGAAGTACAAGTTCCATATCAATGGTATACACATTTCCCAATCCTTTACAGGTTGGGCATGCACCATAAGGTGAGTTAAATGAAAATGCATTGGGTGATGGTTCTTCATAACTGAGCCCTGTATCTTCACACATCAGCTGCTTGGAATAAGAAACAACAGCACCTTTTTCTGTTCCAATAAACATCAGGTCTTTTCCCAACTTTAATGTTTGCTGTACACTCTGGCTGATGCGCACTTTGAAATCATCACTTACTTTCAAACGGTCAACCACCACTTCAATATCATGAATCTTGTAACGGTCAACCTGCATTTTTGGAACAAGATCTTTTACTTCACCATCGATCCGCACTTTTACAAAACCTTTCTTCCTTATGTCTTCAAACAATTCACGGTAATGTCCTTTACGTCCTCTTACCAATGGAGCAAGTAATAAGATTTTCTGTTCGTCAAATCGCTGGAAAATATTTTCAACAATTTCTTCTTCGCTCCACTTCACCATTTTCTTACCTGTGTTGTATGAATAGGCTTCACCAACTCTTGCAAACAGCAAACGAAGGAAGTCATACACTTCGGTTATAGTACCAACTGTTGAGCGAGGGTTTTTATTGGTTGTTTTTTGCTCAATCGAAATAACGGGAGAGAGCCCGGTGATTTTATCAACATCGGGCCGTTCCATATCGCCAACAAACTGCCTGGCATATGCACCAAAAGTTTCCATATACCGGCGCTGACCTTCTGCATAAATTGTATCAAATGCTAAAGAAGATTTGCCGCTACCACTAATGCCGGTAATTACAACCAGCTTATTTTTAGGAATACTTACATCAATATTTTTCAGGTTATGCACCCTTGCGCCTGAAACCTCTATCTGATCATTTACTAAGTCGCTCATAATTTGGAACCCGGTCAAAATAGCCGGGAAACGAATTTACCGTGAAATCTTTTATCAGCAGAGGTAAGATTTTGTGAGCCATCTATACATGGCCCTCAACAGGTTAGCTGTTTAATAAGCAGCAGTAACAGAGTAATAAATATTCCACAGCAGGATCTTCCCAATGTTAAGAAATTGTGATGTGGAAAAGTTGAGCCAAAATCTGCCCCCTTTTGCAGGGCATCGTCCTAACTTAACGGTGACTTACAACCTGCCATTCATAAAAAATAAAACTTACAAGTATGAGCATCACAGTTTACAATGCTGTTCCAATGGTTTTAAATGATGACGGGCATGAACATCGGTTTACATTAAGATTAAGTCCCTCAACTGATAGCTTCAGGCTTGAATGCGGCACAATCAGGAGAAGTATTTTTATTGGGAAACGAGTGTTCAGCAAGTTGTTTCAGCTTATAAGGAATGAGTACGGTATTACAATAGGACGTATCCATTATAATGATGAGCAGATGCTGAATGGTTCTGCAACTACAGAAGAACATGAGCAGTTTAAATTTGCCATTCATGAGGGAAACACAATAGAAGTAATGCTTGAAGATGAAGCAGCACCACAACATAAACTCGTAGCATCTATTCCTTTAAATTATTCAAATGCTGTTGAAAAATCAGCCCAGCTCAAAGCATTGATTCCCTCTGTGTTAGCAGCATTGATATTTACAAAGGAATTGCAGGCTGCCGTATAAAAACATTTGTTAGCTAAAAACATTTGGCTGATTGAGCCATTTGTTACTAAATTTGCGCCAGTTCTTTATTTCACTTATCAAGAAAGGCAGAGGGTAATGGCCCGATGAAGCCTTGACAACCTCTCTCTTATTTTCTTTCAGTGTACGGAGGATAATGAAGAGAAAAGGTGCCAATTCCATCCCGGACAGTAATGTCAGGGCCAGATAAGTCAGATTCCAAGCTTTTAGCAAAACTTATATATACTAAAGCTCATCTGATTCTATCGGGTGAGCTTTTTTGTTTTACAACCGATCAGCTCCTCATTCCTCTATTGATTTGTGTATACAGAACCTTGTAACATCATTGTTCAGCACAATTGTAAAAAGATGAAACAAACAATCGTTTTTCAAAGCATTGACAAAACTTTTACATTTAAGCACTTGCTTAACCGGGTAAACCCAACTACATTTGTAGGGTATTTGAAAAATATGCTCAACAACAACAATAAGCCAATCTTAGCAACTGTATCTATGCAGTGCTGCTGTTGTATGATTTGCTGTATGCCGTAAGGCATACCTATTCATTTCCGATCCCCCGACGGGAAGGTTCACACTCTTTTTCTCACTACATAATTTCAATTAAATAACCTTTCATTCATTACAATCATGAGTAACAAACTTCATTTTGAAACATTGCAATTGCATGCAGGTCAGCAAATCGATCCAACTACAAAATCACGTGCTGTACCAATTTATCAAACAACTTCCTATGGCTTTGATAACAGTGAACATGCTGCTAATTTATTTGGCTTAAGAGCATTCGGAAATATCTATACCCGTATCATGAATCCAACCAGTGATGTGTTTGAACAACGCATCGCAGCACTGGAAGGCGGTGTAGCTGCATTGGCAGTGGGCAGCGGACAGGCTGCACAGTTTATTGCACTGAACAATATTCTGCAGGCAGGTGATAATTTTATTTCTACTTCCTATTTATATGGCGGAACCTACAACCAGTTCAAAGTAGCTTTCAAACGTCTTGGTGTTGAAGCACGCTTTGCCGATGGTGATGATGCAGAAAGTTTTGTAAAGCATATCGACAAGAATACAAAAGCGATCTATTTAGAAACCATTGGTAATCCCCGCTTAAATATTCCTGACTTTAAAAAATTTGCCGATCTGGCGAAGGAATATGATCTGCCATTAATCGTTGACAATCCATTTGGAGCCGGTGGTTATTTGTTCCACCCAATTGAACAAGGATCAAATATTGTTGTTGAAAGTGCAACAAAATGGATCGGTGGTCATGGTACAACTATTGGTGGTGTAATTGTTGATGGTGGTAACTATAACTGGGGTAACGGAAAGTTTCCGCAGTTTACAGAACCAAGTGAAGGTTATCATGGATTGAAATTCTGGGATATTTTTGGTGAAGGCAATCCTTTGGGTTTACCAAATATTGCATTCATTATCCGTGCAAGGGTAGAAGGTTTGAGAGATTTTGGTTCTGCTCAAAGCCCGTTCAATTCATTCCTGTTGTTACAGGGGCTTGAAACACTTTCGCTTCGTGTTGAACGTCATGTACAGAATGCATTGGCATTGGCACAATGGCTGGAAACACATCCATCTGTTGAGTTTGTATTGTATCCGGGATTGAAAAGCAATCCTTATCATGAACTGGCGAAGAAATATTTAACCAATGGATTTGGTGGCGTATTACAGGTAGGTATTAAAGGCGGAAGAGCAAATGCTGAGAAGTTTATCAATTCATTGAAACTGATCAGTCACCTGGCAAATGTGGGTGATGCAAAAACATTGGCCATTCATCCGGCAAGCACTACACATGAACAGTTAAGCGAAACTGAACAGATAGCATCAGGAGTAGATCCAAACTTAGTACGCATCAGTGTGGGTATTGAGCATATTGATGATATTAAAGCAGATATTGAACAGGCTTTCCAGGCAGTATTTGAAAAAGAATTAGTAGGATAAAGAGCAGTTGACCAGCGCAGGTACATGAATGTGTCTGCGTTGTGTCACACTCTTGTACGCTTTGTTTTTAATTCAGCTGATAAAGATTCAAAAGACGATAACAGTAAATGTCAACAGAAATATTTTCATATAATAAACCATTCAGGTTAGAATCGGGTGCACTGCTCAATGAATATCATTTAGCCTATACGACATTGGGTAAGCTGAATGAATCAAAAAGCAATGTGGTTTGGATTTTTCATGCATTAACGGCCAACAGTGATCCCTCAGAATGGTGGACTGGTTTGGTAGGTGAAGGAAAGTTATTTGATCCTGCTAAATATTTTATTGTATGTGTCAACATGCCTGGCAGCGCATATGGTAGTATTGGTCCATTTGATAAAAATCCTTTAACCGGTGACCCTTATTATCATGAGTTTCCCTGGTTCACTACAAGAGATATGATTCGTGCTTATGATCCATTACGCAAATCTTTGGGCATCGAAAAAATATTTCTTGGTATTGGCGGCAGCATGGGTGGTCAGCAATTACTGGAGTGGGCTATTGAAGAACCGCAATTGTTTGAACATATTGTACCAATCGCAACCAATGCTTTTCATTCTGCATGGGGAATTGCTTTCAATTCATCACAACGTTTGGCTATTGAAGCAGATCAAACATGGAAAAATAAAGCAGATGATGCAGGCAGTGAAGGATTGATTGCAGCAAGAAGCATTGCATTACTTTCTTACCGTCATTACGATGCTTATGGCATCAGCCAGATTGAAGAAAGTAATGATGAGCTGGAAAACTTCAAGAGTGAATCTTATCAGCGTTACCAGGGCGAAAAATTAGTGAAGCGGTATAATGCATTCAGTTATTATTTTCTTAGTAAAGGAATGGACGCTCATAATGTTGGCCGCAGCCGTTCTTCTATTGAACTGGCATTAAAAGAAATTACTGCCAGAACACTGGTGATCGGTATCAGCAATGATATTTTATTTCCTGTTAGCGAACAGCAGTTTCTTGCCAATACAATCAGCGGGGCAAATTTTAAAACTATCGAATCATTTTATGGTCATGATGGCTTTTTTGCTGAGTATGACCAAATCACAAAAGCAATCAACTCTTTTCTGCAGCAAACTCAAAAGGGCAATTAAATAAACAATTAACAAATTAAGTATGTCATCAGATAAACAGTTAGTCATTGGGTTATTTGGATTTGGAGTGGTAGGGGAAGGTTTGTATAAAGTATTGCAGCAAACCCCTTCGCTGAATGCAAAGATTAAAAAAGTTTGTATTAAGAATCCTGAAAAGAAAAGAAATGCCCCGGATGAATTATTTACAACCGATAAGAATGTGTTGCTAAATGATACAGAGATCAATGTAATTGTAGAAGTGATCAATGAAAGTGAATCGGCTTTTCACATTGTTTCAACAGCATTAAAGAATGGTAAAGAAGTGGTGAGTGCCAGCAAGAAGATGATTGCAGAACATTTACCTGAATTATTACAGTTGCAAATTGATACAGGTCTTTCCTTCCTGTACGAAGCATCAGCCTGTGCATCTATCCCCGTTATCCGTAACCTCGAAGAATATTATGATAATGATCTGTTACATGGCATCAGGGGAATTGTAAATGGCAGTACCAATTATATTCTCACTAAAATGTTTGAAGAGAAGCTTGATTTCAAACAGGCATTGTTACAGGCTCAGCAATTAGGTTTTGCAGAAGCAGATCCTACGCTGGATGTGGATGGCTGGGATGCAGTAAACAAATGGGTAATCCTGCTATTACATGCTTATGGTATCGTTTCAAAACCAACAGGGATTTTATTTACGGGTATTCAGAATATACAGGGAACTGATGCTTCCGTAGGCCGTGAAAAGAATTTTGAAATTCGTTTGGTAGGACAGGCAAAAAAGTTACAGAATGGAAAAGTGGCTGCATTTGTATTACCTCAGTTTGTAAAACATGATGATCATTTGTCATTTGTAAAGAATGAGTACAATGGTGCAGTGGTTGAAAGTTCTTTTTCTGATAAGCAATTCTTTTACGGTAAGGGAGCAGGCTCATTCCCCACAGCATCTGCTGTACTGAGTGATATCTCCGCTTTACGTTATGATTATAAGTATGAGTATAAGAAATTATACTATCATCAGCCAAATGAATTGACAACTGATTTCTATCTCAAAGTATATGTTAGCTTTGATGACTGGAACTTTGTTCCGAAAGAGCGTTTTGAATGGATTGAAGAGTGGCATGCAGAAAGCGACCGTAAGTATCTGATTGGCGTATTACCTGCAACAGAATTGCTTAATAATAACTGGTGGAGAGAAAACGGCACATCGCTTATTTTAACTCCCGAACCAATTATTGAAGATGTGGAGATCAGGAAATTAAAAAAGAAAAGCCTTGAACTGGCTGGATTAAATCTCAACTGAAAATGAGTCAACAGGCAATTATAACGGAACTGGAAAACCTGCTGAAGGATCAAAGTCCAGAAGCAGGTCTTCGATTGTTGAATCAACGATTCGAAGGAAGTATTGTGTTCTCTACAAGTTTTGGCTTAGAAGATCAGGCTATCAGTCACCTGATCTTCAGTGAGCACCTGCCCATTGAAGTCTTTACGCTTGATACGGGCAGAATGTTTACTGAAACCTACAGTACATGGAGGCAAACGCTGGAATCTTATCAGCATCCCATCAAAGCCTATTATCCAAATGCGGAGGCAATTCAGGATTTTGTAACTGAAAAAGGGCCGAATTCATTTTATGAATCGGTTGAAAACAGGAAGGGATGTTGTTTTATCCGTAAGGTTGAGCCATTGCAAAGGGCTCTGAAAGGGAAGCAAATCTGGATTACAGGGTTAAGGGCTGAACAAAGTCCCAACCGACAGAATGTGCCTCAACTGGAGTGGGATGAAGCCAACCAGGTGATTAAATTTCACCCCATACTTCACTGGACATGGGCAGAACTGAATGAATTCATTCAGAAAAATCATGTTCCTTATAATTCACTGCACGACAAAGGATTTGTCAGCATTGGTTGTGCCCCCTGCACAAGAGCCATCAGGCCGGACGAAGATTTCAGGGCCGGTCGCTGGTGGTGGGAAGACAGCAGCAAAAAGGAATGCGGACTGCATGAACATGCAGAAATTGAAGAAGGAAAAAAATCCTGACGGCGGTCAGCAATCGTTTGCGTATTTATCAACAGATGTTAGGAGATTTTAGTGTTTATTTGCATATAAAGTCTACGTATCAGGTGGACTTTAAAGAAACAAGAATATGAGTCAATATAAGTTAAATTACCTGGAGCAGTTGGAAGCGGAAAGTATTCACATTTTCCGTGAAGTTGCGGCACAGTTTGAAAGACCCGCTTTATTATTCAGCGGAGGCAAGGATTCCATTACACTTGTGCATTTAGCAAGAAAAGCATTTGCACCCGGAAAGATTCCTTTTCCTTTAGTGCATATTGATACAGGTCATAATTTTCCTGAAGCATTGGCATTCCGTGACTGGATGGCAAATGACGTAGGCGCAACTTTGGTTGTAAGAAAAGTAGAAGATACAATCAAAGAGAGAAGCCTTACCGAGCCAAAAGGAAAATTTCCAAGCCGCAACTGGTTACAGACATACACATTGTTAGATACTATTGAAGAATTCAAGTTTGATTGCTGCATTGGCGGTGCAAGAAGAGATGAAGAAAAGGCAAGAGCTAAGGAGCGGATTTTTTCTGTAAGAGATGAGTTTGGTCAGTGGAACCCAAAGTTGCAAAGACCTGAATTGTGGAGCATTTATAACGGACGTATACAGAAAGGCGAAAATGTTCGTGTGTTCCCGATCAGCAACTGGACTGAACTGGATATCTGGAATTATATCCGTACAGAAAAAATTGATCTTCCTTCAATCTATTTTTCACATGACAGGGAAGTGATTGAACATGAAGGTCAGCTGGTGGCAATGAGTGAACATGTACAACTTTCTGAAGGCGATAAAGTAGTAACAAAGAGAGTTCGTTATCGCACAGTTGGCGATATGACCTGCACCGCTGCAGTTGAATCAAATGCATCAACGCTTGAAGAAGTGGTGAATGAAATTATCGCTACCAAGATCAGTGAACGGGGCGAAACAAGAATAGACGATAAAGTAACAGAAGCAGCAATGGAAGACAGAAAAAAGAACGGCTACTTCTAATAATTTTTAAACAGACTTAATTCTAATAATAATGGATTTGTTGAGATTTATAACAGCAGGCAGTGTGGATGATGGGAAAAGCACTTTGATCGGTCGTTTACTGTACGACAGTAAAAACATCCTGATCGATCAACTGGAAGCATTGGAAAAATCAACCAAGAACAGAACAGACGAAGTGGCGAAACAACTTGGATTAAAAGATGTTACCTATATTCCTATCAGTGCATTGAACGGAGATAATATTGTTGACAGATCTCAGTTGATTACCTGGTATGATGGAAAACCTTTGCTCGAATTTTTGGAAGAGGTTGAAATCAACAATGATGTGAATTTAACGGATGCACGTTTCCAGGTGCAGTTAGTGATTCGTCCTCAAACAGAAGAATTACACGATTACCGTGGTTATGCAGGCGAGGTGATCAGTGGAATTTATAAGAAAGGCGACAAAGTAACTGTATTGCCTGCAGGCATCGAAACAACCATCAGTCATTTACAGGCTGGAGGAAAAGAAGTAGATGAAGTATTTGCACCACAGAGTGTAACCATACAACTGGCTGATGATATTGATATCAGCCGTGGCGATTCAATTGTAAAATCAGATAATCTTCCTAAGGTGAGTAATGAATTCGAAGTATTGCTTTGCTGGATGGATGAGAAACCATTGATTGCCGGCAATAAGTATTACCTGCAGCATAACAGCCGTCTCGTAAGAGCTATTGTAAAAGAGGTGGAGTATAAGTTAGATGTGAACAGCCTGCAGCGCCAGCCTGTTGAAGGAAATGTAAAGCTGAATGAAGTAGTGAAAGCAACCATTAAAACAGCATCGCCGGTTGTGTATGATGGCGATGAAACGCTTAATGCAAACGGAAGCGCCATTTTGATTGAGGAAGCCAGCAACAGTACTGTCGCAGCTGTGCTGTTCAAGTAATTAATTTTTTTTACGCATAATTCCTACCCAGTGGGTAGACTAAATAAACATGAAACAATCAACCAAAGGGAAAGTTATACTGGCGGGAGCTGGTCCGGGTGATGCGGAACTGATTACCGTGAAGCTGCAAAAGCGGTTGGCTGAAGCAGATGTCATTATTGTTGACCGTTTGGTGAATCCGGAAATCATTGATGAACATGCAGCAAAAGATGCACTGATTGTACTTGCCGGTAAGCAGGGATACAATGAAGCATCTCTATTGCAGGAAGATGTTACTGCTTTAATTCTTGAGTATGCATTAAATGGAAAAACAGTTGTCCGGTTAAAAGGAGGCGATGTTGCTTTCTTCAGTAATGTGCTTGATGAATTAAGGGCTTTGCATGAGAATCAAATTCCATTTGAAATTATTCCCGGTATTACAGCTGCATCAGGCGCTTCTGCTTATGCAGGTATTCCATTAACTGCAAGGGACTACTCACAGGCTGTGCAGTTTATTACATTCAACCCAAATAGTTTTTACAGTACTGAAAAGTGGAAGGCATTGGCTAATACCAATGACACACTGGTGTTTTATATGGCCGCAAAAAATATTACTGACTTGACTGAATTGTTGTTGCGCTTTTCACGCCAGCCACTAACGCCACTTGCTGTTATCGAACAGGCTACAACAAGTCATCAGCAAGTTCATATTACAACACTGAAAGAATGTGCAGCTGATTTTGCCAGAAAGCAATTCAGTTCGCCATCCTTAATCATTGTTGGTGATGTTGTCAAACTGCACCAGGATTTTAAATGGTTTGCCGGAAACGAAGCCGGGTCTGTTTTCAAAAAATTATAAACTGCAAAAAGATAAATATGATTGGTGAGGCGAGATTAAAGGAACTGCATGAATTTCTGAATGGCTATTCAAAGGAAGAGCTGGTTTGGATCAATGGCTATTTGAGCGGAATTGTTTCGAATGGTTTAACCAATGGTTCTTCCAATAGCAATGGACATGAGATAAAATCTGCAGCAACTAAAAAAATCAGTCTTGCTTTTGGTACTGAAACAGGCAATTCAAAAAAACTCGCCACACAGTTAGCTGCAGCGGCAAAGAAAAGAGGAGTAAATGCAAAGTTGATTGGACTGGATCAGTATCGCCTGAATGATCTTTCAAAAGAAGAATATTTTTTTGTTGTAATCAGTACACAAGGCGAAGGCGAACCTCCTGCACCGGCTAAAAAGTTTTATGATCATATACATGATAATGAGTTGTCATTGCCCAATTTAAAATTCAGTGTATTAGCACTGGGCGATTCATCCTATCCCATGTTTTGTAAAACTGGAGAGGATCTGGATCTGCAATTTGAAAAATTCGGTGCAAAGCGGGTTGTTCCGTTGCGTAAATGTGATGTTGATTATGAAGAAGAGGCAATGGAATGGTTTGGGAATGTTTTAAATGTAATCGAAAATCAAGCAGTTGAAAAAGCGGCTGTTCCTCAGCAACAGCCTGTTAAAAAGGCAACTGGGAAAAAATATTACCGGGGTAGTGTTCTTGCAAATATTAATCTGAACGATCGTGGTTCAAACAAAGCAACCTATCATATTGAAATAGGATGTGATGAAGCCATTGAATATGAACCCGGCGATACAATCGGTATTGTTCCGCAAAACAGGAAAGAAGTTGTTGAAAAAATAATCTCTCTAACTGGTATTGAGGCTAATAAAGTAATTCAAACTGCAAAAGTATCAGCTCCAGTTTCAGAGTTGCTCACACAGCATCTCAATATCTGTTACCTGCTTTCATCAACAGTAAAAAAGTATGCAGCAATTATACAACAGGAAATTCCTGATACAAGAATGGACCTTGTTGATCTGCTTCGTATCTACCCGGTGAAAGACGCTGCACAGTTTGAAGAAGTAGTGAAAATATTAATGCCGATTGCACCAAGATTATATTCTGTATCATCTTCTCCTGCAGCACATGGAGAAAATGAAGTGCATATCACAGTGGCCAGAATTCAGTTTCTTGCAGAAGATGAGCAGCGTTTTGGTTTGTGCAGTGAGTTTCTCGGTGATCTTCCTGTTAATTCAGTAATTACTTTTTATGTACATAAGGATAAGAATTTTAAATTGCCTGCTGCTGAGAAAGATGTGATCATGATTGGCCCGGGTACAGGTGTGGCTCCATTCCGTGCTTTTCTTGCAGAAAGGGATGCAACAGGTGCAACTGGTAGAAACTGGTTTTTCTTTGGTGAACAGAAGTTCACAACAGATTTTTTATACCAGACAGAAATACAGAATTATGTGCAGACAGGTGTGCTTACAAAAATTGATCTTGCTTTTTCAAGAGATCAGCAGGAGAAGATTTATGTACAGCACCGTATGCAACAAAAAGCAGAAGAGCTGTACAACTGGATCAGCAATGGAGCTTCGGTGTTTGTAAGCGGAACAAAAGACCCCATGAGTAAAGATGTAGAAAACACATTGCTGCAGATCATTGTGGAAAAAGGACAGAAATCAAACGAAGAAGCAAAACAATACCTGGAACTGCTGAAGAAAGAGGGCAGGTATGAAAAAGATGTTTATTAAAAGAGATCAATTCAGCCATGAGCGAAAAAAATAATTTATCAGCTGTTGAACGTATCAAAACATCAAGCGATGGTTTGAGAGGAACTTTGAAGGAAAGCCTGGATGAAGCTCTGACAGGTGCTTTATATGAAGATGATCAGTCTCTGATCAAGTTTCATGGATTATATCAGCAGGATGACCGTGACAGGAGAGAAGAACGCAGTGCAAAAAAATTAGAATGGCTGTATTCGTTCATGATACGTCTGCGTCTACCCGGTGGTTTTTTAACGCCTGAACAATGGATTGGTCTGCATCATGTTGCCGGTGAACATTCAACAGGTACAATTAAAATCACAACAAGACAAACGGTACAACTGCATGGTATTTTAAAGTCAGAGATCAAGCCAACCATTCAGTCTTTTAATACATTGCATCTTGATTCTATTGCTGCTTGTGGTGATGTAAACAGGAATGTGACCTGCAGTGCACACCCGAAAGAATCTGCAATACATGAAGAAGTGTTTCAATATGCAGACAAGATCAGTGTAATGGCTTTGCCAAAAACAAGAGCTTATTATCAAATATGGCTGGATGAAGAACAGATAGCAGATAAGAACGAAGAAGATCCTTTATACCAGGATCGTTACCTGCCAAGAAAATTCAAAGTAGGAATTGCGATTCCTCCCAATAATGATATTGATGTATTAACCAATGATGTTGGTTTAATAGCAATTATCGAGAACAATCAATTAAAGGGTTTCAATATAGCTGCAGGTGGTGGATTAAGCTCTACACATGGTAATTTGAATACATATGCAAGACTTGCCACTGTTCTTGGGTTTGTTAGTACAGAAAATGTATTGAAAGCAGTTTATGAAGTAATGACCATTCAACGGGATCATGGAAACAGAAGTGACAGGAAGCTTGCAAGGTTAAAATATACCATTGATAAATTCGGTGCGGATGCATTCAGAACTGAACTGGAAAAACGTTGCGGCTTTCAATTGGAAGAAGCAAAGCCATACACTTTTACCGATCGCAAAGATCATTACGGCTGGAAACAGAATCATGAAGGCAAATGGTATTACTCAGTCTTTATTGAAAATGGAAGAGTGCTGGATGATGAAAAGATTGCATTAAAAACAGCTTTGCTTGAAATTGCAAAAACAGGGAAAGCAAATTTCCGGTTTACAGGTAACCAGAACCTGATACTGGCAGATATTGCAGAACCAGATAAAGCAGCTGTTGAAGAGTTGCTTATTAAGTTTGGAGTGATTGCACATACTGATCATGCAGGCGCATTACGCAAAAATGCAATGGCCTGTGTTGCATTTAACACCTGTCCGCTGGCACTTGCTGAAGCACAACGCTATCTTCCTTCTTTGATTGATAAAATAGAACCATTGTTGGAGAAACACTCTCTGCAGAATGAAGAAATTATTTTACGTATGACAGGTTGCCCCAATGGTTGCGGAAGATCACCGGCAGCTGAAATTGGTTTTGTAGGAACTGCTTACGGACAATACAATTTACATATTGGTGGTGATAGAGTTGGGGAACGTTTAAATGCAAAGTATAAAGACAGCCTAAACGAAGAACAGATATTAAATACACTGGACGAATTATTTAAAGCGTATAAAACTGAACAGAAAGCCGGTGAAACCTTTGGTGATTTTTCAAATCGAAAATGGATAATAACTGAACCTGAAAAAAAATTACAGGCGCAATAATTTATTCTGGTTTACTTGAAATTTCTGTCAGCTTTTTTTTATTGAGGATAGCAATTGTTTTACCGGAAAGCTTTACCAACTTCTCTTCTGCTAATTCATTTAATATTCTGAATACTGTTTCGTAAGTAGCTCCGGTATAAGAAGCAAGGTCCTGCTTTGTTAGGGTAAGATCAATCTCGCCATCTTGCTTTACCCCAAATTTTTCGTGCAGTGTTAATAAAGCAAGAGCAACACGTCCCTTCACCGGCATATGGGCGAGGTTACGCATTTTACGTTCAGACACTTTTAATTCTTCTGCAAAGAACATCATTAGCTGAAACAAAAAGTCCTGGTTTACTTTCAAAGAGGATATAAAGAAATCAATTTCAATAAAACATACAACAGAAGGTTCAATAGCAGTTGCTGAAACAGGGTAATAAATATCATTCCCAAGACCCCTGTGACCAACAATGTCACCTTTTTAGCAAAGCGTACAATCAGTTCTTTTTCTCCCCACTGCTTATGCACTTTTACTGCACCTTCATATACAAAGTATACTCCCGTAACCTTTTCACCCTCCTGAATAAATGTCTGGCCTTTGCTTATCTGCAATGTTTGCCTGTTTAAATCGATGGCTGGCAGCCACTCTTTTAAACAGAGTCTACAAAAGGAACAACTTTTAAGGTCGCAGGGTTTTTTGGTTTTCTTCATATGTGCTATAATAATATATGATAAACTTCGGGTAATGTTGTTTCCTAACTTTTAATGCATAAACTCCCATTCTTTACAACATTACTTATGTAACATATTCGTAAACAGTGTTGTTCGCAAATCTATTAAGAATCATACATGCAAATGAATCTTTCTTTGAATATCCATAAAAGCTTTAAAGGCATGAGCATAAGAGTCAATTACAAATATTAAAAATAAATCTATGTAAAATATTTTTTAAAGTTGATGAAATATTTGAAAAAATAGTTAAATTTATGATATAGATCATATTTAATGATGACTTTTAGGGCTTTTAAAGTTTACAGGTATTAAATATAATTTATTTTAATGTAACGATTTCTTGCCATGCTATAGATTATTTATTGATTTTAAATTCTTTTAGCATGAAGATTGTCATTGTTGGTAATGGGATGGTGGGTTACAAGTTTTGTGAAAAATTAATTGACAAATCGAACCCCTATCAATTTGAAATTGCCGTTTTTGGTGAAGAGGTTCGCCCCGCTTACGACCGTGTTCACCTCAGCGAATATTTTGCAGGTAAATCTGCTGAAGATTTAACAATGGCGCCCGCCAGCTGGTATGCTGAAAATAATATCACACTTCATTTGGCCGATCCTGTTGCACAAATAGACCGTGCTTCTAAAACGATCCTCTCACACAAAAGGACTTTCAGTTTCATATGATGTTTTAATTCTTGCTACCGGTTCGGCAGCATTTGTCCCTCCAATTCCGGGTACTGAAAAAGACGGTGTATTTATTTACAGAACAATTGAAGATCTGGAGCTGATGACTGCCTATGCAAAGAAAGCAAAAAAAGGTGCAGTGATCGGCGGTGGTTTATTGGGACTGGAGGCAGCAAAAGCAATGATTGATCTGGGAGTTACAGATACAACAGTAATAGAATTTGCTCCACGACTCATGCCAAGACAGATTGATGAAGCTGGCAGTAATTTATTAAAAGGAAAATTAGAAAGCCTCGGATTAAAAGTATTGACCAGCACAAATACTTCTGAAATATTGGGCAATGGTTGTATTAACGGGATGAAGTTTTCAGATGATACAATTATCGATGTTGATATGCTCGTCATCAGTGCAGGTATTAAACCAAGAGATGAACTGGCGAAGTTATCAGGAATTGAAGTTGGGCCAAGAGGCGGGATACTTGTGAATGAAAGATTGCAGACATCTGATCCATCGATTTATGCAATAGGAGAATGTGCCTTATATAATAATATGATTTATGGACTTGTAGCCCCTGGTTATGAAATGGCTCAGGTAGTAGTAGATAATTTGTTTGAAGCCGACAAAGAGTTCAGGGGATATGACATGAGTACAAAGCTCAAACTCATTGGTGTAGATGTAGCTTCATTTGGTGATCCGTTTATCAGTGGGAATGGAATAAAAACAATTGCAATTAATGATAATCATAAAGGTGTTTACAAACGCATCAATATCAGTGAAGATGGAAAAACATTATTAGGGGGTATTATGGTTGGAGATGCAGAACAATACAATATGTTGCTGCAAACGTGCAAGAACAAAGTTGTGTTGCCACCCAATCCTGAAGATGTGATATTGGGTTCAAGAGGTGGTGAAGAGTCAGCTGGTGCTGGGATTATTGGATTGCCCGATGATGCTGTGATTTGCAGCTGTGAAGCAATTACCAAGGGTGCTATTTGCGGCGCTGTTGAATTGGGTTATGAAACAGTAGATGCTATTAAAAAGTGTACAAAAGCCGGAACAGGTTGCGGCGGTTGTGTACCAATGGTGAAAGATTTGATGGTTCACACCATGAAAACACAGGGAAAAGTTGTAAGGAATGTTTTATGCGAACATTTTGATTACAGCAGACAGGAGTTATTTGATTTGGTGAAAATAAACAAACTCACAACCTATGAAGAAGTGCTGAATATGTTTGGAAAAGGTGATGGTTGTGAATTGTGCAAGCCACCTGTTGCATCTATTCTTGCCAGCTTGTGGAATGAAGTGATTCTGAAAAAAGGAAATGATACTGCACAAGATAGTAATGATCGTTTCCTGGCCAATATACAAAAGGGAGGAACCTATTCTGTTGTGCCACGTATTCCAGGTGGAGAAATTACTCCTGATAAATTAATCGTCATTGGGCAGGTGGCAAAAAAATATAATCTCTATACAAAAATTACAGGAGGTCAGCGTATTGATTTGTTTGGCGCTCACCTCAGCGATCTGCCAAATATCTGGGAAGAATTAATAGAAGCAGGTTTTGAAAGTGGTCATGCATATGGTAAAAGTTTACGTACAGTAAAAGTTGTGTGGGCAGTACCTGGTGCAGGTTTGGTTTACATGACAGTGTAAGCTTTGCAATAAAAGTTGAGGAGCGTTACCGTGGTCTGCGTTCACCACACAAATTAAAAGGTGGTGTAAGCGGATGTATTCGTGAATGTGCTGAAGCACAGAGCAAAGATTTCGGCATCATTGCTACAGAGAAAGGCTGGAATCTTTATGTATGCGGAAATGGTGGAAGTAAGCCGCAGCATGCTTTGTTATTAGCAACTGATATTGACGAAGAAACCTGTATTAAATATTTAGACCGTTTCTTAATGTTTTATGTAAAAACTGCTGATCCGCTTACACGTACTGCTACATGGCTGAATAAAATGGAAGGAGGAATTGATTATTTAAGATCAGTTGTTGTGAATGATGCATTGGGTATGAATGCACAATGGGAAGCTGATATGATCAACCATGTAAATACGTATGAGTGTGAGTGGAAGGCTGCTATTGAAACGCCGGAGTTAAGAAAACGTTTCAGTCATTTTGTGAATGCACCCGAAGAAAAAGATCCATCTGTGAAGTTTGATGAAATGAGAGAACAGAAGAAAGCAAAAGAGTGGAAGTAATACCGGGTTGCTTGCTTTCTTTGATTCAATGATTTGCCATACTGTAGATAATGATCCTTTCCCTTAAAAACATTCTTACACGATTGTTTGCCAGTTTTTAAAAAAGCCAAAGCCATTTTAGTTAACGATTGCCTGCCCGGATAGCCGGCCGGACGGGCCTGCTTTAGTATAAGCAACAGATAAACTTTTATCAAAAATGATGACAGAAGAAAAAGTATTGACCTGGTTCTATGCATGTTCAGCAAAAGATGTTCCTCAAAACGGGGGAGTATGTGTAAAGTATAAAAACGAACAAATCGCTTTGTTTCATTTTACCCGCCGTGATGAATGGTATGCCACTCAAAATGAATGTCCGCATCGTATGCAAATGGCATTGAGCCGTGGTATGATCGGTACACAGGGTGAAGAACCAAAAGTGGCCTGCCCCTTTCATAAGAGAACTTTTTCTTTAAGAACCGGTGAGTGTTTAAATGGAGAAGAATGTACCATCAAAACATTTCCTGTAAAAGTGGAGGGAGATAAAGTGTTTATCGGAATTGCTGATTAATAAAACAAAAGTTAGTAATAAAAAACCCCGACTCGAAATGGAAGCTCGGACGGGGAGTAGAATTTAAATTGACAACAATCTAAAAACCAGAACAAAACTATGATTAAAAATCTGAAAAAGAAAGCTTTACGGGTAAGTATGCTGTTATGTTTTTTGAATGCGTTCAGTTCAAATGCACAGTTTACATTAACGGGCCAGTTAAGAACACGAACAGAAGTACGTAACGGGCTTGGCAATCTTGTACTGAAAGGTTCAAAACCTGCTGTGTTTACTTCGCAGCGTACAAGATTAATTTTTGGTTACAAATGGGACAGGTTAACATTTGGTGCATCTGTTCAGGATGTTAGAGTATGGGGGCAGGATGCATCAACCATTTCTAATGCAGATGGCAACCGATTAATGCTGCATGAAGGCTGGGCTGATTTAACACTGTTCAACAAAGCAGATACAACGATCAAAACAAAAGGAATTGATCTGATGAGTTTAAAGATCGGGCGGCAGGAATTAATTTATGATGATGTAAGGTTAATTGGAAATCTTGATTGGCTGCAGCAGGGGCGTCGTCACGATATGGCCTTATTAAAAACAGTTCATAAAGGTTGCCAGATAGATTTAGGCTATGCATTTAATCAAAACTCAGATGCCTTTGGCATAACAAATACATCTTATGTTCCGGCCAATATTCCGGCTTATGTAAAAAATTCATTGGGTGTTCTGGTTCCCACACCAGCCGGTATTTTACCAATGGCAGCGGCAGGTAGTGCCGGTAATAACAGCGCTAAAACAGGAGCACCTGTATGGGTTAACCCACCAACTACGAATGGTGGTAACCAAGATTATAAATCATTTGCCAGCTTGTACATCAGTAAAAAAATAAAACAAACGAAGTTCTCCGCTTTATTTTTCAACGACATGTTTGGTAAATATAAATTAGATTCTGTAGGAAGCGCTTCTGCCGGTTATGTATATGGAAGAAGATTTGTTTCAGCCGGTGCTTCTGATATGTTTGATTATACCGGAACATTTAACCGCTATACATATGGTTTAATGATCAACCATACAATTGGCAACGCATCTGGTTTTGGAAAAATTGCCATACAGGCTGCTTACTATGCACAAAGTGGTAAAAATCGTGATGGAGTTAAAATGAAAAATGCTTATCACTACACAGTTTCTGCAACGTATCAGAAAGGGAAAATAAGTTTCACTCCCGGTTTTGATGTGCTGAGTGGAAATGATGCCTCTACATCGAATGATGAAAAGTTTGATCCATTGTATGGCACCCCGCACCGTCATTGGGGCTTTATGGACTATTTCTATGTAGGTACAGGTTCGCCTGCAGGTGGATTAAAAAACCCTTATCTGAAATTTAAGTACGCTGGAAATGTATTCACAGCAGGAGTTGATTTTCATCTTTTCTCTATTGACAAAGACATGAAAAAAGCAGACGCAACATTGATTGATAAAAACCTGGGCAATGAAATTGATTTACTGATCAACTATAACATGAACAAGTTTACCAATATAGAATTGGGTTACTCAGTTATGAATACCACAAAGAGCATGGCTTTTGCCAAAGGACAGGCAACTACAGATGCAGCAGCTGATACGTATAGAAAAACAGGGAATTGGTTTTATGCAATGATCCGGTTTACCCCTGATTTTTTATATACGAAGCCAGTGGCAATTAAACAATAATAGGTAATAGCGAAAATTTAACCCAGTTATTAAAACTTACAACAATGAAATCAATCATAACAAAAGCAATACTTTTTTTAACACTTACCTGTTTACTCACCGGTGTTACTTCTTTTAAAATACATACAGCATCCCGGAAAATTAAACTGGGGTTTATTTCTCTTACCGATTGTGCTCCGCTCGTAGTAGCCAAAGAGTTAGGGCTCTTCGCAAAATACGGTGTAGATGTTGAGCTCGAGAAAGAAGCATCATGGGCAGTTGTAAGAGACAAAATATTAAACGGAGAAATTGACGGTGCACATTGTTTATTCTCCATGCCTCTGTCTGTTTATACCGGTTTTGGTGGTAAGGCAGGCAGTGAAATGAAAATTGCAATGACTATAAGCAACAATGGTCAGGGTATTACTCTATCCAAAGATTTTTGCGGCCTGGTTGGATTTAAAGAAGTGAATAAAGCAGCAGGGGCTGTAAAGAATGTACAGGGTCGTAAGGAAGTAACATTTGCTATGACCTTCCCGGGCGGCACACATGATATATGGTTACGCAACTGGCTGGCAGCTGCCGGAATCAACCAGAAATCTGTAAGTATCATTACCATTCCGCCCCCGCAAATGGTGGCAAATATGCGGGTAGATAATATGGAAGGGTTCAGTGTTGGTGAGCCATGGAATGGTGTAGCTGCTGCGCAGAATATTGGCTTTACACATATCGCATCGCAGGACATCTGGAAAAATCATCCCGAGAAAGCATTGGTGGTTAATTCAGCTTTTGCAGCCAATAACAGAGGTGATTTGAAAAAAGTAATGAAAGCAATTATTGAAGCCTGTAAATGGCTCGATGTAATGGGCAACCGTTCGAAAGCTGCGTCATGGCTAACTAAACCTAATTATGTAAATGCTCCTATGCAGGTTATTGAAGCAAGATTAAAAGGTTCTAATGATCTGGGTTGTGAATTAGGCGTACAGAAATATAAAGATGATTATATGATGTTTTACAATAACGGTATTGTGAACATGCCTAAAAAATCTTACGCTATCTGGTTCCTTGCTCAGTATGTACGTTTTGGTTATTTAAAATCAGATCCTGATTACAAAGGCATTGCTGAAAAATTAATACTGGACGATTTGTATGCAGAAGTGGCAAAGGAAATGAGTGTTCCTGTGCAACCTGATATGCAGACGTTTAAAACAACTTACGATGTACCGTTTGATCCGAACAATCCTTCGGCATACCTCAAGACAACAAAAAGATAACATTGTATCGCTAACAAAAATAAATCATTCAGTATGAAAAAAATATTCACAATAAAAACATTGTTATCAGTTGTATACTTTGCTGCGGGGCTGTTGTTAGTGGGCGCAATTTGGGAGGTGATTTCCTTTTACACGAAGAATGAAATTCCCAATCCACGGATGACCTGGATCACTTTTAAGGAAGTGATGCAAAATCCGATGCAGAATGAACCGGATGTGAAAGGGATTGGCACCAAACTGCTGAGTTCACTTGCAAGGGTGGGTATTGGTTTCGGATTGGGAAGTATAATAGCAATACCATTGGGTTTATTAATGGGTTCCAGCAAAACAATGATGGCTATTGTAAATCCTATTGTTCAGATACTTCGCCCTGTTTCACCATTAGCATGGTTTCCATTGGGGCTGGCGATTTTTAAAGACTCTCCAGCTGCAAGCATTTTCATGATTTTTATCTGTTCACTCTGGCCAACAGTTATCAATACAGCATTTGGTGTTTCAGCAATACCGCAGGATCATAAGAATGTTGGAAGAGCTTTTGGTTTTTCAAAGTGGAAGTACCTCACGAAAATAATGTTACCGTTCACTTTACCGCATATACTTACGGGGTTGCGTTTGGCAATTGGTGTGGCATGGATGGTCATTGTTGCGGGTGAAATGTTATCGGGTGGTATAGGTCTTGGATATTTTGTTTGGGAGGAAGGATTTAATGGGGGAAGTGTTGCAAAGATTATTGTAGCCATCATTATTATCGGAATTGTAGGATTAATACTGGACAAATTATTTATGGCATTGCAAAAGAAATTCAGCTATGCTGTATAGGCAATCATTTATAACAATTAAACTGATTATATGAGTACTTCATCAATGGCAGCAGAATCAACAATGGAAGTGAGCAATGTTACTTCAGAAAATTTATTGAAGCCTGTTTATAATGCAGGAAAAAGCATTGAGATCGAAAACGTAACTGTAAGTTTCAAAACACCGAAAGGTATTTACACAGCCGTAAAGGATATTTCGTTAAGTGTAAAGAAAGGGGAAATCATTTGCCTGATCGGTCATTCAGGTTGCGGCAAATCAACCTTAATGGGTACCATCAGCGGAATGGTAAAACCTTCGAGTGGTGTTGTAAGGGCAAACGGTAACGAAGTTGAAAAACCCGGACCTGACAGAGGGATTGTTTTTCAGAATTATTCCCTGCTTCCCTGGTTAACGGTGTATCAGAATATTTATGAAGCAGTAGACTCTGCAATAAAACATAAAACAGCTGCACAGAAGAAGGAACTGGTGATCAATAACCTGAAAATGGTAAAACTGTATGATCATAAAGACAAACTGCCCGGTCAGCTGTCTGGCGGTATGAAGCAGCGTGTGGCTATTGCAAGAGCGTTTGCTATCAATCCTTCTATTTTATTGCTTGATGAACCGTTTGGCGCATTAGATGCTTTGACAAAAAGCAGTATGCATGTAGAGTTATTAAAACTCTGGAACCTCGATAACCGGGAAAAAACCATTGTAATGGTAACACATGATATTGAAGAAGCAATATTTCTGAGTGATCGTGTTGTGGTGATGAATAACGGACCCGAAGCAACCATTAAAGAAATTGTTGATGTGCCATTACCAAGGCCACGCAATAAAAAAGATATCGTGCATGATGAAGTTTATATGACCATTCATGATAAACTGATGAACCTCCTGATTGACAAATTTTCAATTGATGACATCCTTTAAATTAACAAATCTTAAATCAGTTCAATGCAACAGACAACAGCAGCACAACCATTAGGCAGGTTAAATATTTTTTCACTGAAAGGAGTTCAGATGAAAACATTTCATATTACCTGGCTCACTTTCTTCTTTTGTTTTTTCGCCTGGTTTGGCATGGCACCGTTAATGAAGATTGCCAGGGAGCAGTTGCATTTAACAAAAGATCAGATCGGAAATATTCAGATCGCTTCAGTGTCTGCTACAATTGTTGCCCGTTTAATTATCGGAAGGCTGATTGATAAATATGGCCCACGTATTATTTACACATGGCTGCTGGTACTGTGTGCTGTTCCTGTATTGTTGATCGGAACCAGTCATTCTTACACTTCGTTTTTATTATTCCGTTTGGCAATTGGTGTTATTGGTGCATCCTTCGTTATTACACAGTTTCATACATCAGTAATGTTTGCACCGAATATAAAAGGTACTGCTAATGCTACAGCCGGCGGTTTTGGCAATGCAGGTGGTGGTGCAGCTAACTTCTTTATGCCGCTGATTGCATCAGCTTTTACTGCGTTGGGTTTTTGCAGCAGAGAAGACAGCTGGCGGTATGCAATGATTTTTCCCGGCGTGATGCTGCTTGTATGTGCTTTCCTGTATTATAAGTTTACCAAAGACACACCTGCCGGGGATTACAAAGAAATTGGTTATAAGGTTGATGATAAAAAAAATACATTCCTGATTGCAGTAAAAGATTACCGCACATGGATACTGACGATTGCTTATGCTGCCTGCTTTGGCGTAGAAATTACAGTTGACAATTTTGCACCAATATTTTTTACTGATTCCTTTGGTGCTTCAATAGCAGTTGCAGGTATGGCTGCGGGTATCTTTGGATGGATTAATATTTTTGCAAGACCAATGGGTGGTATTGTAGCCGACAGAATTGGAAAAGTGTGGGGCTTCGACGGTAAATCATTTTTATTAGCCACTTTATTATTACTGGAAGGGATTGGTATTATCTGGTTTGCCAAATCAGGTAATCTGGGCATGGCAATTTTTCTGATGTTTTTCTTTGGTCTCAGTTTGAAAATGGCGAATGGAGCCACATACAGTCTTGTGCCATTCATTAGCCCTGTTGCTGTGGGAAGTGTTGCAGGGATTGTTGGCGCCGGTGGTAACATTGGGGCCATGCTCATTGCTTTTATGTTTAAAGCAAAAGCAGTGAATGTAACAAAGGAAGTAATTGAAAACGGAATAGCCACAACGAAAACCGTGATTGATTATACAGCAGCATTTGCATTGCTGGGATATATCATTCTAGGAATTGGTGTTGCTGTTTTTATTTTCAGAACAATAACTGCAAAAAAAGGCACCAGTATTAAAGATCTGGTTGTTGTTCCGGTTGAAGTAAAAGCATAACTAAATTAAATAAAAACGAAAAACCAGTATTGAATAAGCCGGGTAAAATAAACGGACAGTCATCAGTCAACCATAATCATGGTTTTAAAACAACCTGCTGTTATTGTGGTGTTGGCTGTGGTATTGTTGTAAACAAAGATGAACAGGGCCGCATTTCTGTAGAAGGGGATAAGGATCATCCTGTAAATAAAGGAATGCTTTGTTCTAAAGGCATGAATCTTCATTATACAGTAAACGATCAAACAGACCGTTTACTGTATCCCGAAATGCGTTACAGCCGCAGTCAGCCACGGCAAAGAGTTTCATGGGATACTGCTTTGGAACGTACAGCTGCAGTCTTTAAAACATTTATTGAAAAGTATGGCCCCGACTCTGTTGCTTTTTATGCTTCGGGCCAGTGCTTAACGGAAGAGTATTATGTAGTGAATAAACTAATCAAAGGGTTTATCGGCAGTAATAATATTGATACGAATTCAAGATTGTGCATGAGCTCGGCAGTGGTTGGCTATAAAATGAGTTTGGGCGAAGACAGTGTGCCGGTTAGTTACGATGATCTTGAACTGGCCGATTGCATTTTTGTTGCCGGTGCTAATCCTGCATGGTGCCACCCAATTTTGTGGAGAAGAGTGGAAGCGGCAAGAGAAAAAAATCCTGATCTGAAAATTATTGTCAGCGATCCACGCAAAACACAAAGCTGCTCCATGGCGAATGTGCATTTGCAGTTAAATCCGGGAACGGATGTTACACTTCATCATGCCATTGGCAGATGCCTGATTGAGGAAGGGCAGATTGATTTTGATTTTATCAGTGATCATACAAATGGGTTTGAACAATACAGGAAAACAGTTTTCGAACGTACAATAGAAGATGCAGCTGCAATTTGCGGAGTGAGTGAAGATGAGATCCGTTTGGCGGCATTATTCATCGGTAATGCAAAAGGGTTTATTACCATGTGGACGATGGGATTGAATCAAAGTGTGATTGGTGTAAATAAAAATCTTTCGCTCATTAATTTGAATTTAATTACCGGGCATATTGGTAAACCCGGTTCAGGACCTTTTTCATTAACAGGTCAGCCAAATGCAATGGGAGGAAGAGAAGTAGGCGGCCTGTCAAATCTTTTACCGGCACATAGAGATCTGTTAAACGAAACAGACAGAAATGAAGTGGAAAAATTCTGGCAGATTCCATTGGGAAAGATTCAATCAAAGCCCGGATTAACAGCAACAGAAATGTTTGATGAGTTGAATGATGGCAAACTGAAAGCTATCTGGATTTTGTGTACAAATCCATTGATCAGTTTACCCGACGTACGCAAAGCAGAAGAGGGATTGAAGAAAGCAAAGTTTGTAGTTGTACAGGATGTAACAAGTAAACTGGAAACCCTGCCTTATGCTGATGTGGTGTTACCTGCAGCTGCATGGTCGGAGAAGGAAGGTACCATGACTAATGCGGGCCGTTACATTTCTCATCTTTCCAAAATTAATGAAGCACCGGGTGAAGCATTAGCTGATGCAGAAATCATTTGCCGTTTTGCAAAAAGATGGGCTATCATGGGTTCAATTTCAAAAATGCTGCAGCAATTTATGCTGAGCATGCAGCATTAACAAAAGGAACAACCATTGATATCAGTGATCTTAACTATGAAATACTGAAAGAAAAAAGATCTGTACAGTGGCCTTATAAAAATCAATATGGGAAAAATGCAAAGTCAAATCATGGTACTCCAAGATTGTTTGCTGACAAAAAATTCCACACTCCATCACAAAAAGCGAATATTCATTCTTTTGATGATAATAATCAAAGTGAAGCTGTTACCAAAACACATCCCCTGATACTTACAACAGGGCGTATCCGTGATCAATGGCATACACGCAGTAAAACAGGCAAGGTTAACAAACTCAATCAGCATATCAGTGAATCATTTCTTGAAATACATCCTGCAGATGCATTTATCCGTCGCATCAAAGAAGGCGATGTTGTGGAAGTGTTTAATGTAAGAGGAAACGTAAGAGTTAAAGCAAAACTTACGGAAGATATTAAACAGGGAGTTGTGTTCATGCCCATGCACTGGGGTAAAATTTTAAACAGTGATCTCAACCGTGCAAATAATCTTACCAACAACCTTGTTGATCCTAAAAGCAAAGAGCCCGATTTTAAGTTTAGTGCAGTAGAGGTTGCGCTTTACAAAAAGGCCAGGCAGAAAATTATTGTTGTTGGCGCCGGAGCCGGGGCATGTGGTTTTGTAAAAAGTTACCGTGCGTTAAATACGGATGATGAGATTGAGATTTTCAGCAAAGAAAATTTTCCTTTTTATAACAGGGTGTTATTACCTGATTATATCAGTGGTGCGTTGCCCTGGCATAACCTGGTTAAAATGACGGATGATGAAGAGACCGACTTTCGTATAAAATTACACAGAGTGTAAGTATTGAACATATTGACAGGGATAATAAAACAGTAACAGACAGTAATGGAATTTCACATCAGTATGATGTGTTATTGATGGCAACCGGAAGCCGGGCTTTCATGTTGAAAGATGTTCCTCCAATAAAAGGAATCTTTACAATGCGCAGCCGCACTGATGCAGATAATTTTAAACATCATGTTGATCCTGTCAACGGAAAAGTAGTAATTGTGGGTGGTGGCTTACTGGGAATTGAACTGGCCGCTTCATTACGTGAAGTGAATGTGGAGGTAACGATCATTCAGCGTATTTCCCGTTTAATGGACAGGCAACTGGATCCATTGGGCAGTCAGCTGCTGCACGAAGAATTAGTGAATAAGGGCATTGATATATTTTACAACGATGAAATTGACCGCTTTCTCGGTGAAAAAGAAATTACCGGTGTACGCTTAAAGAGTGGTTTAATGATTAATTGCCAGGCAGTGGTTATTGCTATTGGCACGGTGCCAAATATTGAAATAGCAAAAACGGCTGGTGTAGAATGTAAACGTGGTGTGGTGGTTGATGAATATCTGCGTACCAGTGATGAAAATATTTTTGCCATTGGTGAAATTGCTGAGTTCAAAGGTTTTTTATATGGCATTACTGCAGCTGCTGAACAGCAGGCAGAAATTGTTGCAAAATATTTATGCGGTGATATTTCGAAATATTATAACGGGTCGCTGTTGATGAATATTTTAAAAATGCACGGCACTGAACTGTGTTCACTTGGCTTGGCAGAAGTTCCGGGTAATGATCCTTCCTATGAAGAAATCATTTTTATTGATAAAGCAAAACGCTATTATAAGAAATGCATCGTTCATAATGATAAGCTGGTTGGAGCTATTTTAATTGGGGATAAGAGTGAGTTTCTTGAATTCCGGAACCTCATTGAAAATAAAATGGAGCTGAGTGAAAAGAGGTTGCAATTATTACGTAGCGGTAAATCAGCAGAGCCCGTTATTGGAAAATTAATTTGCAGTTGTAATAATGTAGGAGAGGGAAACCTTACCAATAAAATTAAAGAAGGCTGCAAAGACCATTTACAGTTATGCCAGTTAACAGGAGCAGGAATGGGTTGTGGCAGTTGCAGACCTGAAGTTAAAACGATTCTTGAAAACTGGTTATCAAAAAATACAACAGAAAAAGTACTGGTAGAAAAATGAAAAGCAGTTCAACGATAATGATCAATTTTCGTGGTGGAATTATATCGCCCGGTGATCTGTACAATATATTGGTTGCATCAACCAGGGCAGGAATCCGCTATGTGAGTTTTGGTTTGCGTCAGCAATTGATCATTACTGTAAGTGATGAAAGCAGGTCTGTTCTGTTGACTGAACTTGATGCCATTGGTATGAAGTATGAAGCAGGCTATGAGCAATTTCCGAATATTGTAAGTTCTTATCCAGCTGAAGAAATCTTTATCAACAATACCTGGCTGAGTGAAGGTGTGTACAAAGATATTTTCGATGGCATGGATTACCAGCCACAGCTTAAGATTAATGTGTCTGACAATAATCAGAGTTTTACACCTATGCTTACCGGTAATATCAACTGGGTCGCATCTAATGATTCGCTGCACTTCTGGCACCTGTTTATCCGCTTTCCAAAAACCAATACCATTTATGAATGGTCGGAAATGGTGTACACCAATGATGTGGCAAATGTTTCAAAAGAAATTGAACAGCTCATACTGGAAAGCCGTCCGATGTTTTATGATAACAAGGATGCAAGGGGCGAAGACCTGGTGAAACTTTTACACAGCGACCGTTACATTACCAAGCCTGCTGATAAAAATCTGCAGCTCCCTTTCTTCAATCTGCCTTATTACGAAGGATTAAACAGGTATAACAACAATAAATACTGGCTGGGTGTGTATCGCAGAGATGAATTGTTTAATGTCGATTACCTGAAAGAGTTAAGTCTGCTTTGCCTTGAAACAAAGATTGGTCAGTTATGCTCTACTCCGTGGAAAAGTATTATTGTAAAAGGAATTGATGAAAACGATAAAGCGAAATGGAGCAGTTTGCTGGAAAAGTATCAGCTGAATATGAGGCATGCGGCCAATGAATTAAATTTCCAGGTAGAAGATAATTGCAGGGAAGGGTTGCAGTTGAAGAATTATCTTGTTAAACAGTTTAACAATGAAGATACCCGAACCTTTGGTATCTGTATAGGAATCAAAACAAGAGTAAAGAGTGAAGTGTTCAGCAGTATATTGGTGAAACGAAAACCGTTATTGAAAATATTCGGCTGGGGCTTCTTTCATGTATATGATATTCTTTGTGCAGAAGATTTTAATCCCAACGAACGCACAGGTTCTGTTTTCAGCAGAAATAATCCAAAGTTTTTATTGGCGGAACAATTGCACCGTTCTATTCTTGCTTTTCAGCAGAACCGTGCAGGCAAAACGAAAGCTGCTCAAAAAGTTATTCCGGTAAAAAAGAAACAGAAAAGAATGCTGTTGCCGTTTATGTACATCAGTGCAGGCACTGCCTCACAGTTTATGATGAAACAATTGGTGAGCCAGAAAATAATATTCCTGCAGGAGTAAATTTTGAATTGTTGCCAGATGATTATTCCTGTTCTTTGTGTGAAGCGGAAAAAGAAGCCTTTGTAAAAATTGAAAAATCAACATTGGGTTTACAACCCGTTTAATTCGGCGTGCGCATTAAAATTGCGGAATTGTTTTTTCTGTTCCTCTTTTAATGGAACAGTAAACACAGAAAGATGATCGAGCATAAACTTCATGCTGTGTTTTGTTAAATGGCCGCTTTGTAACATTTCGAAAATAGTTGATAATCCTCTTGCCGTATAAACAGCACATAAAGGTTCCGGTTCATGATCATTCATAAATACAAATGCATCATGATCCGGATTTTGTTCGTAATGTGTATAAAGTTCTTTGAGTAAAGCTGGTTCTATCAGCGGCATATCGCAGGCAAATACAAATAAATCTTCACCGGGATATTGGAGGTGACTGCTTAATACACCGAGCAAAGGTCCATGCAGTTGAAGTGAAGCAGCATCAACAACTAAATCACCGGCAGTAAATACTTCTGCATAATCATTGTGCTGTTGCCTGTTAACAGATAGTTTTACAGGAATATTTAATGTGCTGAGTTTATCAACAGCCGTTTGTGCCCATGTTTTTGCTTCCAGTTTCAACAGGCCTTTGTCGCTGCCCATCCGGGAGCTTTGTCCGCCACATAAAATAATTCCTGTCATTGCAGTTAAAGGGAACTTTGATGATGAGGTTTGGTATCAGCATGACCTAAACTTTTCCCCGGGCTTACATGATCTCTTACGAGTTGTTTCAGTTCTTTTATTTCGGGAAAACCACCATAGGTTTTCCGGTTAAAGATTTCCTTGCCATCAATAGAAATATGAAAGTCGCCGCTTACCTCGCTTGGTTGAAGTGTTACTCCTTTCAGTTCATTTTCAAATGTGGTAAGTAATTCCTGCGCCATATATGCCGATCTTAAAAGCCAGTGGCATTTGGGACAGTATTCAATGGTAATAACGGGTTTCATTTTTTCTAATTGATTGTTAAGGATAAAAGGCACTATAAAATTACTGTTATTTTATCCGGGTAAAAATTATTCTTTGTGCAAAAGTGAAATGGGGCAGCATTTGCAAATACAGTAATTTCATGGATGCTTACAGTCACTCATTTATATGTTTACCCCATTAAGTCCTTAGGCGGAATTGAGCTTACAAATGCCCGGTTAACAGACAGGGGTTTTGAGCACGACCGCCGCTGGATGCTGGTGGATGAAGAAAACCGGTTTATGACACAACGGGTATATCCTCAAATGGCGTTGTTGCGTACAGCCATTCATGCAAATGAATTAACCGTTTATGAAAAGGGCAATGAAACAGATAAGATCAGTCTTAACTTGTACCCAGCCGGAAATGAAATGATAAAAGTGCAGGTATGGGATGATGTATGTGATGCAATGCAAATGAGTGATAAGGCAAATCAATGGTTTTCTCAAAAGTTGAATCATGTTTGCAAACTGGTGTATATGCCCGATGCCACCAAACGAAAAGTGAATGCTGAGTATGCATTGAATGATGATATTAACGGTTTCTCTGATGCGTTTCCTGTGCTAATGATAGGTCAGGCATCGCTGGATGATTTGAACAGCAGGTTGGAAAAGCCAGTACCAATGAACCGCTTTCGTCCCAATATTGTTTTCACAGGTGGAGAGGCGTTTGAAGAAGATACCATGAAACATTTTCAGATCAGTGGAACTGATTTTTATGCTGTGAAACCCTGTGCAAGATGTGTAACCACAACCACCGACCAGGAAACGGGCATTACAGCAAAAGAGCCGCTGAAAACATTATCAACATACAGGGCAGCAAATAACAACGTATATTTCGGACAAAATATTTTATACAAAAAAGAAGGTGTGATTCAGGTGGGAGATGAGTTGAAAGTTGTGCAAACAAAAGCGTCACTGCATTTGAATGCCTGATCATCTCTTATAAAAAGAACAATATGCTGATTGATCAATATAACAGTGTACATAATTATTTACGGATATCGTTAACCGATAACTGTAACCTTCGTTGTTTCTACTGCATGCCTGAAGAGGAGTATGAATTTACGAAACAGGCAAATCTAATGCAGGCAGATGAAATTGAATCGCTGGCAAAAACATTTGTACAACTGGGTGTAAATAAGATCCGTTTAACAGGTGGTGAGCCATTGGTAAGGAAAGATGCGGCAGATATTATTCTTCGGTTATCAAAATTGCCTGTTAAACTCACACTCACAACTAACGGCACAAGACTGCATGAGTTTGTTGATGTGCTGAAAGAAGCAGGTGTGCGTTCACTCAATGTAAGTCTTGATACATTGCAGGCTGCTACTTTTCAGCATCTTACAAGAAGAGATCAGTTTTTCAAAGTGTATGATAATATTCAGCTGCTCATCAACCGCAACTTTCATGTAAAGGTAAATGCTGTGGTGATGAAAGGTTTGAACGATGGTGAGATCAACGATTTTATTGCATGGACAAAAGATACACCTGTGCATGTCCGCTTTATTGAGTTTATGCCTTTCAGCGGTAACCAATGGACAAGCAACCAGGTATTCACCTGGCAAGAGATATTGCAAGTTGTAGAGCAGCAATATTCTTTTCTCCCGTTAAAGAATGAAGAGCATGATACAGCGAAGGGGTATATCGTTCCCGGTCATGCCGGAACATTTTCTGTTATCAGTACCATGAGTGCGCCTTTTTGCAGCAGTTGCAACCGCATGCGCTTAACAGCAGATGGTAAAATGAAAAACTGCTTGTTTGCTGAAAAGGAAATGGATCTGCTAACTGCTTTACGAAGCGGGCAAGATGTAACACAACTCATCGAGCAAAATATTGCAGCAAAAGCAAAAGAGCTTGGCGGACAATTCACTGCCGACTTTGAACACATCAATGCAGAAAGCATTCATAACAGAAGTATGATTGGAATTGGGGGATAGAAGAAAGTACGCCAGGTCAGACGCCCTCGTCGGAAGGACAAAAAAACAATAACTTAATTCAACATTCTGTATTCATTCGGCGATTGTCCAACCCGTTGCTTAAAGAGGCGTGTAAAATGTTGGGGATATTTAAAGCCTAACTCGTAAGCTATTTCACTTACCGATTTGCTTTTGGTCAAATATTTTTTCTTTTGCCACATCAATCACTTTTGACTGGATATATTCCTGCGCTGTTTTGCCTGTTTCTTTTTAATGAGGTCGCCAAAATAATTGGCGGATAAATTTAATTCACCTGCACAATATGCTACCGAAGGCAAACCGATTGTTTGTGGTTTTTCTGACCGGTAAAAATCGTTCAGCAAATTTTCAAAGCGTTCTAAAATTCCTTTGTGCACATTATCACGGGTAATAAACTGGCGGTCATAAAAACGAACGCAGTAATTCAGGAATAATTCAATATTTGAGACGATCAGTTTCTTGCTGTGCTTGTCAACAGACTGTTGTAATTCAAATTCAATTTTGAAAAGCAGTCCATAATGATTTGTCTTTCACGTTCTGATAAATGAAGTGCTTCATTCGACTGATAGCCGAAGAAACTAAAATCCTGAATATGCTTTCCAAGTGAAGTGCCATGAATTAAATCAGGATGAAACACTAAGGCATGTCCCTTTGGTTGATAAACTTTTCCATCAGTTTCAAATTCCAACACTTGGCCAGGCGAAACAAAAACCAAAGTGCCTTCCTGGTAATCGTAGTAATTGCAACCGTATTTTAAGTCACCGCATTTTATTTCTTTCAAAAAATACAGTAAAGACCATAGTTCCCACGACCGGGGTTTTGCTTTTGAAAAATCAATTACACTTACCAAAGGATGCAATGTTTCCTGGTTGTTCAGTGCATTGTAGCTGCTTACGGTATCAAACCTGTACGTCTGTTGCATAGCTGCATTTTTTGTGTGATACAAATTTAAGCATTCCATAAGACGGTCGGTGGAGGAGGTTGCAATATCAGTGAAATTGGTAGTTAAATCCGTAATCTGTATACCAAACAGGCAAAAAAATGCGAAGACCTTTGCGATACAATAACAAAAAATGGAAAAAATAAAATTGAACAATGGAGTAGAGATGCCGGTTTTGGGATTTGGCGTTTTCCAGGTAACAGATTTAGCAGAATGTGAAAGAAGTGTAGTTGATGCAATTGAAACAGGATACCGGTTGATTGATACGGCTGCTTCTTATGGAAATGAAGAGGCGGTAGGCAAAGCGATAAAACGAAGTGCTGTGGCAAGAGAAGATTTGTTTATTACAACCAAAGTGTGGATACAATCAAACGGTTATGAAGAGGCACAAAAAGTCGTTTTGGAGAATTCTTTAAAACAATTACAAACTGACTATCTCGATTTATTCCTATGCATCAACCATTTGGTGATGTGTATGGTACATGGCGGGCTATGCAGGATCTGTACAGAGAAGGAAAGGTTCGGGCAATTGGTGTAAGCAATTTTCATCCTGACAGATTGATTGACTTAATTGTTCACAATGAAATTGTGCCCGCTGTTAACAGATTGAAACACATCCGTTCAACCAGCAAATTGAAACACAAAAATTCTTAGAGGAAAATAAAGTTCAGATAGAATCATGGGGACCATTTGCAGAAGGGAAAAACAATATCTTCTCTGATGAGTTACTCGTTTCAATCGCTGATCAATACAACAAATCGGTTGCACAGGTTATTCTGCGCTGGCTTGTACAAAGAGGTGTTGTTGCCATTCCAAAATCAGTTCGTAAAGAAAGAATGGTGGAGAACTTCAATGTTTTTGATTTTGAATTGAGTGCAGATGATATGGAAGCTGTTAAAACACTCGACACTAAAACAAGCAGCTTTTTTGATCATCGTGATCCGGCAATGGTAAAATGGCTGGGAGAAGTAAAAGTTGATATTTAATCAAATTAAAAATTTCGATGTAAACCTGTAAATACAAATTATATGAAAGAAAAAATGCTCGGACTGTTTTTAGTAATAATAAGTGTACAATCGTCCTACGCACAGCAGCCACCAACAGAGACAATCAAAACTGCCAATGTTAATACTTCTGCACAACAGGAAATCATCAACCTCTCCAACAAAAATGGCAATGGATGGCAGATAAAAATGGAGATTCACTGACAATACTTTTCATGAAAAATCCATGTTTGTACACATGGGTGGAAGCTGGGGAAAGCAACAGGAGATCAATGTGATCAAAAGTGGAGGCATATGGTACAAGCAAGCCGAAGTGTACTCAGTTATAGTGAACATGTTCGATAATACAGCCATCCTGTTGAACGATATCGACTTATTCGCGGTGGTGGGGTGGAAACGAAGTTGTCAATCCTTTTATGGTGACTGAGGTATATATCAAGGAGAATGGCAAATGGAAGATGGGGTCACTGACCTTCTCAAAGTTGATGAGGCCGGTTAAAATGAAGTAATAAAATTTTAATTTTTTATAAAGGAATCGGGAATTTTGGATCAATTGAAAATCAAAAAAAATAAGTCATGAACCGTAGAAAGCTTTTTAAAAATGGGCTTGCATTAGCAGGAGGAACTTTATTGGCCTCAACAGCCGGTGCTCAAATAATAAATCAGAAAAATAATCAAACCAGTTTGTCGAACCAAAAAATGGGGAAACGTAAATTGGGTGGTACATTGGAAGTATCCAGCATTGGCCTTGGTGTGCAAAATATGCCACGCACCTATCAAACCACTATACCTTACCGGCCAGAGATGATCAATATTATTCGAAAAGCTTTTTGATAATGGTGTTACGCTGAGGCCGTAGAATCTTTTCGAAATAAAATAGTGATCGAAACAAAATTCTTCGGAAGCCGCCCGGAGAAGTTGAAGGAGAAGGTGGAAGGAATGCTGAAACGCTTACGCACCGATCACGTGATTTGTTGTATCAACACCGGGTAGATCGTGAAGTGCCTATCGAAGATGTTGTTGGTGTTATTAAAGATTTAATTACAGCAGGAAAAGTATTGCATTACGGTCTTTCTGAACCGGGCATACAAACTATCAGGAGGGCACATGCCACTCACCCGGTTACTGCTATTCAAAATGAATATTCATTGCTGTGGCGTGGCCCTGAAAAAGCAGTTATTCCACTTTGTGAGGAGCTTGGCATTGGCTTTGTGCCGTGGAGCCCCTTGGGTGTTGGCTTTCTACAGGAGCTATTGACGCAAATACAAGGTTTGCCGCTGGTGATATTCGTGGCGGCGAACAATCTGGCCCTTGTAGAATTGATTAAAAAGTGGGCTGTGCAAAAATCGGCTACACCTGCACAAATTTCTCTTGCATGGCTACTTGCACAAAAGCCGTGGATAGTACCTATTCCGGGTACAACACAGATGGCACACATGCTGGAAAATAACGGCGCCGATCAGGTGCGGTTGAGTGTTGACGAATGGACAAGTTTCAATACCGACTTAGCTAAGATTGAAATTAAGGACTACGCCTGCCGCAGGGCGTACTCAATATGTCTGATGTGGAGGCCTCCAAAAAATAAAGCTATGATCAGATCGAATAAAAAAGGCAGCTGTTCTTATCCGTTATGGCAACCCCTGTTATTGACGTCCTGTGCAACAAACAGGAAAAGAGTTGACAGTAAATACATCAGCATACGGGAGCAGGGAAGCTTTGCAGTTGGCGGCACAGTAATAACTAACAACGGCGTATTTAATCCAAACAAGCCAACACCAGATGGACAAACTTATCATGGAGACCATGCTTATGTTTTTTACCAGGTTCCGGTTAAGGCTCGAAAGTATCCATTAGTAATGTGGCATGGCATTGGTCAATTTTCTAAAACATGGGAAACAACTCCCGATGGAAGAGAAGGTTATCAAAATATTTTTCTTCGTCGTGGCTTTCCTGTTTACATACTTGATCAACCAAGAAGGGGAAATGCAGGCCGTAGTATTACAGGTGGTAGTATTGCCGCAACGCCTGATGAACAACAATGGTTCAGTACTTTTCGTATCGGCATTTGGCCAACCTATTTTGAAGGCGTGCAATTTGCCCATGACAGCAATACGCTTAATCAATATTTCCGGGCTATGACTCCAAACATTGGTCCAATTGATATCAACGTTACAACAGATGCAGCATCCGCACTTTTTAATAAGATTGGTGCAGCTATTTTGGTAACTCACTCACATGCTGGCGGCATGGGTTGGATTACTGCGGTAAAAAATCAAAATGTAAAAGCGATTGTTTCATACGAACCGGGCAGTGGTTTTTTATTTCCTGAAGCTGAAGTTCCTGCACCAATAGAATTTACAGGTGGCACACTAACCGCTTCTGCAATTCCTTTGTCAGACTTTTTAAAACTCACCAAAATTCCAATCATCATTTATTATGGTGATAACATTCCCACAACACAATCATCTAATCCAGGTGTTGATGGCTGGCGGGCAAGGCTTGCAATGGCGAAGCAGTGGCGGGATGTTGTTAACAAACATGGGGAGATGTAACGGTGGTTCATTTGCCCGAAGTGGGAATTAAAGGAACACACATTTTCCCTTTTCTGATTTAAACAATATTGAAATAGCTGACCTCATGTCAAAATGGATAAAAGAAAAAAACCTTGATTAAATCGTCAGCAAAAAAAATCAATAACACAAAAATTGACAATGAAACAATATTTTAAATACCAACTTTTTTTTATTCTCTTTATGTCAGCAATTTTATTCGCAACAGCTCAAACAAAATTACCAACTTTTCGGTTTGGTTTACAAAGGCGCAATTACAGAAAATATTTCGGCAAAGTGAATATCCATCCTGTCAGTTATAAACTAAACGGTATTGATATTGCCGCCAATGTGTTACTCCTGCCAATTTCGATTCATCAAAAAAATATCCGGCAGTAGTGATAGCACATCCTAACGGTGGTATAAAAGAACAAACAGCAGGACTATATGCACAGCGTTTGGCAGAGGCAGGTTATATCACTATTACTGCTGACGCAATGTACCAGGGAGCAAGTGGCGGCGAGCCACGGCATACAGATAAACCAGCTTACAGAATTGAAGATATCCGTGGCATGGCAGATTTTATTTCCAGTTATGCCGGCGTTGACGCTAACCGCTTAGGCGTTTTAGGTATTTGTGGTGGCGGTGGTTATACTTTTTAAAAGCGGCACAGGGCGATAAAAGGTTTAAGGCAGTGGCAACATTAAGTATGTTTAACTCTGGAGAGGTAAGACGCAATGGTTTTCAAAATTCACAATTGCATACCATACAGCAACGATTACAAAAAGCTTCTGATGCCCGTGCACAGGAAGCTGCAGGTGGTAAAATAATTTATGCAGGCGTAGCAAGTATAACAGATGAAGAAATTGCTAAAACCTCTACTGATCTTTATCGTGAAGGATACGAATATTATTACAGAACGCATGCTCATGTAAACTCTACCTTTTTATATACGATGAGTAGTCTGCTGGACCTGATGACATGGGATGCTGCCACAAATATGGATTTAATTAACCAGCCACTATTGATGATGGCCGGCAGTAAGGCCGATACAAAGTACATGACTGATGAAGCATTCAGCAAAGCAACCAATGCAAAGAATAAAGAATTATTTGTAATTGATGGCGCTACTCATATTCAAACCTATTGGAAACCGGAGTATGTAGACCAGGCAGTAAATAAACTGGTATCTTTTTGGTAAACATTTGTAAGCACTTATAAATATTCTAAAATGGTAAAGAATAAAATACTCTTCTGTTTATTTGTATTAATAAATCAGGTAGTGTTTGCTCAAACAAAAACGGATACTGCTATGTCACTGAGTAAAAAAGAACGCAGCATTGTCTCTATTTCAGCATACACAGCTAAGGGGAATATGCCCAAACTTCACAACGCATTGAATGATGGATTGGATGCTGGCTTAACTGTAAATGAAGTAAAAGAAGTGTTGGTACAGTTGTATGCTTATGCAGGTTTTCCCCGCAGCTTAAATGCACTCCACACTTTAATGGATGTGCTGAAAGAACGAAAACAAAAGGGAATCAACGATGTGCAGGGCAAAGAACCAAAGCCATTGCCGACTGATAAAAGCAAACTGCAATTCGGTACAGAAATGCAAACCAAACTTGTGGGGCAACCTGTAAGAGGTGAAGTGTATGCATTTGCACCAGCCATTGATCAGTTTTTAAAAGAGCATTTGTTTGGCGATATTTTCGGACGGGATAATATTGACTGGAAAACAAGAGAGATTGCTACCATTTCTGCATTGGCTGGTTTAGGTGGCGTCGAAAATCAGTTGCGTTCACATTTCAATGTAGGTATCTACAATGGATTAACAGAAGCACAACTTGTTGAACTGGTAACGATCATTCAAACAAAAGTTTCCACAAAAGATGGCATTGCTGCAAATGATGTGTTACAGACTGTGTTGAAAAAAAGTCCTGCTGTAACAGTTAATCATCAAACAAATAAGGAAAATAAACCTGAACTCATTTTCCCAACAGGCAATAAAATCACGAATAATAACTTCACCGGGACGGCTTACCTACAGCCGCTTGTTGGTAGCGACAGCCTTAATCAAACCTCAGTAGGTAATGTAACTTTTGAACCGGGAGCAAGAACAAACTGGCACTATCATCCAGGCGGACAAATTTTATTGGTGATCGATGGTGTGGGCTATTACCAGGAAAAAGGAAGTCCAAAGAGAATCCTGCGTAAAGGAGATACTGTAAAGTGCCCGCCTAATGTTACTCATTGGCATGGAGCAAGTGTTGATTCAGGATTTGTACAAGTTGCTATCACCAACACGCAAAAAAATGCCGTCGTTTGGTTGCAGCCCGTAACAGAAGAAGAGTACAAGAGTAATAACCGGTAAAATTCTTTTATTCAGTTCCCGTTGGTCTTCACAAATCAGGCATTCATATAATTGTGGTTGATTTATGTTTTTATGTTTTGGAGAATAGCTAACTTACCTAAAAGTATTCCTCCGTGGCAGCAATTAATTTAAACGTAAATGGTAAAACGCTATCGGTTGATGTAGATCCTGCAACGCCTCTTTTATGGGTGCTGAGAGATCATTTAAATCTTGTTGGTACAAAATTTGGCTGCGGCATGGCGCAATGCGGTGCATGTACCGTTCACTTAAACGGTGTAGCTATCCGTTCCTGCTCATTACCTGTTTCTTCTGTAAAAAATAATGCCATTGTTACCATTGAAGGATTAAGCGAAAAGGGTGATCATCCTTTGCAACAGGCATGGGAAGAACTCGATGTTTCGCAATGTGGTTATTGCCAGGCGGGCCAGATCATGAGTGCAGCTGCATTATTAAAACGAAACCCCAAGCCAACTGATCAGGATATTGATAATGCGATGTCGGGAAATATCTGCAGATGCGGAACACATGTCCGCATTCGTAAAGCAATTCATTTAGCAGCCAAACAACAAAGCACAAAATAATTATGGCTACAACACATTCAAGAAGAAACTTCCTGAAAGTATCTGCTTTATCAGGTGGTGGTATGCTGATTGGTTTCAGTTTATTCAACCTGCCTGCAGAAGCAAGCGCATTGGAAGAAATGGTTTTTGCACCGAATGCTTATATTAAAATTGCTGCTGACGGTACGATTGTGTTACTGGCACCGAACCCGGAAATTGGTCAGGGTGTAAAAACATCGTTACCAATGATCATTGCAGAAGAACTGGGTGTTGATTGGAAAAAGATCAAGGTTGAATTAGCACCATTACACAGTAAAATGGGCAGACAAACTGCTGGTGGCAGCGGATCGGTAAGAGGACGATTTACTGAATTACGGACAGTTGGAGCAACAGCCCGTGAAATGTTAACGACTGCTGCAGCACAGCAATGGAATGTTCCTGTAACTGAATGCGGAGTTGAAAATGGAGAAGTAATACATACTGCAAGTGGGAAAAAATTGAGTTATGCATCGTTGGCATCCGCTGCAGCGAAATTGGAAGTGCCAACTAAACCAACCTTAAAAGATCCGAAAGAATTTAAACTCATCGGCACACGTGTTATTGATGTAGATGCACATAAAATTGTAACCGGTCAGCCATTATTTGGAATTGATACAAGAAGAGAAGGAATGCTGTTCGCCATGGTAAGCCGTGCTCCTGCCTATGGAAAAACATTGGGCGAAGTAAACGATGCCGCTGCGTTGAAAATTGAAGGGGTAAAAAAAGTAGTGAAGATCAAGAATGCAGTTGCGGTTCTTGCAACATCAACATGGGCTGCAAAAAAAGGCAGAGATGCATTGGTGATTCAATGGAATGCAGGAGAAAAATTAGAAAACAGTGCAGAACATTTTGTAACGTTTAAAGCCTTGCTTGAAAAACCTGCACCAACAGCACCTGCCAGGAATGATGGAGATGTTGATGCAGCGAAAACAAGGTGCTGCAAAATTCTTGATGTAACATATGAAATACCTGCACTGTCGCTCGGACAGATGGAGCCGCTGAATTTTTATGCGAATGTGAAAGATGGGAAAGTAGAATTGTTTGGTCCAACACAAGTGCCCGGTTCAGTAAGAAGCGAAGTATCAAAACAATTAGGAATAGCGGAAGAAAATATAACCATTTCATCGCCCCGACAAGGTGGTGGTTTTGGCAGAAAGTTAATGACTGATAATGCTGTGGAAGCTGCGTTGATCTCGGCTGCAGCACAAAGCCCGGTGCAGGTACAATGGACACGGGAAGATGACATGCAAAATGATTTCTATCGTCCGGCAGAAATGTGGAGATACCGTGCGGCACTCTCAGTCGACAATTTATTATCATGGCATCAATCAGGTGTTGGTATTGGTCGTGGTGTGAGGGGTGATAGTTATGTTGCAGGAGCTGTTGCAAAACTACCGTGCAGAGGGGCAAGGCTTCACAAAGCAATACACCAACAGGCTGGTGGAGAGCACCCGGTGCAAACACATTAGCATTTGTTGCCGAAAGTTTTATGGACGAAGTATGCACCGCATTGAAAAAGATCCGGTTGCATTTCGTTTGGAATTGTTGAAAAAAGCAAAGAACAAACTGTTTGAAAAATTAATTACGATCCGGAGAAATATAAAAGTGTGATTGAACTTGTAGTAGAAGATGAGCAAGGGATACAAAAAACGCCTGGCGTATTCAGAGTTTTTCAACCTGGTTTTCCTTTGGTTCTTTGTGGCGCAGGTAGTTGATGTGCAAATGGTAAATGGACAACCGAAGGTTAAGAAAGTGTTTTGTGCGGTAAACTGTGGTCGTGTAATTAATTTGAGCGGTGCAGAACCAGGTGCAGGGTTCAATTGTTGATGGCATCAGCCATGCAATGTTTCCGAAAATTACATTTGTGAATGGTGCTGTGGCCGAAACAAATTTTTCATCTTTATAAGTTTCTACGCATGAAAGATGCACCATCAGAAATTGATGTACAATTTGGAATCAGATGAAGCCCCAACCGGTTTAGGTGAGCCTGCTTACCGCCTGTTGCAGCAGCGCTTGCAATGCAATCTTTGCAGCAACCGGAAAACGATTACGCAAGTTACCATTCGCCGAACAGTTGGCTTAAAATCGATTTCGTTTTTTGCGGGATCGTATCCGGTTCTGTATTGTAATTACTCATCACCTCCCAATCAGTAATATGGTAGGTAAATCCGTAATCTGTATAACCCATCAAACAGAAAAAGTAAAGAATTTAGCATAAACAAGTAAAACATTCCAGCCATTGTTTTATGATCGGCTTCTGAAATGTTTTAGTA